>DATJOZ010000042.1:0-27952 GCA_035506655.1 Gaiellaceae bacterium
GTGCGGATCTGTGTCTATCTGTGTTCATCTGTGGTTGAAGTACGCTGATCTGCAATGACCCCGCTCGACCGCATCCGCAACTTCTCGATCATCGCCCACATCGACCACGGCAAGTCGACGCTCGCCGACCGCATCCTCGAGCTCACCGACGCCCCACATGCGCCGCGTGTCCGCAGCTGTCCCGACCGGCCCGCGCCACCAACGCGGGTCGGTCATTTTCACGAGGCCCCGGCGAGACCTCACCGAGACCTCACGCCGACGCGAAAACGCGGCGATTACTACTTCAACAGCAGAAACGGAAAACGCCGCGAATCCCCGAATACCAGGGGAAACGGCTTGACCAGTACCATCGCCGCGGAGGCCCTTTGGACCAGAGCAGGATCCGCAACTTCTCGATCATCGCGCACATCGACCACGGCAAGTCGACGCTCGCGGACCGCATCCTCGAGCTGACCGAGGCGGTCTCCGCGCGGGAGATGCGGGCGCAGGTGCTCGACTCGATGGAGCTCGAGCGCGAGCGCGGGATCACGATCAAGGCGCAGGCCGTTCGCGTTAGCTGGAAGGGCTACGAGCTGAACCTCATCGACACGCCCGGCCACGTCGACTTCACGTACGAGGTGTCGCGGTCGCTCCAGGCGTGCGAGGGCGCGCTGCTCGTCGTCGACGCGGCGCAGGGGATCGAGGCGCAGACGCTCGCGAACGCGTACCTCGCGATCGAGAACGGGCTCGAGATCGTCCCCGTCGTGAACAAGATCGACCTGCCGCAGGCCGATCCGGACGGCGCGTCGGTCGAGGTCGCGGACCTCCTCGGCGACGACCCGACGCACGTGCTGCGGATCTCGGCGAAGACCGGAGTCGGCGTGCCCGACGTCCTCGACGCGATCATCGAGCGCGTGCCGGCGCCGGCGGGCGAGGCGGACGCGCCGCCGCGGGCGCTCGTCTTCGACTCGTCGTACGACCAGTACCGCGGCGTGCTCGCGTTCGTGCGCGTGGTCGACGGCTCGTTCTCCCGGCGCGAGGCGCTGCAGACGATGGCGACGGGAACGCGGTTCGACGCGGAGGAGCTCGGCTTCTTCTCGCCGACGATGACGCCGGTCGAGTCGCTCTCCGCCGGCGAGGTCGGTTACGTGATCACTGGGCTCAAAGACCTCTCGAGCCTTCGCGTCGGCGACACGCTCACGTCGGTCGCGCGCCGCGCGACGCAGCCGCTGCCGGGCTACAAGGACGTCAAGCCGATGGTGTTCGCGGGGCTCTTCCCGACGGACTCCGACGCGTACCCCGAGCTGCGCGACGCGCTCGAGAAGCTGAAGCTGAACGACGCCGCGCTCTTCTACGAGCCGGAGACGTCACAGGCGCTCGGCTTCGGATTCCGCTGCGGCTTCCTCGGGCTCCTGCACATGGAGATCGTGCGCGAGCGGCTCGAGCGCGAGTTCGACCTCGACCTGCTCGTCACCGCGCCGAACGTCGCGTACCGCGTGCGCCAGAAGAACGCGACGGAGTTCGTCGAGGTGCACAACCCGGCCGAGTTCCCCGAGGAGGTCGAGGAGGTCGAGGAACCGTACGTCCGAGCCTCGATCATCGTCCCGAAGGAGTACGTCGGCGCGGTGATGGAGCTGAACAACGACCGGCGCGGCACGTTCGACCAGCTCGAGTACCTCTCGCCGGAGCGCGTGCATCTCACCTACGAGCTCCCGCTCGCGGAGATCGTCCTCGACTACTACGACCAGCTGAAGTCGCGCACGCGCGGCTACGCGTCGTTCGACTACGACCTGTCGGGCTTCCGGCCGGGGAACCTCGTGCGCGTCGACGTGCTCGTCGGCGGCGAGACGGTCGACGCGCTGTCGCTGATCGTGCATCGCGACTTCGCGTACGAGCGCGGCAAGCTCCTCGTCGAGAAGCTGCGCGAGGAGATCCCGCGTCAGATGTTCGACGTGCCGATCCAGGCCGCGATCGGGTCGCGCGTGATCGCGCGCGAGACGGTGAAGGCGCGGCGCAAGGACGTGCTCGCGAAGTGCTACGGCGGCGACATCACGCGCAAGCGCAAGCTGATCGAGAACCAGAAGAAGGGCAAGAAGCGGATGAAGCAGGTCGGGATGGTCGAGGTGCCGCAGGAGGCGTTCCTCGCCGTCCTCAACATCGGCCAGACGGGGAAGAGCTGATGGCGCTCGAACTGCGTGCCGAGTGCGAGCGCTGCGGCGCGGCGCTGGCGCCGGACGGCGCAGCGGCGATCTGCTCGTACGAGTGCACGTTCTGCATCGGGTGCGCGTCGGAGCTCGCGCACGTGTGCCCGAACTGCGGCGGCGAGCTCGTCGCGCGTCCGCGGAGGCCCGAGTCGTGAGCGGCGGCGTTCGCCACCTCTATGTGCACCTCCCGTTCTGCGCGCACCGGTGCGGCTACTGCGACTTCGTCACCGTCGTCGGGCGCGGAGGACAGCACGCCGCGTACGTCGACGCGCTGCTGCGCGAGCTGGAGCTCGAGCGCGACGCGCTTGCGGCCCGGCTCGAGACGGTCTTCCTCGGCGGCGGGACACCGACCTTCACCGCGCTGCCGGAGCTCGTGCGGCTGCTCGACGCGCTCCCCGACGCGGACGAGGTGACGGTCGAGGCGAACCCGGAGACGGTGACGCCGGAGCTCGCCCGGGCTCTCCGCGCCGCCGGCGTGACGCGCGTCTCGCTCGGGGCGCAGACCTTCCGGCCGGAGTTGCTGCGCGTCCTCGAGCGTGTTGCCGGACCTGACGACGTCCGGCGCGCCGTGCATCATCTTCGCGATGCCCAATTTGACAACGTCTCGCTCGATCTCGTCTACGGGATCCCCGGCCAGAGCGCCGCCGATCTCGAGGCGGACCTCGACGACGCCCTCGCACTCGAGCCGGAGCACCTCTCCTGCTACGAGCTCGAGGCGAAGCCGGGGACGCGCTTCACCCATGCCTGGGGAGAGGAGCTGGCCCGCCAGGCCGACGCGATGGAGGACTACTTCGAGCGCGTCGTCGCCCGGCTGAGCGGCGCCGGCTACCGCTGGTACGAGACGGCCAACTTCTGCCGTGCGCCGGAAGACGCGGGCGGGCGCGACGTACGCGCGCGGCACAACCTGGCCTACTGGCTCGGCCGCGACTACCTCGGGCTCGGGATCGGCGCGGTTTCGACAATCGAGAACGTGCGACGGCGGAACACGCCGCAGCTCGGGCGCTACCTGGAGGCGCTCGGAGCGGGGCGCGTGCCGGACCGCGAGGTGGAGCCGCTCGTCGGCGAGGTGCGCGCGCGCGAGCGCGTGATGCTCGGGCTGCGGCTCGACGAGCCGCTCTCGCTCGCCGGCCTCGACGCCGCGCTCGACGCGGGCGGGCTCGCGCGTGTCGAGCAGCTGGGACTCGCCGAGCGCGTCGCGGACGGCCGGGCGCTGACGCTGACCGAGCGCGGCCGCTTCCTCGGCGGTGCGGTGACGGCCGAGCTCTTGGCATGAGCGGGAGCGTCGCGGCGCGCGGCTAAAATCCCTGCAAATGCCCGCTCAGGCAGACACCGTGCAGCTGACCATGCGGCAGCAGGAGATCCTCCGCCGCGTCGTCGAGGAGTACGTCGCGACCGGGCAGCCCGTCGGCTCGAAGACGCTCGTCGAGCGGTCGTCGCTGAACGCGTCGCCGTCGACGGTGCGCGCGGAGCTCGCCGAGCTCGAGAGCCTCGGGCTGCTCATGCATCCGCACACGTCCGCCGGGCGCGTGCCGACCGAGCGCGGGTACCGCTACTACGCCGACGAGCTGCTCGGCCGGCTCGATCCTCAGCCGGCCGCGTTCCCGCTCGACCTTCACACGACGCGGCCCGAGGTCGAGTCGGCGCTGCAGTCGACGACGGAGATGCTGTCGCAGGTCACGCGGCTGCTCGCGCTGGTGTCCGCGCCGCCGCTCGAGGCGACGCACGTCCGCCACGTGGAGGTGCTGCTCCTGCAGCCCGAGCTCGTGATGGTCGTGATCATCACGTCCGCCGGCGGCGTGACGAAGCGGCAGTTCCATTTCGACGAGCCGGTCGACCCCGGCCTCGCGCAGTGGGCGGGCGAGTACTTGAACGAGACCGTCTCGGGGCTTCAGCTCGGAACGGCGCTGCTCCGCCGCCGCTTCGAGGACGCGAGCCTGTCGCCGCGCGAGCGGGCGTTCCTCGCGTCGCTTCGCCCGGCGTTCGTCGACGTGCTGTCCGCCGAGCAGCGGCTCTACGTCGGCGGCGCCGCCGACCTCCTCGGCGGTGTGCGCAACGAGGAGCTCGAGGCATATCGCAGCCTCTTCGAGCTCGTCGAGAAGCGCGCCGCCATGCTCGAGGTGCTCGGCTCGCCGCAGGACACCCGCCGCCCGTACGTCCGCGTCGGACACGAGCTCGCCCATCCGGCGCTCCACGAGATCGCGCTCGTCGGCGCGTGCTACGGGCTCGTCCACCGCGCGCTCGGCGCGGTCAGCATCGTCGGCCCGGTCCGGATGGACTACGAGAAGGCGGTCGGCGCAGTCCGCTCCGCCGCGACCGAGCTCTCGCGTTTCGTCGAGTCGATCTACGACGAGCGCTGATGGCGACCGCCGAGCGCGACTACTACGAGCTCCTCGGCGTCCCGCGCGACGCGAGCGAGGCGGAGATAAAGAAGGCGTTTCGCCGCCTCGCGCGCGAGCTCCACCCGGACGTCTCCGACGCGCCCGACGCCGAGGAGCGGTTCCGCGAGGTCGTCGAGGCGTACGAGGTGCTCTCGAAGTCCGAGACGCGCGAGCTGTACGACCGCTACGGCCACGCGGGCCTCCGCAGCGGCGGCTTCCAGCCGGGGTCGGTCGACTTCGGCAGCCTCTCCGACCTCTTCGCGGCGTTCTTCGGCGACGACCTGCTCGGCGGACGCGCGGGCCGCGGCCGCGGTGCGGACGTCGGCGCGCTCGTCGAGATCGAGCTCGTCGAGGCGGCAAAGGGCGTGAAGCGCGAGGCCGTGTTCGGGGCGTCGGTCGTCTGCTCCCACTGCAACGGCGACGGCGCCGAGCCCGGCAGCGCCGTGACGACCTGCCCGACGTGCGGCGGCGCCGGCCGCCTCCAGCAGATCTCGCGCACCGTCTTCGGGGAGTTCGTCCGCACCCAGACGTGCCCCACCTGCTCGGGCTCCGGCCGCAAGGTCGAGCGGCAGTGCAGCGTCTGTCGTGGAGCGGGCCACGTCGTCGAGGAGCGCACGCTCGAGGTCGACATTCCCGCCGGCATCCACGACGGCCAGCGGATCCGGATCCCCGGCGAGGGTCACGCCGGCGGACCCGGCGGCCGCGCGGGCGACGTCTACATCCAGGTGCACGTGAAGCCGGACCCGCGCTTCGTCCGCGAGGGCGACGACGTGTTCTCGACCGTCGACCTGACGATGACGCAGGCCGCGCTCGGCGCGACGGTCACGATCCCGACGCTCGACGGCGAGCACGAGCTCGAGCTGTCGGCGGGGACGCAGCCCGGCGAGGTCGTCGTCCTCCGCGGGCGCGGCATGCCTGTGCTCCAGGGCTTCGGCCGCGGCGACCAGCGCGTGCTCGTCAACGTCGTCGTGCCGCACAACCTCACCGACGAGCAGCGCCGGCTCCTCGAGGACTTCGCGGCCGGCGCCGACGAGAAGACGTACACGCGGGACGAGAGCATCTTCGGGAAGATCAAGAGCGCGTTCCGCTGAAGCGCTACGTCATCGTCGGCGGCGAGGCCGAGCTCGTGCTCCTCCTGCACCTGTTCCCCGAGGGCGTCGAGGAGCTCGACGGCGCCTACGCGGTCTACGCGGACGAGCCGCCGATCGGCTTCGACGTCGTCGAGACCGACGATGTCCGCGAGGGTTGGGAGGACTCGTGGCGCGAGTTCCACCACGGCGTCGCCGTCGGCCGGTTCTGGGTCGGCCCGCCGTGGGAGGAACCGGCCGCCGGACTCGAGCCGATCGTCATCGACCCGGGCCGCGCGTTCGGAACGGGCGCGCATCCGACGACGCGCCTGTCGCTCGCGCTGCTCCAGGACCTCGACCTCGGCTCGCTCCTCGACGTCGGCTGCGGTTCCGGCGTGCTCTCGATCGGCGCCGCGAAGCTCGGCTTCGCGCCGGTCGTCGGAATCGACCTGGACGAGGCCGCGATCGAGGCGACGACCGCGAACGCACGCGTGAACCGGGTCGAGGTGACGACCGTCGTCGCGAACGGCCTCGCGGGCGAGTTGCCGCGGACGGACGTCGCCGTCGCGAACGTCGCCCTCGACGTCGTCGAGGCGCTGGCGTCGCGGATCCCCGCGCCGCTCTTCGTCACCTCGGGCTATCTCGACCGGGACACGCCGCAGCTCAGCGGCTGGGAACGGGCCGACCGCCGCACCGCCGACGGCTGGGCGGCCGACCTGTTCCGGCGGACCGGCTAGGGAAGCGCGCCGGGCGGCCCGAGCAGCTCGATCCCGTACCGCGCACCCGCCTCGGCGAGCGCGGCCGGATCGTGCGCCCGTCCGGCGGGCGGCAGCTCGTCGGCTGCGGCGGGCTCGCTCGTCTCGAGGACGAACGCGTCGAATCCGGCCGGCTCGCAGAACGCGAGCCAGCGGGCGGTCTCCGAATCGACGCGGTAGACGTGCGGGACGTCGCGGGGTGCGCGGAACGCGTCGCCGGCCTCGAGCTCGACGTGCTCGCCCGGGAGGAAGAGCGTCATCCGACCCTCGAGGACGTAGAAGAGCTCGTCCACGCCGTGGTGCACGTGGAGGGGCGGCATGTCCCCGGCGCGGCCGGCGAGCTCGACGACGCCGTAGCGGCCGTCCGTGTCGTCGCCGCGCACGTGGACGCGCGCGAGGTTGTCGATGAACCAGCGCGGCTCGGGCCGCGGCGTTGCGAGCAGGGTGCTCATGGCGTCTCCTCTCCTAGGCTCCGAAACGGAGTCTTGACGCGGACTGTAGACTCCGAACCGGAGTCTTGTCAAGCGACCGCCTCACGCCGTTCGCCTACACCGTCCTCGCGCTCGTCGGCGCGGGCGGCGCGGGCCCGCACGACCTCGCGCGGATGATGCGCCAGCAGGGCGGCCTCTACTGGAACGCCGCCGAGAGCCAGTGGTACGCGGAGCCGAAGCGGCTCGAGCGGCTCGGCTACCTCCGGTCGCGGAAGGAGCCGGGGCGGACGACCGAGCGGACGCACTACGAGCTCACGCCGGCGGGCCGGGCGGCGCTCCGCGCGTGGATCGCGGAGCCGACGCCGCTGCCGCGGATCCAGAACGAGGCGGTCGTTCGCGTGCTCGCCGGCGACCTCGCGGACGACGCGACCCTCCTCGAGAGCCTCGCCGCGCTCCGCGCCGAGCTCGAGGCGCAGCGTGCACGCTTCGACACCGCGGACGAGATCGCGTCGACGCTGCCGCACCGCGAGCGCTACCTCCGGCTCGTCCACCGGCTCGGCCGCGCGCTCCTCGAAACACACGAGCGCTGGCTCGACGAGGTCGAGCGCGAGCTCCGTCCGTAGCGCCGGCGGTCTACAGTCCCGCAGGCATGACGACGTTCTCGATCCGCTTTCTCGGTTGCAAGGTCTCTCATGTCGACGCGCACGACGTGCGCGAGCAGCTGCTCGCGGACGGGCACGCCGAGCTCGGCGACGGCGCCGACGTCGCCGTCGTCAACACCTGCTGCGTCACCCACGAGGCCGTGACGAAGTCGCGGAAGGAGGCGGCGCGCGCCGCGCGGGCGCACCGCCGCGTCTACGTCACCGGCTGCGGCGCGAACCTCGCCGCCGACGCGTTCGCCGGGCTGCCGGAGAACGTCGTCGTCGTCGCGCGGCGGAGCGAGGAGACGTCGGAGTTCGTCGCCCGCGACGTCGGCGCGATCGGCTGCGTCCGGGCCGACGCGCGCCTCGACCGCGTCCGTGCGTTCGTGAAGGTGCAGGACGGCTGCAGCTTCTCGTGCGCGTTCTGCGTCATCCCGCTCGTGCGCGGCGCGTCGCGCAGCCGTACCGCCGACGCCGTCCTCGCGGAGATCCGCCGCCGCGTCGGCCAGGGTCACCGCGAGGTCGTCCTCACCGGTATCAACCTCGGCTGCTACCGCGATCGCGCCGCCGGCTACGACCTGCCGCGCCTCGTCCGCGAGGCGGGCGCGACGCCGGGGCTCGAGCGGCTGCGCCTCTCCTCGATCGAGATCAACCACGTCGACGACGAGCTCGTCGCCGCGCTTCGCGACACGCCGACGGTGAGCCGCCACCTCCACGTCCCGCTCCAGTCCGGCGACGACGGCGTCCTCCGCGCGATGGGCCGCCGCTACACGACCGCGACCTACCTCCGGCGCCTCGCGCCGCTCCAGGACGAGTTCAACCTCACGAGCGACGTCATCGTCGGGTTCCCCACGGAGGACGAGGCCGCGTTCGCGGGCACCCTGCGCACCGCGCGCGACGCCGGCCTCACGAAGATCCACGTCTTCCCGTACTCGCCGCGCCCCGGCACCGTCACCGCGGCCGACGACACCGTTCCGCCGCACACGAAGAAGGAACGGAGCGCCCGCCTCCGCGCCGCGTCGCACGAGGCCTGCCTCGCCCGCTGGCGGACGAAGATCGGACGCGACGACGTCGTCCTCGTCGACCGCCCCGGCCGCGGCTACGGCGACGACTACTCGCCGTGGCTCGTCCACGAATCCGCGCCGGTCGGCGAGCTCGTACGTGTCACCGCGGCCGCCGTCTCGGAGGAGGGGATCCGCGCTGCCTGACGACTGCCTTTTCTGCACGCTCTACCGCGAGGGCGACCACGTCGCCGCGACCGACGGCTTCGTCGCGATCCGCGACATCAACCCGCAGGCCGAGACGCACCTGCTGATCCTGCCCGAGCGGCACGTCGACTCCTTCCACCACATCGCGGAGTTCCCGCCCGACGAGGCCAAGCGGATGCTCGAGTTCGTCGCCGAGGTTGCTGACAAAGAGGGCCTGACGGACTACCGTGTCGTTGTCAACGCCGGTTCGGGAGCCGGCCAGACGATCTTCCACCTGCACTGGCACGTCTTGAGCGGAGGGTTGACCGGGAGGATGGCGTGAGCCTGATCGCGACGATCGAGGACGAGCTGAAGGACGCGATGAAGGAGCGCGACGCGGACCGCCGCGACGCGCTGCGCCTGATCCTCAACGCGCTGAAGAGCTCGGAGAAGGAGCTCCAGCGCCCGCTCTCCGACGACGAGGAGCTCCAGGTCCTCCAGCGCGAGCGCAAGCGACGCGTCGAGGCGGCGGAGGCGTTCCGCACCGGCGGCCGCGAGGAGCAGGCGGAAGCCGAGGAGTACGAGCTCGAGGTCCTCGAGGAGTTCATGCCGGAGCCGCTCTCCGAGGACGAGATCGAGGAGATCGTCGACGACGCGATCGCTGAGGTCGGCGCGACGAGCATGGCCGACCTCGGCCGCGTGATGGCCGACGTGATGCCGCAGATCGCAGGCCGGGCCGACGGCTCGGTCGTGAGCCAGATCGTCAGAGAGAAACTCGCGTAGTGCGCCTGCGCGCCGCGGCCGCGCTCGTCGTCCTCGCAGCCGCCGTCGTCGCGCTGTCGCTCCCGGGGAACGCGGCCGCCGGCCCGCTGCCGTGGTGCGGCGCCGGTGAGCCGGCGACCGACCAGCCCGACGCCGTCAGCGCGTTCGAGTGGCACGCGATCTACGCGATCCCGTCCGGCGCGCCGGACCGCTTCGGCTTCTTCGCGCCGCGCATCGTCGGCGACGTCGCGGCGATGAGCGACTGGTGGGTCGGACAGGACTCGACGCGGAAGCCGCGGTTCGACCTCCTCCAGGCGCCCGGCTGCGCGAGCGACTACGAGCGCGTCGACATCTCGGTCGCGCACCTCGCGCACGCGAACGCCGACGAGTCGTACAACCAGATCGTCGCCGACCTCGAGGCCGACGGGTTCGACAGCCCGGACAAGGGCTACGTCGTCTACTACGACGGCTCGCTCCACGTCGGCGAGGAGTTCGGCGTCTGCGGCCAGGGCGCGACGGCCGACCCCGAGTGGGCGTTCAGCATCGTCTACCTCCAGACGTGCGGGATGGAGACCGACGACGCGACGCGCGCCGTCGTCGCGACGCACGAGATGACGCACGGGATGGGGGCCGTGCCGGACGAGGCGCCGCATTCGTGCAACGGCGGGCACGTGTGCGACAGCCCGGACGACCTGATGAAGGCGGTGCTCGCGGACGGCGACTCGCTCGGGAACCTCCGGCTCGACGTCGGCCGCGACGACTACTACGGCCACACGGGCTCGTGGTGGGACGTCCGGAACTCGGGGCTCCTCTACGACCTCGACGTGACCCTGCCGCCGGCGCCGGCCGTCGTCGCGACCGCGACGAGCGACGGGCTCGACGTGACGATGAGCTGGGACACGAAGCCGGAGAACAACAACGTCGACCTCCGCATCTACGACGAGGACGGGACGTTCCAGCAGGAGACGCAGGACCCTGCCGTCGTCACGACCGGGTCGATCGGGCAAGTGCTGACGTGGGTGCTGCGGACCGTCGACGACGGCGGCTTCCTCGGCCCGGCGACGACGCTTCGCTTCAAGGTCGGCTACGGGATCGTCGACGCGAGCGGGAAGCTGACGAAGGACACGGTGCCGCCGGCGCAGGTGCGGGCGCTGCGCGCTCGGAAGGTCGGTCAGCGCGTCGTCGTCAGCTGGGCGCGCGTGCCGGACCCGATCGGGCTCCGCGGCTACCGCGTCTCGTTCGCGGGGGCGGCGCCGATCCTCGTGACGACGACCTCGGTGTCGCTTCCCGCCGCGCGCGTCCGCGGGAAGACCGTGGTCGTCGCGGCCGTCGACGAGGCCGGCAACCGGGGAGACGGGGCCGACGTCCGCGTTCCGGGCTAGGCCGCTCCGGGCGCCGCTGCTCCTACACTGAGGAGGGTGCAGGAAGTCCTCGACGTCCCGAACGAGGTCGCGGCGGAGCTCGCCGGGATCGGCGACGGCGTGCTCGGCGCGCTCCGCGACCGGCTCGGCTGCAGCGTCAACCTCCGCGGCAACCGGCTCACCCTCGAGGGCGACGACCGGAAGGTCGCCGAGGCGCGCGCGGTCGTCGAGGAGCTCGTCGACCTCGTCGAGAGCGGCCAGGAGATCGGCGCCGGGACGATCGACACCGTCCTCAACGCGATGGACGAGGCGGAGGACGTCCGCACGATCTTCGACGACATCGTCTGGTCGCACCGCGGCAAGCGGATCACGCCGAAGACGGTGACGCAGAAGCGGTACGTCGACGCGATCCGCACCCGCACCGTCACCTTCGGGATCGGCCCCGCCGGCACCGGCAAGACCTACCTCGCGATCGCGCTCGCCGTCGCCGCGCTCTCGGAGCGGCAGGTCGGCCGCATCATCCTGACGCGGCCCGCCGTCGAGGCCGGCGAGCGGCTCGGCTTCCTCCCCGGCGACGTGCTCGCGAAGGTCGACCCGTACATGCGGCCGCTCTTCGATGCGCTGTACGACACGATGGACCCGGAGAAGCTGAACGCGTTCATGGAGCGCGGCACGATCGAGGTCGCGCCGCTGGCGTTCATGCGCGGCCGCACGCTGAACGACAGCTTCATCATCCTCGACGAGGCGCAGAACACCTCGCCCGAGCAGATGCAGATGTTCCTGACGCGGCTCGGCTTCGGCTCGAAGGTCGTCGTCACCGGCGACATCACGCAGATCGACCTGCCGCGCGAACAGGCGTCGGGGCTGATCCAGGTGCAGAACATCCTCGAGTCGATCGACGGGATCGCGTTCGTGCACTTCTCGCACCAGGACGTCGTTCGGCACAAGCTCGTGCAACGGATCGTCGAGGCGTACAAGCGGCACGCCGAGGAGACGGGAACGGCGCGGCAGTCGTGATCGCGGTCGAGATCGAGAACCGGTCCGGCGTCGCGTTCGACGAGACGTCGGCGGTTGCGCTCGTACGCGACGTGCTCGGCGCGGAGGGCGTGACCGACGGCGACCTCGGCCTCGTCCTCGTCGGGCCCGACGAGAGCCGCGCGCTGAAGCTCGAGCATCTCGGCGTCGACGAGGCGACGGACGCGCTCGCGTTCCCGATCGACGGGCTGGACGAGATCCCGGACGGCGTGCCGCGCCAGCTCGGCGACGTCGTCGTCTGTCCGCAGGTGGTCGGCGAGGAGTGGCGCGCACCGCTCGTCCACGCGGTGCTCCATCTCGTCGGCTACGACCACGGCTCCGAGATGGAGGCGCGGGAGGCGCAGTTTCGATGAGTGTCACCACGCCCCGCCCGCAGGGTGAGGAGCGGCCGCCGGAGCCGCCGCGCCGGCCGCGCGTCGCGCCGCCGCCGGCGCCCGGCCGCGCGCCGACGCTCCTCGACAGCTTCAACTACGCGTTCGAGGGGATCATCCACGTCCTCCGGACGCAGCGGAACCTGCGCATCCACTTCGGCATCGCGATCGCGGTCATCGTCGCCGCCGTGTGGATCGGGGTCGGGCGGCTCGAGCTGATCGCGCTCCTGTTCGCGATCGCGTTCGTCCTCGTCGCCGAGATGATCAACTCGGCGATCGAGGGCGCGATCGACGCGTCGACGACCTCGTTCGACCCGAACGCGAAGCTCGCGAAGGACATCGCCGCCGGAGCGGTCCTCATCGCGTCGATCACCGCGCTCGCGATCGGCTATCTCGTCTTCTCGGAGGCGGCGGCGCACCGGACGGCGCGGCTGCTCGACCGCGTCCGCGACGCGCCGGCGGAGATCACGCTCGTCGCCCTCGTCCTCGTCGTCCTGATCGTGATCGCGACGAAGGCGTGGACCGGCCGCGGGACGCCGCTGCGGGGCGGGCTGCCGTCCGGCCACGCGGCGGTCGCGTTCGCGGGCTGGATGGCGGCGACGTACGTGATCGGCGACGACCACCGCTTCCTCGTCTCGTCGCTCTTCTTCGTGATGGCGCTGCTCGTCGCGCAGACACGCGTCGAGTCCGGCGTCCACTCGGCGCTCGAGGTCTTCTACGGCGGGGCGCTCGGCGCGCTCGTCACGCTCGTCGTGTTCCAGGTGCTGTCGTGAGCGAAGCATTGCTCGCAGAGCAGCGCCGCTACTACGCGGCCCGCGCGCCGGAGTACGAGGACTGGTGGTGGCGGCGCGGCCGGTACACGCTCGAGCCCGAGGACGAGGCGCGCTGGTTCGCAGACGTCGCGGAGGTCGAGCGGGCGGTCGCGGAGCTCGCGCCGCTCGGTGACGTGCTCGAGCTCGCGGCCGGGACGGGGATCTGGACGCGCCGGCTCGTGCCGCTCGCGACGCGGGTCGTCGCCGTCGACGCGAACGCGGAGACGCTCGCGCTGAACGACTTCGGGGCGGAGCAGGTCGTCGCGGACGTCTTCGACTGGCGGCCGGCCGAGCGGTTCGACCTCTGCTTCTTCGGGTTCTGGCTCTCGCACGTGCCGGACGACCGGCTCGGCGCGTTCTGGGCGCTCGTCCGCTCGACGTTGAATCCGGGCGGGCGCGTGTTCCTCGTCGACAACGGCAGTCCGAGCGACTCGACGCACACGAGCCGCTCGCAGACCGGCGTCGAGACGCGCCGGCTCGGGGACGGGCGCGAGTTCCGGATCGTGAAGCACTACCGCGGCGCGGACGAGCTCCCGGGGCTCGACCTGCGCGTCACCGCGAACGGCCACTTCCTCTACGGCGGCGGCGCGGCGTGACGGGCGAGGAGCTCGTCGCGCACGCGGAGGTCGCGGCGGCGAATGCGTACGCGCCGTACTCGCGGTATCGCGTCGGCGCGACGGTGCTGACGGCGGACGGGCGCACGTTCGACGGCGTCAACGTCGAGAACGCCGCGTATCCGCTCGGCATCTGCGCGGAGAAGACCGCGATCGCGAAGGCGGCGAGCGAGGGCGTCCGCCCGGGCGAGATCGAGGCGGTCGGGATCACCGCGTCGCCGTGCGGCGGCTGCCGGCAGTGGCTCCACGAGTGGCGGGTCGGCCGCGTCTACTTCCGCCGCGAGGACGGCACGATCGCCGAGTACGCCGGGTCGGCGCTCCTGCCGGACACGTGGAACCTCCCCGAGTGATGCGGTCGGGGTTCGTCGCCGTTGCAGGCCGGCCGAACGTCGGCAAGTCGACGCTCGTGAACGCGCTCTGCGGCGGCAAGGTCGCGATCGTCTCCGACAAGCCGCAGACGACGCGGCGCCGGATCTTCGGCATCGCGAACGCGGACGATCATCAGCTCGTCCTCGTCGACCTCCCCGGGTTCCAGCGTCCGCTCGACGCGCTGACGGAGCGGATGCAGCGGACGGTGGACTCCGCGTTCGAGGACGTCGAGGCGGTGCTGTTCGTGCTGTCGGCGCGCGAGCGGATCGGTGCGGGCGACCGGTTCATCGCGTCGCGCGTGTTCGCGGTCGGGGTGCCGGTCGTGATCGCGCTGAACAAGGTCGACCGGCTGAAGCCCGGGCACATCGCGCAGCAGATGAACGCGGCGGCCCGGCTCGGAGACTTCCACGCGCTCCATCCGGTGAGCGCGAAGACGGGGGACGGGATCGCCGCGTTGCGCGACGAGCTCGTGGGGCTGCTCCCGGAGGGGCCGCTCTACTTCCCGCAGGAGCAGCGCACGGATCTGTCGCTCGAGCATCAGGTGGCCGAGCTCGTGCGGGAGAAGGCGCTGTGGCTGACGCGGGACGAGGTGCCGCATGCGATCTCGGTCGAGGTCGAGGACCTGGGCGAGACCGTCGTGCGCGGGAACATCCTCGTCGAGACGGAGTCGCAGAAGCAGATCGTCGTCGGCAAGGGCGGCACGATGGTGCGCGAGATCGGCACGCGCGCGCGGCCCGAGATCGAGGAGCTGCTCGGGAGGACGGTGTATCTCGAGCTCGTCGTGAAGGTGCGCCCGCGCTGGCGCCGCGACGAGGCGACGCTCGAGCGGCTCGGGCTCTGAACGCCGCTCGCGTTCGAAGCGGACGAGCGGCGGCGTTCGCCCGTATGGCCCGGCCCCTCGAACGTTCGACGAGTCGGACACGGTTTCGGGACAGAGCTGCGACCCGTCCGTACCGGTTCCGCCGGTAGCGTCGACGCCGAGGGCGGAGGGACGCGGACCCCACCCTTGGGTGGGGGTGCGGGCGGGCCGGCTTCAGCCGCAGGCTGGTCCGCCGCGGGCGGCGAGCCACCGTTTGAGGGCGGTGATGCGCGTCGAGGCGGCTTGCAGCCGGCTCCGGAGGGCCGGGCTCGCGGCGGCGTCGGCGGCGAGGCTCGCGTAGCCGGCTTCGCTCGCCGACTCGCTCGTGTAGAGGAGCAGGTCGACGCCGGCGGCGATCGCACGGGAAGGCGCGTGCGGCGTGCGCGCGGCGGCCGGCGCGTCGAGCGCATCCGTCACGACGACGCCCCGAAAGCCGAGCTGCCGCCGCAGCAGTCCCGTCACGATCGGCCGCGAGAACGTCGCCGGCGTCCCGCTCCGGTCGAGGGCCGGGTATGCGGCGCTCGAGATCATCACGAGCTGCACACCCGCGCCGATCGCCGCGCGGAACGGGGCGAGGTCGCGGCGAAGCGCGGCCGCGCGGGCGTGCACGACCACGACGCCGTCGTCCGTGTTGGCGGGCGCGTCGCCGAGGCCGGGGAAGTGCTTCGCCGTCGACGCGATCCCCGACTCCTGCAGGCCGTCGACGAACCGCGGCACGAGCGCCGTCACGACGGCGGGGTTGCTCGAGAACGAGCGGCTGCCGAGCCACGCCGACGCCGGTGACCGCACGTCCGCGACCGGAGCGAAGTCGACGTCGACGCCGACGGAATGGAGCGCCGCCGCCGCGTCGGCCGCCTCCGCCTCGACCCGGTCGGGGTCGGCGGCCGCACCGAGCGCGGCGGCCGAGTCGAACGGCGCGGCCCACGGGAGCCTGCGCACGACTCCGCCCTCCTGGTCGACGCCGATCAGCAACGGCGAGCCCGCCGCGCACGCCGCCCGCTGCAGGCGCGCCGTCGTCGTCGCCATCGCCGACGGCGTCCATGACCGCCCGACGAGGATCACGCCGCCGAGCTCGCCCGCCCGGACGCGTGCGAGGAATGCCGCGCTCGGAGCTCCCTCGAGTGCGCCGACGATCGACCCGCCGGCGGGCAGCCGCGACGGCGCGGCCGGCGCGGCACCCGCCGAGCCGCAGCCGAGCACGACGGCGCCTGCGGCCGCGAGGACGGCGACCCGCGTCCGCATCGCCGCCCGGCTACTGCGCCGGCGCGAGCGCCGCGGGCTTCTGCTGCGGCTCCAGCCGCAGGCCGGAAGCGGGATCGAAGTAGTGGAAGCGACTCGTGTCGACCGCCAGGCGGATCGTCTCGCCGAGCCGCGGAGTGCTGTGCGGATCGAGCCGCGCGGTGAACGGGACGCCCTCCATCTTCAGCAGGGCTTCCTCGTCGCCGGCTTCCTCGTGGATCTCGCCGACCTCGACCTTGTTCTCTGCGACGTTGAAGAGCACGAGCGTGTCCGGGCCGAGCTCCTCGACCACCTCGACGGTCGCGTCGATCGTCGGGAGCGACGCCCCCGCGTTCGCCGCGTCGGAGAACGCCTCCGGGCGGATGCCGACGATCACGCGCGACGGGATCGCGCCGTCGACCGACACCGGGATCCGGTAGCCGCCGAACTCGAGCGCGTTCCCGGTGAAGTCGGCCTCGACGAGGTTCATCGCGGGCGACCCGATGAACGCCGCGACGAAGAGGTTCGCGGGCCGGTTGTAGAGCACCTGCGGCGTGTCGATCTGCTGGATGCGGCCGTCGCGCATCACCGCGACGCGGTGGCCGAGCGTCATCGCCTCGACCTGGTCGTGCGTCACGTAGACGGTCGTCGTGCCGAGCCGGGCGTGCAGTGCGGAGAGCTGCGCCCGCATCCCGACGCGGAGCTTCGCGTCGAGGTTCGACAGCGGCTCGTCCATGAGGAACGCCTTCGGCTCGCGGACGATTGCGCGGCCCATCGCCACGCGCTGGCGCTGCCCGCCCGAGAGGGCGCCGGGCCGCCGGTCGAGCAGCTGCTCGAGCCCGAGCATGCCCGCGACCTCGTCGACCTTCTGCGTGACCTCGGCCTTCGGCGTCTTCCGGACCTTCAGCCCGTAGCCGAGGTTCTCGCGCACGGTCATGTGCGGATAGAGCGCGTACGTCTGGAAGACCATCGCGACGTCGCGCGACCGGGGCGGAAGGTCGGTCACGTCGCGGTCGGCGATCGAGATCGTCCCGTCGGTGACCTCCTCGAGGCCCGCGATCATCCGCAGGAGCGTCGACTTCCCACAGCCCGATGGACCGACGAGGACGAGGAACTCGCCGCTCTCGATCGAGAGCGAGATCGCATCCACCGCGACCACACCGCCGCCGTAGACCTTGGTGACCTTGTCGAGGATGATCGCTCCCACGGGACCTGCCCCATCTATACCGGCCGCGACGCCGGATTGCAATGGCATTGACCAATTCCGTCCCAGCGGGCTATAGTCGTCCCGAGGTCATGGCGGGACGCGAACACGACGAGACGGCTGCCGGCGCACCGCGCGTGACCAAGACGAGCGCCACGCGGCAGCAGGTGCTCGACCTGATCGAGCAGCTCGGCGTCGGGACGGCGATCCCGTCCGAGCGCCAGCTGAGCGCCGATCTCGGCGTCTCGCGGCTCACCGTCCGGGCCGCCCTCGGCGACCTGGCCCGGGAGGGCTACCTCGTCCGCCGGCGGGGCTCCGGCACCTACGTCCAGCAGCCGAAGATCTCGCAGGAGCTGACGATGACGTCGTTCAGCGAGGACATGCGCCGCCGCGGGATGGTGCCCGGGAGCCGGACCCTGTCGATGAAGACCCAGCACGCCGGGGCCCGCCTGGGGCGGTTCCTGAACGCCTCGCCCGGCGACGAGATCGTCGTCGTGAAGCGGCTTCGGCTCGCCGACGGCGAGACGATGGCGATCGAGACCCTCCACATCCCGAGCGCCCTCGTCCCCGGCTTCACGGCCAAGGGCCTGACCGGCTCGTTCTACGACCTGCTCCGCGACGACTACGGGATCACGATCGCGAGCGGCACCCAGTCGATCGAGCCGACCGTGACGAACGAGGAGGAGTCCTCGGCCCTCGGCGTCCCGCTCCACTCGCCGGCCTTCCTCTTCGAGCGGACCAGCCGGGCCGGGGACGGCAGGACGGTCGAGTTCGTCCAGTCGATCTACCGCGGCGACCGCTACCGGATCGTCACCGAGCTCGGCCCGAGCGCCTCGGCGTAGTACCGGCTGCGCACCGGTCCGACTCCCCCTTGACACAGGTGGTCTGGTGTGCAAGCCTCCGCGCGTGGCCAGTTGGTACAGACCACTCGGCGCATCGACCATCGCGCGCGCCCCTGGAGGCCACCGGGGCTTCTCAGCGCCGAGGTCTGACGTCGACGGCTCGAGGAGATGTTCATGAGACTACGAATCATCGCGGCGGCGTCGATCGTCGCCGTTCTCGGGGTCGTCGCAGCGACCGCGAGCGCCGGCACCAGCCGGCAGACGGCCAACAAGCTGACCGTCTGGCTTCAGGTCGACGCGCAGTCCGGTTGGCCGGACCTCGTCGCGGCCGCGAACCAGCAGTTCCAGGCCGACCATCCCGGCTGGACGGTCGACGTGCAGTACCAGAACTGGGGCGACCACCTCCAGAAGTTCGACGCGACGATCGCGGCGAACACGTCGCCCGACGTGATCGAGATGGGCAACACGGAGATGGTCAAGTACATGGCGGCCGGCGCGTTCGCCGACATCAGCTCGTTCAAGGGCAACTTCGCGAACTCGGCGAACTGGCTCGCGGGCCTCGCGAAGTCGGGCACGTACGGCGGCAAGCTCTACGGCGTCCCGTACTACGCGGGCTCCCGCGTCGTCACGTACCGCACCGACCTCTACCAGAAGGCCGGGATCAAGGCGGCGCCGACGAGCCTCGCGCAGTTCATGACCGACGCGAAGAAGCTCGCGGCGACGAACGCGAAGGTGAAGGGCTTCTCGCCGGTCTACAGCGCCGGCACCGACTGGTACTTCGCGATGGCGTTCGTCTACGACTTCGGCGGCAGCATCGCGACGACGCATGCCGGCAAGTGGGTCGGCTCCCTCGACTCGAAGAAGTCGATCGCCGGCCTGACGGCGTGGAAGAACTTCTGGCAGGCCACCTCGAAGGCCAGCCCGACGTCGGACGAGAACAAC
The DNA here is from genome assembly GCA_035506655.1 of Gaiellaceae bacterium. Classification (GTDB taxonomy): domain Bacteria; phylum Actinomycetota; class Thermoleophilia; order Gaiellales; family Gaiellaceae; genus Palsa-739. Next base: position 19,032 of record DATJOZ010000042.1, read on the forward strand.
CCGGCGCCGTACAACGTCTATTCGCAGGGCACCGCCGCGTCGATCATCGGCCCCGGCTGGTTCAGCTGCTGCGTCGGCAACAAGTACAAGACCACGACGGCTCAGTTCGTGATGCCGAGCCACACGCCCAACAAGCCGATGCCGGGCTTCCTCGGCGGCTCGGACCTCGCGGTCCCCGCCGGCAGCTCGAACAAGGCTCTCGCTGCCGACTGGATCAAGGACTTCACCAGCACGAGCAACGAGAAGGGCCTCCAGGCAAAGGGCAACATCCCGAACGCGACCAACCTCCTCGGCACGAGCGTCAACGAGCGCGCGGCCGCACGGAGCTGGTTCGTCCCGGCGGCGAAGCACTGGGTCGACGTCGAGAACGGGAACATCCTCCGCAACATGCTTTCCGAGATCCTCACCGGGAAGCTGACCGTGGCGCAGGCCGCACAGTCGGCGAGCGCGAACATCACCTCGGTCCTGAACCAGAGCTAGTCCCCTGAGCGGCCGGGTCTCAACGGCCTCTTCCGCCGCCGCCGCGCCGATCGCGCGGCGGCGGCGGCCGCTCACCTGGCGGCGCGTCGGGAGCGCCGCGGTGCCGTACCTCCTGATCCTCCCGGTCGTCCTCGTGATGGCGGCGATCCTCGGCTACCCGCTCTACAGCCTCGGGCGCCTGTCGCTCCAGCAGTACGGGCTCTTCGAGCTCGTCCAGCACAAGGGCAAGTACATCGGGCTCGCCAACTTCCGCTCGGTGCTCCATGACCAGGTGTTCTGGCACACGCTCGAGCGGACGATCGTGTTCACGTTCGCGAACGTCGGGCTGACGATGGTGATCGGCGTCCTCCTCGGGCTGCTGCTCGTCCGCGTCAGCACGTGGGTGCGGATCGCCCTGACCTCGGCGCTCGTCCTCGTCTGGTCGATGCCGCAGGTCGTCGCGGTCGAGGTCTGGCAGTGGATGACGAACTACCAGAACGGCGTCATCAGCTACGTCCTGACCGAACTCCACGTCGGCGACTACTACCACCACGACTGGTACGGCTCGACGTTCTCGCAGCTGAGCCTCGTCACCGCGCTCATCGTCTGGGGCGCGGTCCCGTTCGTCGCGATCACGACCTACGCCGCGCTGTCGCAGGTGCCGCGCGAGCTGATCGAGGCGGCGGAGATCGACGGCGCACGGTCGTGGCGCGTCTTCTTCGACGTGACGGTGCCGATCCTGAAGCCCGTGCTGCTGATCCTCACGAGCCTCTCGATCCTCTGGGACTTCGCCGTCTTCACGCAGCCGTTCCTGCTGATCGGCCAGCCGCACCTCCATCCGGGCAACTACCTGATGGGCGTCTACCTCTACGAGACGGGCTACCTCGGGACGGACTTCGGACGCGGCGCGGCGATCTCGGTGCTGATGCTGATCGTCGTCGCCGTGCTGGCGTCCTTCTGGGTCCGCCGCATGGTCAAGCAGGATCCGGCGACATGACGGTCCGCGGCGCGAGGAAGCAGCTCTGGAACGCGGTCGCGCTGCTGCTGACCGTCATCATGGCGTTCCCCGTCTTCTGGATGGTCTCGACCGCGTTCAAGCCCGACGACCAGATCTTCTCGCTCACGCCGACGTGGATCCCGCTCCACCCGACGCTCGCGCACTTCGGCGCCGCGATCCACAAGCCGTACTTCTGGGCCGACGTCAAGAACAGCCTCATCGTCGTCTCCGTGACCGTCTCGATCGCGATGGTGCTCGCGTTCCTCGCCGCCGTGGCGCTCGCGAAGTACCGCTTCTCCGGCCGCGCGATCTTCATCCTGCTGATCATCGGGATCCAGGCGCTGCCCGGCGCCGGCCTGATCATCCCGCTGTACGTCGTCCTCGCGAGGTACCACCAGGTCAACGTGCTGAGCGGCGTGATCATCACGTACATGACGTTCGTGATCCCGTTCTCGGTCTACACGCTGCGCGGGTTCATCCTCGGCATCCCGAAGGACCTCGAGGAGGCCGCGATGGTGGACGGCAGCACGCGGCTCGGCGCGTTCATCAAGATCCTGCTCCCGCTCGTCGCGCCCGGACTCGTCGCGACGTCGGTCTTCGCCTTCATCACGATCTGGAACGAGTACATCTTCGCGCGCACCCTCCTCAACGACGGCGCGAAGCAGACGCTCACCGTCTGGCTCTCGTACTTCCTCGGCACGAGCCGGAACACCGACTGGGGCGCGCTGATGGCGGCGTCGACGCTGACGGCGATCCCCGTCGTCATCTTCTTCCTCATCATCCAGCGCCGGATCGCCTTCGGCCTGACCTCCGGTGCGGTGCGAGGGTAGAACCGGTCCGGATGCTCGTCGAATTGGTATTGACCACCTGGCCGCGGTGTGAAAGGATGCGGAACGGAACGCCGGACCGGCGTCCACCCTCCGAGGAGAGCGACCTGGATCACACCCTCCATCCGAGCGGCCCGACCGTCACCACTCCGGCGGCCGGGCCGCGGGTCGCTCGCGGGACCGCGGCGTGAACGCGGGCAGCTCGTACTTCGGCGTGCGGATCGTGCGCCACGTCCGGCGCGACATGGCCGACCTCGCGGCGCGCGGCTATACGGGCGTCCTCCACACCGTCTCGGAGAACGACCTCGCCTACTACCGCGGGACGATGGCGGACATCTTCGCCGCGTCGCACGCGGAGGGGCTGACGGTGCAGGTGAGCCCGTGGGGGCTCGGCCGGACGTTCGGCGGCGAGGCCGAGAGCCGCTGGGTCGCGTTCCATCCCGAGGCGTGCCAGGTGCTGGACGACGGCCGGCGCGTCGCCGCCGCCTGCCTCAACCGTCCGGCGTACCGCGACTTCTGCAAGGAGTGGGCCGACGTCGTGCTCGACGCCGGGGCCGACGCCGTCTTCTGGGACGAGCCGGCGTGGGTCGTGCCCGTGCACGTCGGCGTCGACGACCCCTCGCGCTGGGCCTGCCGCTGCGACGCCTGCGCCGAGCGGTTCGGCGGGCCGCTGCCGGCCGAGCTGACGCCGGAGATGCAGGCGTTCCGCGAGGCGTCCGTCGTCGACTTCCTCCGCGAGGTCGTGGCGCACGTCGCCGACCGCGGCGGGCAGAACACGATCTGCCTCCTCCCGTCGACCGAGGGCGCGCACGGCATCTCCGACTGGAACATGGTCGCGTCGCTCCCCGGGCTCACGACGTTCGCGACCGACCCGTACTGGAAGCACTGGAACGAGCCGGCCGGCCCGTTCGTGCGCCGCTTCGCGCGGCTGCTGCGCGAGACGTGCGACCGGCACGGCGTCGCCGCGCAGCTCTGGCTCCCGAGCTTCGGGCTCACGGCGGACGAGATCCCCGAGCTCGAGGCCGCGATCGCCGGCGCGCGCGAGGAGGGTGTCGACGATCTCTGGACGTGGGGCTACGAGGCGTGCGGGCACATGACGAGCCTCGCGACGCCGGACGCGCCGGCGGTCTGGGAGGCGATCAGCGCCGCCCTCACCGGGCGGACGCAGCGGCCGACCGAGGCCGCCGCGCCGCGCTTCGCCGACCTCGAGCTGCGCACGTCGCGCGAGCTCGTCCGGCTGCTGAACGAGGAGGACGCGTCGGTCCCCGCCGCGGTCGCCGACGCCGGCGACAAGCTCGCCGCGGCGATCGACGCCATCGTCGACCGGCTCGCAGCCGGCGGCCGCCTCGTCTACGTCGGCGCCGGCACGTCCGGCGCGCTCGCCGCGATGGACGCCGCCGAGTGCGGCCCGACCTTCGGCTCGCCGCCAGGCGAGGTCGTCGCCGTCGTCGCGAGCGGGGAGGAGACCGAGGACGACGCCGAGCGCGGCGCGGCGGAGATCGGCGCGCTCGCCGTCGGCCGCGGCGACGCCGTCGTCGCCGTCACGGCGAGCGGCTCGACGCCGTTCGTCCTCGCGGCGCTCGAGGCGGCGAAGCGGGCCGGCGCGCTCCGCGTCGCGGTCGTGTCCGTCCGCGGCAGCGAGGCGTCGCTGCTCGCCGACTACGAGGTCGCGATCGTCACCGGGCCGGAGGCGATCGCGGGCTCGACGCGGCTGAAGGCGGGCACGGCGCAGAAACTCGTGCTCAACACGATCTCGACGGTGACGATGGTGCGGCTCGGCCGGACGTACGCGGGCCTCATGGTCTCCGTCGCGCAGGACAACGCGAAGCTGCGCGAGCGCGCGCGGCGCAACGTCGTCATCGCGAGCGGCGCGCCGGAGGCCGAGGTCGACGCCGCGCTCGCGGACGCCGGCGGCGATACGAAGGTCGCGCTCGTCTCGCTGCTCGCCGGCGTCGACACGCCGACCGCGCGCGAGCGCCTCGCCGGCGCCGGCGGCTCGGTGCGGCTCGCGGTGGGGGACGCGCGATGAGGCTCGGCGTCGAGGCGGCGCTCGTCCGCGGGACGCTCGTGCCGGGCGACGTCGAGATCGCCGACGGACGCATCGTCGGCGTCGGGCTCGGCGGGGCCGTGCGCGGGCGCATCGCGGTCCCGGGCTTCCTCGACCTCCAGGTCAACGGCTTCGGCGGCGTCGACTTCCTCGCCGCGTCGACGGAGGACTACGTGCGCGCCGGCGAGGCGCTGCTCGAGACCGGCGTCACGGCCTACCAGCCGACGTTCATCACGGCGCCGGAGAGCACGATCGTCGAGTCGCTGCGCGCGCTCCCCTCCGAGGACGTGCGGCCGCGCGTCGTCGGCGCGCATCTCGAGGGGCCGTTCCTCTCGCCGGAGCGGCTCGGCACGCACCCGCGCGAGCACCGGCGCGATCCCGACCTCGAACTGCTCGACCGGCTGCTCGACGCCGGCCGCGTGACGGAGGTCACGCTCGCGCCCGAGCTTCCCGGCGCCGACGCCGCCGTCAAGCTGCTGCTCCGTCGCGGCGTCGTCGTCTCGGCCGGGCATACGAACGCGACCGCGGCCGAGGCGAACGCCGGGTTCGACTCCGGCATCGCGACCGTCACCCACCTCTTCAACGCGATGCGCCCGCTGCGCACGCGCGACCCCGGCGTCGTCGGCGTCGCGCTCACCCGGCGGGACGTCTTCATCCAGATCATCGTCGACGGCCACCACCTCGCCGACGAGACGGTGAAGCTCGTGTGGGCCGCCGCCGGCGGGCGCACGGCGCTCGTCAGCGACGCGATGGCCGGTGCAGGCGACGGCGGCAGCGGCACGTATCCGTTCGGCGAGTTCGAGGTCGACGTGACGAACGGCGTGCCGACGCGGCCCGACGGCGTGCTCGCGGGCACGGTGCTGACGATGATCGAGGCGGTGCGCAACCTCCACGCGCTCGGGATCCCGTTCGAGGACGCCGTCGGCGCCGCGACGACCGTTCCCGCGACGATCATCAACCGGCCGGATCTCGGCGTGCTCGAGCCGGACGGCCCCGCCGACGTCGTCGTCCTCGACGACCGGCTCGAGATCGCGAGCGTGCTCTGTGCGGGGGAGGCCCGTGTCGTGGCTTGAGGCAGAGCTTCGCGAGCAGCCCGAGGCGCTCGCCCGGCTGCTCGAGCGGCAAGGGCCGCGCGCGGCGGAGCTCGCGAGCGCGTTCCGCCAGGACGACGTGCGCTACGTGCTCATCGCGTCGCGCGGCACGTCGAGCAACGCTGCGCGCTACGCGCAGTACGTCCTCGGGCGCGCGCACCGCGTGCCGGTGATGTTCGCGACGCCGTCGCTCTACACGATCTACGGCCAGCCGCCGCGGCTCGACGGTGGGCTCGTGATCGGGATCTCGCAGTCCGGCGCGTCGCCGGACGTCGTGTCCGTCCTGCTCGAGGCGCGCCGGCAGGGCCGGCCGACGATCGCGATCACGAACGACCCGGACTCTCCGCTCGGGATGGCCGCCGCTGCGGTGCTGCCGCTCGAGGCGGGCGAGGAGCACGCGGTCGCCGCAACGAAGACGTATCTCAACTCGCTCGGCGCGATCGCGCTGCTCTTCTGCGCGATCGGCGACGACGACGTCGCGCGCGCCGAGCTCGAGAGGATGCCGGAGACGCTCGAGCGGCAGCTCGCGCTCTCCTTCGACACGGCACCGCGGCTGCGGGAGTACCGGAACGCCGTCGGCGCGACGGTCGTCGCGCGCGGCGTGAACTACGGCACCGCATTCGAGATCGCGCTGAAGATCCGCGAGCTCTCGGGTCTTCTCGTCGAGGCGTACTCGCCGGCCGACCTGATGCACGGCCCCATCGCCGCGATCCAGCGGCGCTGGCCGGTGATCGTCGTCGCGCCGAGCGGGCCCGCTCAGCCGAGCGTCGAGGAGATCGTCCAACCGCTTCGCGAGCGCGGCGCGCGCGTGATCGCCCTGTCCGACTCCGACTCCCTTCTGCGCGACGCGCACACGCGACTGCGTCTCGTGCCCGGCGTTCCCGAGTGGCTCAGCCCGCTGACGGCCGTCGTCCCCGGTCAGCTGACGGCGATGCGCCTCGCCGAGCTGCGCGGGCTCGACGTCGACAACCCCGCCGGCCTGCGGAAGATCACGCTCACGCGCTGAGCTTCCGCAGCAGGACGAGATCCTGCGTCGGATTCCCGGTCGCGCCCTCGGCCTCGAGCTCGAGCAGCTCGAACCCGTCCGCGAACGGCCCACGGAGGTACGCCTCCGGGTGGTACGCGCTGCAGAGGTTCGTCCCGGCGACGTCGGCCCAGCGCACGACGAGCTCGCCGCGCTCGAACCGCTCGCGCTCATTGCGTTCGAGCCGCGAGAGATACGACGTGCCGTGCGTCGTCACGAGGAGGTAGCCGCCGGGCCGGAGCACGCGCCGGAGCTCGTCGCGCCACGCGACCTGGAGGTCGGCGGTCAGGTGCGTGAACACGGAGAGCGCGTAGACGAGGTCGAAGCTGCCGTCCCCGAACACGAGCGGCGGCTCGAGCCCGTTCTCCTCGAAGCGCGCGAACGGCAGGTAGCGGCGGCACCAGTCCACCGCCGGGCCGTTGAGGTCGGTGCCCGAGACGCGGACGCTCGTGAGGCCGACCCAGTTGCGCGTCACGCGGCCGCAGCCGCAGCCGAAGTCGAGCATCGTGTCGAGATCCTCGAGCTCGACGCCGTGGCGCTGCAGCGCGCCGCGCACGCTCGCCGCGCCGAGCCGGCCGCTCTCGATGAACCAGCCGACGTCGGCGGTGCCCGCCACGCGGACGATGAGCCGCGGCGGCGGAACCGGCAGCGCATCGTCGGGGTCCGTCGTCGGCCGCCCGCCGGCGAGCATCGCCTGCGACCACTCCCACGAGCGAAAGGCGGGGCCGATGAGCCCGAGGCGGTCGAGCAGGCGAAGGAGGCGGCGCTTCACGGCTCCGGAACGCTATAGCGTGGGCGCGTGGACGACGCGGCGCGCGCGGCGCTCGCCCAGGCGAAGGCGCGGCTCGACCGGCTCGAGCTCTACCCGCGCCCGGTGTCGCTCCGCGGCGTCCGCATCGTCGCCGCACCGCGGCTCTTCCGCCTGCCGTGGTTCCGGCGCTTCGACGGCTACGCGGCGCATAGGACGATCCTCCTCCGAAGCCGCGAGCTCGTCGCCGACGGCGACCTCGTCACGCACGAGCTCTGCCACGTCTGGCAGATGCAGCACCGGCCGCTCGCGATGCCGCTCTCGTACGTCGTCCGCGGCTACGTGAGAAATCCCTATGAGTCGGAGGCGGAGGAGGCCGTCGCGCGCACGCGGGTGGTAGGTTGAGCCGAGACCCCGGGGCAGGCGTCCCTCTGTGTCGATCGCGCGCCTCGCATCCGTCTTCGCCCTTCTCGCACTCGTGTCGGTCGCCGGCTCGGCTGCCGACAACTCGACGCCGACGGCGATCGACACGTCGTTCCCGTCGCGCTCGCTCGACGCGAGCCTCCACTACCTCGTCGTGCTCCCGCCCGGCTACGCGACCAGCGGGCTGCGATATCCGGTCGTGTACTTCCTGCACGGGCTGCCGGCTGGACCGACCGCCTACCGGAGCATCGCGTGGGTCGCGACCGCCGCGCAGCAGACGGGCAAGCAGGCGATCGTCGTCATCCCACAGGGGACGCGGACGCAGAACGGCGACCCCGAGTACCACGACTGGGGGCCGGGGCGGAACTGGGAGACGGCGCTCGCGGTCGAGCTCCCGACGTGGGTCGACACCCACTATCGGACGATCGCGACGCGAAGCGGGCGCGCGATCCTCGGGCTGTCCGCCGGCGGCTACGGCGCGGCGATCCTCGACGCCCACCACCCGGGGAGATACGCCGTGATGGAGGCGTGGAGCGGGTACTTCCGCCCGACCGACCCGACCGGCGACGAGACGCTCGACGTCGGCTCGGACGTCGACAACGCGTACGCGAGCGTCTTCGCGCAGGTCCCCGTCCTCGCGAAGGCGTTCGTCCGCAACCCGACGTTCTACGCGTTCTACGTCGGGCAGGCCGACACGCGGTTCGTGCCGGACAACGTCAAGCTCGACCGGCAGCTCACCGCCGCCCGAATCCCGCACGACTTCGACCTCTATCCCGGCGGCCACACCGACGCAGTGTGGCGAGCCCACGCCGTGCGCTGGGTCGGGATGGCGCTGAACCATCTCGCCGCCCCGGCTCCGTAGTCGGCCCGCGGGGCGGGACTAGACTCACGGTGTGGCGCAGGCGCCCGCACTTCCGGCCGGGTTCGAGCTGCCGCTCGAGCCGAGGCTCCCGCGGATCGGCTCCGTGGACGCCGTCGCGATCGAGGAGCGGGCCGCGTCGCTCGCGAAGCGCTCGATCAAGAAGGACGCGAAAGTCTTCGCGCTCGAGCTCGCGATCCGGACGACCGACCTGACGACGCTCGAGGGCGCCGACACGCCGGGGAAGTTGGCCGCGATCGCGTCGAAGGCGCTGCGCCCCGACCCGGGCGACCCGGGCGTGCCGTCGGTCGCCGCAGTCTGCGTCTATCCGAACCTCGTCCCGGTCGCGCGCGAGCGCCTCGAGGGGAGCGGCGTGAAGGTCGCGGCCGTCGCGACCGGCTTCCCGTCGGGGCAGTTCCCGCTGCCGGTCAAGGTCGCCGACGTGC
>DATJOZ010000043.1:0-12308 GCA_035506655.1 Gaiellaceae bacterium
CGGCGACCCGGACCCGTCGCGTCCCGAGTGGGGCGCGATGCTCACGAACACGAACGAGTACCTCCAGGTCGCGCCGTTCCTCGCGATCATCCCGGGGATCGCGATCGTGATCAGCGCGCTCGGCTTCAACATGATCGGCGATGCGCTGCGCGAGGCGCTCGACCCGAAGCTGCGGGGGCGCGCGTGAGCGAACCGCTGCTCGCCGTCGAGGGGCTCGAGGTCCGGTTCTGGACGAACCGGGGCACGGTGCACGCGGTGAACGGGATCTCGTTCGAGATCGAGCCGGGCGAGACGCTCGGGATCGTCGGCGAGTCCGGCTGCGGGAAGAGCGTGACGTCGCTCGCGATCCTCGGGCTTCTCCCCCGCGCCGGCCGCGCGACGGCCGGGAGCGCGCGCCTCGAGGGGCGCGAGCTCCTCGCGCTGTCGGACCGGGAGCTGCGCGACGTCCGCGGGCGCGAGATCGCGATGATCTTCCAGGACCCGATGACGAGCCTGAACCCGGTGCTGACGATCGGGCGGCAGATCCGCGAGGCGCTCGAGGCGCACTTCGGGCTCGACCGGAAGGCGGCCGACGCGCGCGCCGCCGAGCTGCTCGACCAGGTCGGGATCCCGAGCGCGAAGTCGCGGATCTCCGACTACCCGCACCAGTTCTCCGGCGGGATGCGGCAGCGCGCGATGATCGCGATGGCGCTCGCGTGCGAGCCGAAGCTCCTGATCGCGGACGAGCCGACCACGGCGCTCGACGTCACGATCCAGGCGCAGATCCTCGACCTGCTGCGCGAGCTCGTCTCCGAGCGCGACACGGCGCTGATCATGATCACGCACGACCTCGGCGTCGTCGCCGGCACGTGCGACCGGGTGAACGTGATGTACGCGGGGATGTTCGTCGAGACCGGCTCGGCGGAGCAGGTGTTCGGCGCGCCGCGGCATCCGTACACGCTCGGCCTGCTGCAGAGCGTGCCGCGCCTCGACACCGCCCGCGGGCGCCAGCTCCAGCCGATCGCCGGCTCGCCGCGCGACATGCTGCAGCCGCCGCACGCGTGCCCGTTCCAGCCGCGCTGCCGCTACGCCGTCGAGGAGTCGCTGCACGAGGTGCCGCCGCTGCTCGAGATCGAGCCGGGCCACTTCGTCGCGTGCTTCAACCCGGTGCCGGCCGACGAGTGGGCGCGGTCGCGCGCGGTGACGGCGTGAGCGCGAACGGCGACGGCAGCGGGAACCTCGTCGAGCTCGAAGGGCTGAAGGTCTGGTTCCCGATCCAGAGCGGCGTCGTGCTCGACCGCCACGTCGGCGACGTGAAGGCCGTCGACGACGTGACGCTGTCGATCCGCCGCGGCGAGACGCTCGGGCTCGTCGGCGAGTCCGGCTGCGGGAAGTCGACCGTCGGCCGCGCGATCCTCCGCCTCTACGAGCCGACCGCGGGCAAGGTCGTGTTCGACGGCCAGGACATCACGCACCTCGGCGAGGCGCAGCTCCGCCCCATCCGCCGGCGCATGCAGATGGTGTTCCAGGATCCGTTCGCGTCGCTGAACCCGCGGCACAGCATCGGCCGGACGATCGGCGAGCCGCTGCGCGTCCACGGGCTCATGCGCGGGAAGAAGGCCGACGCGCGCGTGCGCGAGCTGCTGCAGATCGTCGGGCTTCCGGCCGACGCGGCGACGCGCTACCCGCACGAGTTCTCCGGCGGCCAGCGCCAGCGCGTCGGCGTCGCGCGCGCGCTCGCCGTCAACCCGGACTTCATCGTCGCCGACGAGCCGGTCTCCGCGCTCGACGTCTCGATCCAGGCGCAGATCATCAACCTGCTCGCGTCGCTGCAGGACGACTTCGCGCTGACGTATCTCTTCATCGCGCACGACCTCGCGGTCGTCCGCCACATCTCGGACCGGATCGCGGTGATGTACCTCGGCGGGATCGTCGAGCTCTCGACGGCCGACCAGCTCTACGAGCAGCCGCTCCACCCGTACACGATCTCGCTCCTCTCGGCCGTGCCGATCCCGGACCCGGTCGTCGAGCGGAAGCGCGAGGCGATCCTGCTGCAGGGCGACCTCCCGAGCCCCGCGAACCCGCCGGCGGCATGCCGCTTCCACACGCGCTGCCCGTTCGTCCAGCCGACGCGCTGCCGCGACGAGCGCCCGCCGCTCCGCGATCTCGGCGCGGGTCACGTCGTCGCGTGCCACTGGGCGGAGGAGATCCGCGCCGGCGCGCTGACGCCGCACACGCGCGAGCCGGTCTTCGACCCGGGCATCGTCGAGCCGGCGCCCGAGCCGACGCCGGACTAGGCGTCGACGGCGGCGACGCCGAACAGCTCCCCGAGCTTCCGCTCGAGGTACGCGAGATACGGGCCGGCGTCCATCGGGCTGCCGGTCTCGCGGACGAGCAGCTCCTTCGGCGTGAAGACGCGGCCGAAGCGGTGGACGTGCTCGCCGAGCCACTCGCGGAGCGGCCCGAACTCGCCCCGCTCGAACATCGGCTCGAGGTCGCCGACGTCGTCCTCCGCGCGCTCCCACAGCTGCACCGACACGACGTTGCCGAGCGCGTACGTCGGGAAATAGCCGAAGCTCAGGTCGGACCAGTGCACGTCCTGCAGCACGCCGTGCACGACGTCCGGCGGGTCGAGACCGAGGTACTCGCGCATCTTCGCGGCGAACGCATCCGGCAGGTCCTTCAGCGCGACCTCCCCGGAGAAGATCTCCCGCTCGAGCTCGAAGCGGAGGATGATGTGGAGGCAGTACGTCACCTCGTCGGCGTCGACGCGCCGCAGCGACGGCTGCACCTTGTTCAGCGCGCGGTGGAACGTGTCGAGGGGCACGTCGCCGAAGTGCTCCGGGAACGCGTCCTGGAGCTCGGGATAGAAGAAGCGCCACGTCGCGAGGTTCCGCCCGACGAGGTTCTCCCAAAGCCGGCTCTGCGACTCGTGGAACGCCGCGGAGACGCCGTGCGCGAGCGGCGTGCGCGCGAATCCCGGGTCGATCTGGCGCTCGTAGATCCCGTGCCCGAACTCGTGCAGGCACGAGAGGACGCCGTGGAGGCTGTCCTCGTGGAAGTTCGTCGTGAGCCGGATGTCGGTCGGCGAGAGCGACGTCGCGAACGGGTGCACCGTCTTGTCGAGCCGCCACGCCGACCGCTCCATCCCCCACTGCCGCAGCACCGACAGCGAGAACTGCCGCTGCGCGCGCCACGGGAAGCTGCCGCGGAGGCACGAGTCGTCGATCGCATCGCTCGGCACCGCGCGGATCCACGGCACGAGCGCGGCCTTCAGCTGGTCGAAGATCGCGACGACCTCCGACGTCCGCATCCCCGGCTCGTAGTCGTCGAGCAGCACGTCGTACGGGTCCGGCGTCGGGTCGAAGCACTCGACGTAACGGCGGCGGAGCTCGAGCCCGCGCTCGAGCTGCGGCAGGAGGATCGAGTAGTCCTTCGCCTCGCGCGCCTCGAGCCACGCGCGGTAGCCGTGCGAGCCGGCGCGCGTCAGCTCGGCGCGAAGGTCGGACGGCACGCGCACCGCCTTGTCGTAGTCGCGCCGCGCGATGCGCACGAGCGACGCCTCGAACGACTCGTAGTCGTGCTCCTCCTCGAACGGGCGCAGCTCCTCGAGCAGCTCGCCGAGATCCGGCGACGTGCCGCGCTCGTGCGCGGCGCGGTTGATCGTCGCGCGCTGCTCGGCGCGCGCGTCGGCGCCGCCGTCCGGCATCTTCGTCTCCTCGTCCCAGGAGAGGATCGCCGCCGCCTTCTCGAGGTCGGAGATCTCGCCGAGCCGGCGCCGGAGCTCCTCGAACCGCTCGTTCACCTGCCGTTCACCTCGCGGGAGGGTACACAAGCCTCAGGCCGTGTCCCGGACGGCCGCGTCCACGGGAAACCAGACCGCTTTGGCCAGGGCGAGGAGCCGATCGCCCTCCCAGAGCGCGGTTCCGGCGTGGAGGCGCCGCTCGTCGGCGCCGAGCCGCCAGCCCACGACGACGCACTCCGCGCCGACCGCCGGTCGCTCCACCACGCGGGCGGTGAGCCGCCCGAGGACGGACACGCCGCGGGACCAGCCCGGGTCGACGGCGAACGCGCCGGGGCAGTCGAGCGCCGCCCAGAGAAACGGCGTCGCGTTCTCGCGCGGCCGCCACGTCGCGACGACGGTCCCGTCGCCCGCGGGCGTCGGCTCGAGCCGCAGCCCGTCGCCGTCCTCGCGGCCCGGCCCGCAGACGAAGCAGCCGGGGAACGGGTGGTCCGGATCGGGCGCGTGGGACGCGACGATCCGTTCCGCGTCGGCGAACAGAGGCGCGGCCGGCGGGTCGAGCTCGAGCCCGGCGGGCCGCGCCTCGACGACGAGCGTCTCGCCGTCGAGCACGCGCACCTCGGCGCCGTCGCGCTCGACGCGCAGCGGCGTGTCGAGCGGCGGCGGCACGCGCAGCGTCACCTCGACCGAGTCCGCGCCGACCAGCCCCGCGACGAGCCCGCACGTGTAGCCGCCGTTGCCGGACCCGGCCGGCCCGCGAAACCGGCGCTCGATGACGATCGTCTCCCCCAACCGCATCGCAGTATGGCTTGACATTCCGCCGCCGCGTGGAAGTAATGGCCACCTGCGGCTCGCCGACGGCGACATGATCTCGCGACGGGAGGGAGCCCCGCTTGAACATCTACGTCCTGAACAAGAGCACGGCGCTGAAGGACTCGCAGATCCAGAACTGGATCCCGGCCTTCAACGTCTTCGTCGGACACGTGCAGGAGTGGTGGCCGCGGCCCGCACAGCTCATCTGGTGCCCGACGGACAAGGAGCCGGCCGACGCGTGGAAGCTCGTCTTCGCCGACAAGAGCGACGAGGCCGGCGACCTCGGGTACCACGACTTCACCGCCGACGGGCGGCCGATCTCGTACGTCTTCGCAGCGGACGACCTGAAGTACGGCTACAGCCCGACCGTCACGGCGACGCACGAGATCGCGGAGATGATCGCCGACCCGTGGATCAGCGAGGTGTTCCAGGTCTCGAACACCGAGTTCTTCGCGAAGGAGATCTGCGACCCGTGCGAGGACGACCAGTTCGCGTACTCGATCCGCGTCGCGCCGTTCCCGTCGATCAAGGCGTCCGACTTCGTCCTCCCGAAGTGGTTCATCCCCGGCTCGACCGGCCAGTTCGACAAGACGAAGAAGATCCAGGCGCCGCTGAAGATCCTCTCGGGCGGCTACATGTCGGTCTTCACCTCCGGCAAGGGCTGGAAGCAGGTGAACGCGCGGAAGACCGGTGCGCTCGTGACGACCAAGCCCGATCCGAAGGGCAAGGGCAGGTACGGCCGGCTCACGAAGTACGGCCGCGACCGGAAGACCGCGCTGCGCTGGCACTAGGCAGCGCGGCGGCACGGTGGTAGAACCGCCGCTGGGGTAGGGAACGTCGAAAGGGGGAACCATGCGGATCTCGAAGCCGCGGACCGGCGCGCTCGTGCTCGCCGGTCTCGTCGCGCTGCTCGTCGCCGGGGGGATCGCGTACGCGACCATCCCGGACGGCGGCGGCGTCTACACGGCGTGCCGCCTGAACGGCGTCGGGACGATCAGGCTCATCGACCCGTCCGGGCCGAGCGGCTCGCTGCTCAGCCGCTGCACGCAGCTCGAGACACAGATCCAGTGGAATGCGAAGGGCCAGCAGGGCGCGACAGGGCCGGCGGGCGCGAGCCCGACCGTCGCGCAGGTCGGACGCGGCGATTCGCACTGCCCGTCGGGCGGCGCCGCGATCACCGACGCGAGCGGCTCGACGGCCTACGTCTGCAACGGACAGGACGGCCAGTCGTTCGACGGCACGTTCACGAGCCCGAACGGGCAGTTCTCGCTCAGCGTCGCCGACAACGGGGTCGAGATCGTCGGCCCGAACTCGAGCATCGGCATCTCGAGCGACGGCACGCTCGCGATCTCGGCGGGCGGCAACGAGACGATCACGGTCCTCGGCAACCGCACCGAGCACGTCAGCGGGAATACGACGGAGACGGTCGACGGGAACGCGACGGAGACGATCACCGGGAACAAGAACGTGCGTGTCACCGGCAACCGCGGCGAGCGGGTCGACGGGAACACCACGGAGATGGTCGGCCTGAACGACGACCTGCGCGTCTCGGCGAACCGCACCGAGACGGTCGGCGGCGGGCTCGGCGTCCGCGTCGGGAGCGTCCTCGACCTGCGCGGCAGCATGGTGCAGATCAACGCCGGCTCGCAGTGCCTCCCGGTCGCGCGCGCGAGCGACCTCGTCGACACGGCGGGAGGAACCGGAACGATCGTCACCGGCTCGGCGACGGTCTGCGTCGGCTGAGCCTCGGTCGGGGCCCGGGCGTTGCAGTCCGGGCCTCGACCGCCTACCCTCCAGGCCTGGTCGTCCTGGCAGGCATCGCCGGCGCGATCGTCGGCTTGGCGATCAGCGTCCTCTTCACCGAGGTGATCTTCCCGAACGACGCCGAGTGGCCGCTCGCGGTCAACGCCGGCCTCACGGCGCTCGGCGCGCTCCCCGGGTCGTCGCTCGCGCGGCGGTGGACCGACCGCTCGCACGCACAGCCGCCGGTTTCCGGCTGAGAGCGCACCGCGCGTTCACCGCATCGGTGTCCGTCCATTGTCGTTCCGTTAACGACGGCCGCTTGCGCTTGAGACGGCGCGGCGTGACAGGCACCCTGACTGCGATCGGGCGAATCCGAGCGCCCCACGTGCACCGGAACTGTTCGGGGGCGCTCGGGCTAGCCCACTCCTCGTCGAGCTCCCCGGGTTGGACTCGAACCAACAACCCTCCGGTTAACAGCCGGATGCTCTGCCAATTGAGCTACCGGGGATCGGCGGCGGAATTGTAGCGAGGCTCGAGGCGCCGCTACGCGAACTCGCGGATCCTCGTCCGCACCTTCAGCAGCGCCTGCTGGAGGTCGACGAGCCGGCCCTCGTCGGCGTCGGCGAGCTCGCGCTGGAGGCGGCGCTCGCGGAGGCGGAGCAGGAGCTGCTCGGCAGTCTCGACGGTGATGTCCTCCTCCGACGCGAGGGCGTAGAGCTCGGCGAGGAGCGGGGTCAGCTCGCCGTCCGCCGGCTCGCGGCCGAGGAGGTGCTCGCGCGCGCGGCGGTGGAGCGGGTCGTCGAAGTGCTCCGGGCCGAGCTGCTCGAGGATCGGCAGCAGCTCCGCGTGCGCGGCGGCGCCGGCGAGCGCGTTCCGCTCGAGCCGTGCGCCCGCGTCGAGGAGCCGCGGCGAGACGACGCCCGCCGTGCGCGAGCTCCCGCGCGCCGGGGCGAGCCCCGCCTGCGTCTCCGGCGGCAGGTCGAGCAGATCCGCGGCGAGCCGGAGTGCGTCCTGCCGCTCCGGCGAGTCCGGGAGCCCCGCGAGCACGGTCCGGATCGACGCGAACGCGCTCTCGCGGTCGCGCGCGCGCTCGAACTCGAGCCGCACGCGGTGCACCGGATAGCTCACCGGCTTCGCGAGCTGCTCCTCGAACGCGGCGGGATCGTCGGCGGGATCGGTGCCGCGCGGCAGCGGCACGACCTGGACGTTGAAGCCCTGCGTGAGCGCGAGGTCCATGCCGCGCAGCGTCGCCTCGGCACCTGCCGCGTCGGCGTCGAAACACAGAAACAGACGTCGCGTCAGCCGCGCGAGCTCCTTCAGCTGCGCCTCCGTCAGCGCCGTCCCCATCGACGCGACGACCGGCAGGAAGCCGGCCTGCCGGAGCGCGAGCACGTCCGTGTTCCCCTCGACGATCACCGCGCGGTCCTCGCGCGCGATCGCCTGGCGGCCGGAGTCGAGCCCGTACAAGAGGTCGCGCTTGCGGAAGAAGTCGCCCTCCGGCGAGTTCACGTACTTCGGCGCGCGGTCGTCCTCGTGGAGCTTGCGCGCCTGGAAGCCGCGGATGGCGCCACGCGCGTCGGCGAGCGGGAACACGAGCCGGCGCTGGAAGTAGTCGTTGCCCTTCTGGTTCGCGAGCCCGGCCGCGACGAGCTCGTCGCGCGTGTACTCCTCCTGCGCCGCGCGCCGGACGAGCAGCGCACCGCCGGGCGCATAGCCGAGCCGAAACTGGCGGCACACCTCCTCCCCGAGCTTGCGCGACGCGAGGTACTCGCGCGCGAACGCGCCCTGCTCGCTCTCCCACAGCACGCGCTCGTAGAACGCCGTCGCGCGCTCGAGCAGCGCGCGCAGCCGGTCCTTGCGCCGCCGTTCGCGCTCCGCCTCGGGCGAGATCTCTTCGTACTCGATCTCGATCCCGAAGCGCTGCGCGAGGAACTCGATCGCGCCGACGAAGTCGACGCCCTCGAGCTTCTCGACGAACGAGATCGCGTCGCCGCCCTCGCCGCAGCCGAAGCACTTGAACGTCCCTCGGCCCGGCGTGACCGTGAAGCTCGGCGTCCGCTCCTGGTGGAACGGGCAGAGGCCCTTGTACGTCGAGCCGGCCTTGCGGAGGCGGACGTACTGCTCGACGAGCGGCAGGATCTCCGCCGCCGCCTTCACCTTCTCGACCGAGCTGTCCTTGAGGCGCGCCATCAGCCGAGGTCCGCCGCGTAGGCGAGCGCGAACCGGTCGGTCATGCCGGCGAGGTAGTCGGTCGCGTCCTCGAGCGAGTCGCCGCGGTCGTCGACGAGGTGGGCGAAGATCCGCCGCACCGTCGCGCGGATGCGCGCGTGCTCCTCGACCGAGTGCGGGCCGAGGTAGACGCGCTCGAACATGAACGCGCGCAGCGACAGCATCGCGCCGCCGATCTCGTCGCTCTGCACGATGTCGCCCGCCTGCGCCGACGTCTCGACGAGGTCGTGGACGAGCGTGTCGATTCGCCGCGAGCCCGTCTCGCCGAGGATCGCGATCTCCTCGCGCGGGAGATCGTCCGCCGAGAGGATCCCGGCGCGGATCGCGTCGTCGATGTCGTGGTTGATGTACGCGACGCGGTCGACGACGCGCACGATCCGTCCCTCGAGCGTCTCCGGTTCCACCGGCCCGGTGTGCTTCAGGATCCCGTCGCGCACCTCCCACGTGAGGTTGAGCCCGCGCCCGTCGCGCTCGAGGTGGTCGACGACGCGGAGCGAGTGCTCGTTGTGGCGGAAGCCCGCGCCGCCGCGCTCGCGCACGATCTCGTCGAGCGCCTGCTCGCCGGCGTGGCCGAACGGCGGATGGCCGAGGTCGTGGCCGAGCCCGACCGCCTCGACGAGGTCCTCGTTCAGCCGCAGCGCGCGCCCGACGCCGCGCGCGATCCCGGCCGTCTCGAGCGTGTGCGTCAGCCGCGTGCGGAAGTGGTCGCCCTCGGGGTCGACGAAGACCTGCGTCTTGTGCCGGAGCCGCCGGAACGCCTTCGAGTGGACGATGCGGTCGCGGTCGCGCTGGAACGGCGTCCGCAGGCTCGACTCCTCCTCCGGGTGCTCGCGGCCGCGGGTCTCGTACGAGCGGACAGCGAGCGGCGACAGGAATTGCTCCTGCTGCCGGATCCGCTCCTCGAACGAATCCGCTACCCGCCCCTTCAGCTCCGTCACCCTCCCAGGCTAAAGGATGATCGGGACGGTCCCGCCGTCCGCGCTCCACGCGGCGCCGGTGACGTAGCTCGAGAGCGGCGAGCAGAGGAACGCGATCACCGCGGCGATCTCCTCCGGCTCGGCGAGCCGCCCGAGCGGCCGTCCGGCGCCGACCTTCGCGAGCACCTCGTCGCGGTTCCCCTGCTGCTCGGCGAGCCCGCCGGGGCCGAGCCACGCCTGCGTCGCGGTCGGGCCGGGCGTGACGGCGTTGCAGCGGATCCCGTCCTTCGCGTAGAGGTCGGCGACGAGCCGCGAGAACGACAGCATCGCGGCCTTCATCACGGAGTAGTCCGGCATCCCGGTCGACGGCCGCTTCCCCGCGGTCGAGGACACGTTCACGATCGTGCCGGCGCCGCGCGGACGCATGTGCTCGAGCGCGGCGCGCGTCGCGCGGACGGCGCTCATCAGGTTGATCTCGAACGAGGCCTGCCAGTCGGCGTCGGTGAGCTCCTCGAGCTTCCGGATCTCGGTGCCGCCGACGTTGTTCACGAGCACGTCGAGCCGGCCGTGCCGCTCGATCGTCTCGCGGACGACGCGCTCGGGCTCGCCGGCGCGCGCGAGGTCGGCGGGGACGTCGCCCCCGCCGCGGCCGGTCGTGACGACGACCGCGCCCTCCTCGCGAAGGATGCGCGCCGTCTCGAAGCCGATCCCCTGGGTCGAGCCGGTGACGAGGCAGACGGAGTCGCGAAGCCGAAGATCCACGGCTGGCTAGCCTAGCCTCGTGACCACGTTGCTGCTCGTCCGCCACGGGGAGACCGACTGGAACGCCGAGGGCCGCCTTCAGGGCCACACCGACCGGCCGCTCTCCGACTTCGGCCGGCGGCAGGCGCACGCGCTCGCGGAGCGGCTCGCGGGCGACTCGATCGTCGCGGTCTACGCGAGCGACCTCTCGCGTGCGCGCGAGACCGCCGAGATCGTCGCCGCGCGGCTCGGGCTCGAGGTCTCGCTCGACCCGCGCCTCCGCGAGAAGGACTGGGGCACGTGGGAGGGTCTGACCCCGGAGGAGCGCGACCGCGTCGAGCTCGTCGGCGAGTCGTCGCAGGCGCATCGCGCACGGACGCTCGAGTCGCTCCTCGAGATCGCGGCCCGCCACCCCGGCGGGCGCGTGGTCGTCGTGACGCACGGCGGCTCGGTCCGCCGGGCGCAGGCGGCGGTGTCCGGGATCGCCATGCCCGTGATCGACAACTGCTCCGTCTGGGCCTGCGCCTGGGAAGACGGCTCGTTCCGCGCGATAGACTGACCGGCCGAGTGGAGGACTACACGAGCAAGTACAAGGGCGAGCAGGTCGAGGTCGCCCTGTTCGGCGGCGAGTACCAGGAGGGCGTGCTCACCGCGTACTGCTACGTCGACGAGGTCGCCCACATCGAGCTGAACGGGCACATCCTCGTCCCCCTGCAGAACATCGCCTCGCTTCACTGCTCGAGCCGGTGCGACGCGCCGCAGAACGACGACTGGCCGCCCCGCGGCCTGCTCGACGACGACGGCCGCGACGAGCCGGACGAGCAGGACGACGACACCTAGCCGGCGTGCGCCTCATCGCGGCCCGCAACATCCTCAAGGCGTGGCTGCTCGCGCTCGTGATCTGCGGCGTGCTCGCGGCGCTCGGCTGGGAGCTCGGCGGGCTGCGGCTCCTCTCGATCTTCGTCTTCTGCGGGCTGCTGCTCGTCGGCGGCGCGTACTGGATGTTCGACCGCGTCGCGCTCGGGATGGTCGGCGCGCGCGAGCTGCTGCTCGCCGAGGCGCCGCTCCTCCACTCGACCGTCGAGCGGCTCGCCGCGGTCGCGGGCGTCGCGAAGCCGAAGCTCTACGTGATCCCGGACGGGCTGCCGCGTGCGCTCGCAACGGGGCGCGGGCCGCGCAGCTCGGCGATCGCGGTGAGCGCGGGCTGCGTCGCCGCGTGCCCGCCGGCGGAGCTCGAGGGCGTGCTCGCACACGAGCTCGCGCACGTCCGCCACCGGGACGTGCTGATCCAGACCGGCGTCGTCGTGCTCGCGGGGTCGCTGCTCGAGACGAGCCGCCTCGGCGGGTGGCTCGAGCGGTCGCTCCTGTTCGTGCTCGCGCCGGTCGCATCGGCGTTCGTCCATCTCCTCGTGTCGCCGAAGCGCGAGTTCGAGGCCGACCGGACGGCGGCGGCGCTGCTCGGCTCGCCGCACGGGCTCGCCGACGCGCTCGTCCGCCTCGACCGCGCGGCGGAGCTCGTCGAGTTCCGCGGCAGCCCGGCGACGGAGCCGCTCTACACGATCAACCCGTTCATGGAGGAGGGGCTCGCGGCGCTCTTCGTGACGCATCCGCCGGTCGGCGAGCGCGTGCGCCGGCTCCGCGACCTCGACGGCGGCGTCGGACCACGCGAAAAGGCCGCGTGAGCGGCCTCTTCGTGAAAGAAATCGGCGGCGACCTACTCTCCCGGGAGATTGCTCTCCGAGTACCATCGGCCCTGGCAGGCTTAACTTCTCTGTTCGGAATGGGAAGAGGTGTTTCCCCGCCGGTATGACCGCCGAACTGTCAAGGGCGCGCGATCCCCGCGTACGCTTGCGGGAGCGGCGATTAGCCTCGCGGGCAACCCTC
The DNA here is from genome assembly GCA_035506655.1 of Gaiellaceae bacterium. Classification (GTDB taxonomy): domain Bacteria; phylum Actinomycetota; class Thermoleophilia; order Gaiellales; family Gaiellaceae; genus Palsa-739. Next base: position 12,049 of record DATJOZ010000043.1, read on the forward strand.
AAAACTCCATAGCGACTCTGATCCAGAGTTCAAATCAAGACCTCGGGCAATTAGTACGGCTCGGCTGAACACATTGCTGTGCGTACACCGTCCGCCTATCAAGGTCGTAGTCTCCGACCGCCCTTACTCCCTCGAGGGGATGGGAGCTCTCATCTCGAGGTGGGCTTCCCGCTTAGATGCTTTCAGCGGTTATCCCATCCAGACGTGGCTAATCAGCAGCGCCGTTGGCACGACGACTGATACACCAGAGGTCTGTTCGT
>DATJOZ010000044.1:0-10485 GCA_035506655.1 Gaiellaceae bacterium
AACCGCGCGGTCGAGAAGTTCGACTGGCGGCGCGGCTACAAGTTCTCGACGTACGCGACGTGGTGGATCCGGCAGTCGGTGCAGCGCGCGGTCGCGAACCACGCGCGCACGATCCGCGTCCCCGTGCACGTCGTCGAGCGCCAGCAGAAGCTGTCGCGCGCGGCGCGGCGGCTCGAGGTCGAGCTCGGCCGCGAGCCGACGAAGGACGAGCTCGCCGAGGCGACCGGGCTGCCGATGCAGCACGTCGACGAGGCGCTCGGCGCCGCCCACGCGTCGGTCTCGCTGAACCAGACCGTCGGCGCGGACGACGAGGGCGAGCTCGGCGACCTCTTCGCCGACCGCGAGGCTGCCGACCCGTTCGACGAGGCCGAGGAGTCGCTCCGCCGCCAGGGTGTCCGGCGCGCGCTCGACGCGCTTCCGGAGCGGGAGCGGCGGATCCTCGAGCTGCGGTTCGGCTTCGAGGGCGAGCCGTGGACGCTCGAGGCGATCGGGAACGAGCTCGACCTGACGCGCGAGCGCGTCCGGCAGCTCGAGGGGCAGGCCCTCGCCCGCCTTGGCGCGCTGCGCGACCTGATCAGCGTCGCCGCCTAGAACAGACCCGTCTCTTGCGGACGCGGCCTGGTGTCCGACACCGGGACGCGTCCGTTTCGGACGCGGACGTGCTCCGCGGCGCGCAGGATCGCGTCGAGCTCGAGCGGGGCGGACCGCAGCTCCGGCGGCGGCTTCCGCAGGAACGAGCCGATGAGCAGCAGCTCGTCGAGACACGTCCTGGGGTCTGACCCCGGGGCATGTCTCGACGCGGCGAGCGCGGCCTGGATCTCGAGCTGGCCGCCGCCCGGCGGCAGTGTCCGCACGTCCGCGATCCGGCCGGCGGCGACGAAGAGCGCCCGCGCATGTCCCGGCTCCGCGGCCGGGACGACGAGGCAGCGCTCGAGCGCCTGCAGCCGCGCGAGCGTCTCGAGCTCGCGGCAGACGCGCTCGAGCGCGGCGATCCGGTCGCGGAGCCGCGCCGCGTCCTCGTAGCGCCGCGCGTCGCCGAGCTCGGCGAGCTTCCGCCGCAGCCGCGGCAGCGCCGCCGCCGGCCGCTCGAGCTCGCCCGCCTCGAGCGCCCGCGCCGCGAGCTGCGCCGTCCGCCTCGACCGCAGCGGCCCGACCGGGCCCTCCTGCGACGACGCGACGACGCCGTCTCCGCGCCGCCGAAGCCAGACGAACCGGTCCGGCCGCGCCACGCGCGCGTTCGCCGGCGGGCGCAGCTCGCGGATCAGCCGCAGCTCCTCGAGCGCCGCCTCGAGCTCCGACCCGAGCACGCGCCACTCGATCCGGTCCGCCGCGGCGACCGCCGCCTCGACCGCCGGCCGCTGCCGCTCCGACCGGAAGTACGACCGGAGCCGCGTCCGCAGGTCGCGCGCGCGGCCGACGTAGAGCACCTGGTCGTTCCGGTCGCGGAAGAGATAGACGCCCGGCCGCGCCGGCGCGCCGAACGTGAGGTGACGCCGGTCCCAGACCCGCCGCGTGCGGGTCGCCGCCATCGCGACGAGGTCGGCGACGGTCCGCGCACCGCGCTCCTGCGCGAGCCCGATCAGCGTCAGGAGCACCTCGGCGGTCGCGAGCGCATCGGGCAGCGCGCGATGGCACGGCTCGACGGACGTCCCGACGAAGTGCGAGAGCTGCGCGAGGCTCGCGCGCGGCACGCGGCCGGCCAACAAGCGCCGCGCCAGCGGAACGGTGTCGACGACCGGCGCGGCGATCCGCGACCCCGTGAGCCGCTCCGTCTCCCGGTCCAGGAACGCGAGGTCGAAGCGCGCGTTGTGCGCCACGAGCACCGCGTCGCCTCCCGCGAACTCGAGGAACCGCCGCACCGCGACCGACGGCGACGGCGCCCGCCGCAGCTGCTCGTCGCGCAGCCCGGTCAGCGCCGCCGCCGCGGGCGCCATCGGGATGCCGGGGTCGACGAGCGTCTGGAACTCGTCCGCGAGCTCGAACCCGCGCACGCGCACCGCGCCGATCTCGCAGATCTGCGACGACCCCGGCCGGAGACCCGTCGTCTCGAGGTCGACGACGACGTACGTCGCCTCCTCGAGCGGGAGCTCCGCCCCGAGCGGCCGCGCGAGCGCGACCGCGTCGCCCGACCACGCGAGCCGCGCGTCCGCCTCGACGACCTCCTCGAGCAGCGACCGCGCGAGCGCGACCGGGGCCGCGCGCAGCGCGAAGAGCCGCCGCGCCGCCTCGTCGGCGACGACCGGCCCGCGCCGCTCCTCGACCAGGTCGACCAGCCGGTCGGCCGCGTCTAGCCTGAGCTGCATGACCGACAGCGTAGGCGAACATACGTTCGTTTACCAGCTCGCGCCCGTCCGCGCCGAGCCCGACGACGGCGCCGAGCAGGTGACCCAGGTGCTCCCGGGCGAGCCGATCGACGTCGAGGAGACGCGCGCGGGCTGGGCCCGGATCCGCACCGCCTACGACTACCCGGGCTGGGTCCGGGCCGGCGCGCTCGGCGGCGATCCGGACCCGGGCTGGCTCGCGGCGACCGCGGCCGACCCCCTCGACCACGCCCGCAGCCTGCTCGGGAGCCCGTATCTCTGGGGCGGGATGACCGCCGCGGGGATCGATTGCTCCGGTCTCGTCCACATGAGCTACCGCGCGGCGGGCCGGCTCGTGCCGCGCGACGCCGACCAGCAGGAGGACGTAGGCGTCCCGGTCGACGAGGCCGACGCGCGGCCGGGCGACCTCGTCACCTACGGCGACGCGTCGGCCGCCGACCACATCGCCTTCTGGCTCGGCGGCGGCCGCATCCTCCACTCGACGCAGCGCGACGGCGTCGACGGAGTGGTCGAGGAGCCCGAGCCCGAGGCACTGCGCGACCGCCGTCGCAAGGTATTCCGATTTGCGGTTTGCACGGCGCCTAACCAGGTTGCATCGGAAGGCGTCATGTAAGAATGCACGGCGCGCGGAGGCGGGGATCGCCGTTTGCCGCGGAACAGACTCAAGCCCGGGAGGTACGGATTTGGACCGTAGGCATCGGTTGAAGTGGCTGCTCGCGGCCGCCTCTTTCTCCGTCGGCATCGCGCTGATCGCAGCGGCGTGCGGAGGCGGCGGGAGCAGCAGCACAACGACGTCGTCGTCGGGCTCCTCGAGCTCGTCCGGCAGCTCGTCGTCGAGCAAGAGCTTTGCGAACTTCCGCGTTGCGTACGACACCGGGATCGACTATCTCGATCCGGGCCTCTCGTACACGGTCGAGGGCTGGCAGATCATGTGGAACGTCTATCTGCCGCTCCTCGGCTACAAGCATGTCAACGGCCCTGACGGCGCGACGATCGTCCCGTACCTCGCGGACTCGCTCCCGACCGTCTCGTCCGACGGGAAGACCTACACCCTGACGCTGCGGAAGAACATCAAGTACTCGAACGGCGCCACCGTCAAGGCAAGCGATTTCCGGGCCACGATCGAGCGCGACTTCAAGGTCGACTCGCCCGGCGTCGGCTTCTTCGGGAACATCGTCGGTGCCGACCAGTTCTCCAAGACGAAGACCGGGCACATCTCCGGGATCGTCGTCAACGACTCGACCGGCCAGATCACGATCCACCTGAATGCGCCGCAGGGCGACTTCATGAACATCCTGGCCACCCTCTTCGCGGCTCCGGTCCCGGCAGGCACGCCCGCGAAGGATCAGTCGACGACGCCGGCCCCCTCGACGGGCCCGTACATGATCCAGAGCTACCAGCCGAACAAGATCGCCATCGTCGTCCGCAACCCGAACTACGACGCGTCCCAGTTCGACGGGAACGTCCCGGTCGGGAACCCGGACAAGATGACGTTCAACATCATCGGCGACGACAATGTCGCTCTGCAGCGCGTGATCTCGGGTCAGGACGACTACGACTTCCATCAGATTCCGGCCGACCGCCTTGCACAGGTGCAGTCGCAGCACGCGAATCAGATCAAGGTCTACACGCCCGCGAACACGTACTACTTCTTCATGAACACGCGGATGCCGCCGTTCGACAAGCTCCAGGTGCGGCAGGCTGTGAACTACGCGATCAACCGTGAGGCGCTGGTCCGCATCTACGCTGGTCTCGCGCAGCCGACGCAGAACGTGCTTCCGCCGACGTACCCGCAGTACAAGAAGCTCAACCTGTACCCGTACAACCTCGCGAAGGCGAAGCAGCTGATCGCGGCGTCCGGGGACAAGGGGATGTCGGTGACGGTCTGGAACCACGACCGCGGCTACGACCCGAAGGCGACCGCCTACCTGACGGACGTCCTCAACTCGATCGGCCTCAAGGCGAAGGAGAAGATCATCAACTCCGCCGTCTACTGGACGACGATCGGCAACCAGGCGACGAAAGCTCAGATCGGCTTCGCCGACTGGTTCCAGGACTACCCGCACCCGCTCGACTGGTTCGACGTTCTCCTGAACGGCGAGCGGATCACGCAGACCCACAACAACAACTACGCGAACTTCAACGACGCGGGCGTCAACCGCCAGATCGACACGTTGAAGAAGCAGCCGACGCTCACGGCGACGGTGAACGCGCAGTGGGCGAGCGTCGACAAGGCGGTCATGGAACAGGCCCCGTGGGCCCCGTTCCTCAACCGGCAGTTCACGGACTTCTTCTACACGTCCATGGATCTGAGCTGCTACATCAACCACGTGCTGTACCAGTTCGACTTCTCGACGATCTGCCACAACTAGCGGGAGCCGAGATGCAAGACTGTCGGGGGCGCCGGTGACGGCGCCCCCGACGCCGATCTAACCGGAGGGATTCGTGGCACAGCAGGCGACCGAGGGCGAGTTCACGCTCGACACGGCGGCCGTGCTTGCCGCCGGGGAGCCCGCGTCCGCGATCCGGGGCCGCAGTCCGTGGTATCTCGCGTGGCGGCGGTTGCGGCGGAACTATGTCGCGTTCTTCTTCCTCGGCCTCTTCATCCTCATCTGCGTCGCGTGCCTGCTCGCGCCGGTCTACGCGAAGCACGTCGCCGGCACAGGGCCGAACCAGCAGCACGTCCTCGAGAACGTGCGGGTCAACGGGAAGCTCGTCCCCGTCGTCTCCTCCGGCGGCATCGTCAACGGGAAGCTGACCTCGGCGATCCCGATCGGCCCGACGTGGTTCAGCGGCGGCGGGAAGTTCGTCCTCGGCGCCGACGCGATCGGTCGCGATGTCGCGGTCCGCTTGCTCTACGGCGGGAGGACGTCGCTCTTCATCGGGATCGTCTCGTCGCTGATCTGCACGTTCTTCGCGGTGATCCTCGCGCTCCTCGCGGCCTACTACGGGGGGTGGGGCGACTTCACGATCACGAGATTCTTCGACCTCATGTACGCGTTCCCCGTGATCCTGCTCGGGATCGCGCTCGGGTCGGCGCTCGCGATCAACGGATTCCACCACTGGGGGATCAACATCCAGAGCGGGAGCATCTGGATCCCGACGTTCGTGATCTCCTACGTGCTCGTGGCGTACGTCGGGAGGCCGCTGCGCGGCCAGGTGCTGTCGCTGCGTCAGAAGGAGTTCATCGAGGCGTCGATCGCGCAGGGCGCGAGCCCGTTCCGCGTGATGTTCATCGAGCTCCTCCCGAACATCATGAGCTCCGTCCTCGTGTTCTTCACGCTGATCATCGCCACCAACATCCTGCTCGAGTCGGCGCTGTCGTTCCTCGGGGCGGGCGTGCAGCCGCCGACGGCGTCGTGGGGGACGCAGATCGCCGACGGACAGGACCTGATCGTGACGCGCCCGTGGCTGTCGCTCGCGCCCGGGATCATGATCGTGCTCACCGTCGTGGCGCTGAACGTCTTCGGCGACGGCCTCCGCGACGCCCTCGATCCGCGCGCGAAGGTGAGGATCCAGCGCTGATGGCTGCGTTCCTGGTCAGGCGCACGATCGGGGCGATCCTCGTCCTCGTCGCCGTGACGTTCTTCGTGTTCGTCATCTTCATCGTCGTCCCCGGGGGCGATCCTGCGGAGCGCATCGCCGGCAAGAACGCGACGCCGCAGAACATCGAGAACATCCGGCACGACTGGGGGTTCGACCGCCCGTTCTACGTCCAGTACTACAAGATGATGGAGAAGATGGCCACCGGCAGCCTCGTGTCGTACACGAGCCAGCAGAACGTGGTCCAGCAGATCGAGCAGGGCATGCCGGCGACGTTCTCGCTCAGCATCGGCGCGGGCGTGATCTGGCTCTTCTTCGGCATCCTGGTGGGGGTGATATCCGCGATCTCCGCGGGCAAGTTCTCGGATCGCGCCATCACCGTGCTCGCCCTCGTCGGGGTCTCGCTGCCGATCTTCTGGCTCGGCATCGTGACGCGCTACTACCTCGCCGAGGGAGGGCTGACCTCGTTCTTCCCGGACGGGGAGTACGTGCCGCTGACGGACAATCCCGCGCAGTGGTTCTTCCACCTGATCCTGCCGTGGACCGTGCTCGCCGTGGGGTTCATCGGCTTCTACGGCCGCGTGCTGCGCGGCAACGTCCTCGACACCTCCAACGAGGACTACGTGCGCACGGCGAAGGCGAAGGGCCTGCCGCCGAAGCGGATCATGCGCAAGCACATCCTGCGGCTCTCGCTGATCCCGATCATCACGCTCTTCGGCCTCGACTTCGCGGGCGTCCTCGGCGGCGGCGCGATCCTCACGGAGACCGTGTTCGACCTGCACGGCGTCGGCCAGTACGCGGCGCAGTCGATCAACAACTTCGACCTGCCGCCGATCATGGGCGTGACGCTGTACGGCGCGATGTTCATCGTCGTCTTCAGCGTGTTCGTCGACCTGCTCTACGCCTACCTCGACCCGCGGATCCGGCCCACGTAATGGCCGAGACCCTGCTGCAGGTCAAGGATCTCAAGGTTCAGTTCGCGACCGAGGACGGGATGGTGAAGGCGGTCGACGGCGTCTCGTTCGAGCTCGAGCGGGGGAAGGTGCTCGGGATCGTCGGCGAGTCCGGCTCGGGCAAGAGCGTCACCGCGATGACGCTGATGGGGCTCACGGGCGGCGTGAACTCCCGGTTCGAGGGCGAGATCCTCTACAAGGGCACCGATCTCCTGACGCTCAGCGACGACCAGATGCAGCAGTACCGCGGTCCCGAGCTCGGGATGATCTTCCAGGACCCCATGACCTCGCTCAACCCCGTGTACCGGATCGGCGACCAGATCGCCGAGGCGATCCGGACCCACGAGAAGATCGACAAGCGCGGGGCGAAGAACCGGTCGGTCGAGCTGCTCCGTGCCGTCGGGATCCCGAACCCCGAGGCGCGCGTCGACGACTTCCCGCACCAGTTCTCGGGCGGGATGCGCCAGCGCGCGATGATCGCGATGGCGCTCTCCTGCAACCCGGACCTCCTCATCGCCGACGAGCCGACGACCGCGCTCGACGTGACGATCCAGGCGCAGATCATCGAGCTGATCGGCCGCCTGAAGGACGACTTCAACTCGGCGGTGATCATGATCACGCACGACCTGGGGGTCGTCGCCGACATCGCCGACGAGATCATCGTCATGTACGCGGGCCAGGTCGTCGAGCAGGCGTCGACGCGCGACCTCTTCTACGACCCGCAGCATCCGTACACGTGGGGGCTCCTCGGCTCGATCCCGCGCCTCGACCGGCCGCGCCCCGACCGGCTGCACTCGATCAAGGGCTCGCCGCCGTCGCTGATCAACCTCCCGCAGGGCTGCGCCTTCCGGCCACGCTGCCAGCACGCGTTCAACCGGTGCATGGAGCGGCCGGCGCTCGAGAGCCACCTCGACGTCGCGACACATCTCGACCGCTGCTGGCTCGACGTCCCCTACAAGCGGTCGCACCGCGACGAGACGATCTCCGGCGCCACGGAGGCCGCGTGAGCGACCCCGCGCCGAACGGCCAGCCGCTCATCGAGGTCCGCGACGTCAAGAAGTACTTCCCGATCCGGAAGGGCGTGATGCAGAAGGAGGTCGCGCGCGTCCACGCCGTCGACGGCGTGAGCTTCGCGGTGCAGCCCGGCGAGACGCTCGGCCTCGTCGGCGAGTCCGGCTGCGGGAAGTCGACGCTCGGCCGGACGATCGTCCGCCTGCTCGAGCCGACCTCCGGCGAGATCATCTTCCAGGGCCAGGCGATCCACGGCCACGGCGCCCGTCAGCTCCGGCCTCTGCGGCGGGAGATGCAGATGGTCTTTCAGGATCCGTACGCGAGCCTCAACCCCCGGAAGCGGGTCGGCTCGATCATCGGCGACCCCCTGAAGATCCACAAGCTCGGGACGAAGGCGGAGCGGAAGGCCCGGGTCGAGGAGCTCCTCGAGGTCGTCGGCCTCTCGCCGGAGCACTACAACCGCTTCCCCCACGAGTTCTCGGGCGGCCAGCGCCAGCGGATCGGGATCGCGCGCGCGCTCGCCCTGCGCCCGAAGCTGATCGTCGCCGACGAGCCGGTCTCGGCCCTCGACGTCTCGATCCAGTCCCAGATGCTGAACCTCCTCGAGGACCTCCAGAACGAGTTCCGGCTGACGTACATCTTCATCGCCCACGACCTCGGGGTGGTCCGGCACGTGAGCGACCGGATCGCGGTCATGTACCTCGGGAAGCTCGTCGAGATGTCGCCGGCCGAGGAGCTGTACTCGCGGCCGATCATGCCGTACACCGAGGCGCTCCTCTCGGCCGTCCCGGTGCCGGACCCGGACCTCGCGAAGAAGCGCGAGCGGATCGTGCTCGAAGGGGACGTCCCGAGCCCGATCAACCCGCCGAGCGGCTGCCGGTTCCACCCCAGGTGCCGCTACGCGACCCAGGTCTGCAGCGAGGTCGAGCCCCCGCTCGTGGAGTACGGGAACGGCCATCTGGCCGCCTGCCACCACCCGCTGAATGTCGATGCGGCCGTGGGAGCGGCCGCGGCCGGCGCTGGGATCCCTGGAAAGGGGTAGCTAGTCCTAAAGTGGCCCTCTGGGGCGGCCGATACCCCAGGCGTGGACGCCGCAGAGCGCAAGGAGATCCTCGACCGCTACCGGGACCATTCGCGCAGGTTCGAAGAGGTCGCGGCACGGCGCCGGACCGACAGCGGCGCCGAGGTCATCCCGTTCCAGGGCCCGCTGCGGGAGCTGGAGCAGGAGCCGACCATGCGGGAGATCGAGGTCCTTCAACTGATCTCGGACGGCCTCGTGAACCGCGAGATCGGCGTGCGCCTGTTCCTCTCGGAGGAGACGGTCAAGTCCCACGTCCGCCACCTCCTGGCCAAGCTCCAGGCGCGCTCCCGCGCCCACGCCGTCGCCGTCGGCTTCCGCCGCGGCATCATCGGCTAGCTCCGGCTGGCTCTGCCGGCAGAGCGAAGCCTCGGCACCCGCCCAGCGGGCCCGAGTTTTCCACAACGTCCTGTCGACAACCGCCGACGGGAACCCACCACGAGCCGGGTGCTCACCCACCCGGCGCCTGATGGCTACCCTGTTTCACCCGTTGTCCACAACCTGGGGAAATCCCTCATGAGGGGGATGCTCCTTGTCTGTGGACAAAAGAGACTTCGACGGCTTCTACCAGCCTCGAGAAGTACCCACGACCGCGGCACGAACCACGATCGACCCAAGACGCTTGTACACCGGGGACTCTCCTCCGGTCGGGGACTGACGGCAAGCAGAAGGTTATACCCCTTTTGGGGGAGAATTCAACCGAAACTTGAATAGATTCCCGCAGACTCTCGCCGTCAAGGTCACCCGTGAAAGGGCGCTTCTGGCCTGGGTGGCCTTACTGACCATCTCAGCGGCCGGGATGTGCGTGACTCTGGTGCTCGCCGGCTACCGCGTCGAGCAACCTCTAACGGTCGCGATTCTGGCAGTCCTGGCTGTTGGGGCGGAGTACGAGAGCATCCGACTGACGCCGACGGTTCAGATGTCGGTGGTCTCGATCCTCTGCATATTCGCGGCAGTCGTTCTCGGCCCACTCGCCGCGATCGTCGTGAGTGCTGCTGCGGTGCTCGCGAACTTTCCGCGGCGCGATGGAAACAGCCCCGTCCTGCGGTGGATCACATGGACGGCTGTTAGCGTGATCGTTGCAGGGTGCGCCGGGCTAGCAGCCGTTGCCGTACTTAGTAGGGTCGAGCGGAACTTCTGGGGAATCTTCGCGGCAGTTGCGGCGGCGTTTCTCGTCGAGACACTCGTCGACCTCGTGCTGGTCGGCGTTGCCCCAGCCATTCGAGGGACGGGCTCATGGACCAAGTCAGCAAAGACGGTCGGAGCGGCGAACCTGTCGAGCGTTCCCCTCCAGGTTCCAATGGTGGCGTTGCTCGCATACTCGTACGAAACCATCTCGCCTTGGAGCGTCGCGCTATTCGCGATTCCGGCGGTAGCTGCGCAACGCCTGTTGCTGCTGTACCGCCAGCAGATCGAAACCGCGGAGGCTCTGGGTGAAGCGAACAAGCGGTTGGCTGGTGCGAACCTCTCGTTTGCGACCGCGCTTGTCGCAACCCTGGATGCTCGCGATCGTTACACGGCGGGACACTCAGCCGCAGTTGCGATCTATGCGGCCGACATCGCGGCGAGGATGGGGCTG
>DATJOZ010000045.1:0-2289 GCA_035506655.1 Gaiellaceae bacterium
GCCGAGCCGCTTCTCGAGCGAGCGGATCTGCAGGCTCACCGCCGGCTGCGTCACCCCGAGCTGCTCCGCCGCCTGCGAGAAGCTCCGCCGCTCGACGACCGCACAGAACGCCGCAAGTTGGCGGGTGTCCATAAGCGATGATTATGCCCGCGGGCGCGCGCGGATGAAGCGTCTAGCATGGCGCGCGTGGCCGAGACGTCGACGCGGATCGAGGACACGCTCGTCCGCGGCTACGCGCAACTGGCGCTCGAGGCGCCCGCCCGTCCACGCGTCGACGCGATCCTCCGCCTGCTGGACATCCTCCTCTCGGCGCTCTTCCTCGTCGTCGCGCTCCCCGTCGCGCTCGTGATCGCGATCGCCGTCCTCGCCACGAGCGGGCGGCCGGTCCTCTACCGCGGCGAGCGCGTCGGTCGCGGCGGGCACGTGTTCACGATGCTGAAGTTCCGGACGCTGAGCGCGGACGCGGAGACGCGGCTCGGGCCGTATCTCGGCGAGGAGCTCGTGGCGCGGACGAACGCGGAGTTCACGTCGGTGGGCCGCTGGCTGAAGGCGACGCAGCTCGACGAGATCCCGCAGTTCGCGAACGTCCTCCGCGGCGACATGAGCCTCGTCGGGCCGCGGCCGATCCGGCCGCGATTCTTCGAGGAGCTCGCGCGCGAGCTGCCGGCGTACTGGCAGCGGCTCGTCGTCCGCCCCGGCCTGACCGGATTCGCCCAGGTGCGGCGCGGCTACGAGACGTCCATGGCGGAGAAGCTCGCGCACGACCTCGAGTGGATCGCCGACCGCTCGGTCGGGCTGTACCTGCGAACCGTCGCGGCCACGGGCTGGCGCGTGATCAGGCAGTCGGTCCGGGGGATCGTACGGCGCGACGGCTGACGGTCGCGCTCGCGCTCGCAGCGCTCGTCGCGGTGGGCGTCGCGGTCTGGCTCTCGACGCGCCCGCCCTCACCGCCGCGGCTGCTCGTCGGCGTCGACGACGACACGCTGAAGTGGACGACGAACCCGCTCGCCGTCGTCGCGGTGCAGCGGCGGCTCGGCGCCGACGCGGTCCGCGTGTGGGTGCCGTGGCACGGTGAGGCTCGACCGGGCCGCACGCGGCTCGACGAGCTCGCGCGCGCCGAGCGGGCGGCGACGCGGACGAACGTCGTGCTCGCGATCTTCGGCTTCGGCGCGACCACGCCGACGACGACGGCCGCGCAGCGCCGCTTCTGCGGCTATGCGGGCGCGGCGCTCGAGCGCGTCCCCGACGCGCACGCCGTCGTCGTCTGGAACGAGGCGAACTCGCGAACGTACTGGCAAGGCGACGCACGCGCGTACGAGTCGCTGCTCGCACGCTGCTACGACGTTCTTCACGGCGTCCGGCCGCACGTCGTCGTCCTCGACTCGACCGCGTCCGCGCACGACCCGGTCGCGTTCCTCGACGGCGTCGGCGCCGCCTACCGCGCGAGCGGGAGGACGCGGCCGCTCGTCGACGCGTTCGGGCACAACCCGTATCCGCTGAGCTCTCTCGAGCCGGTCGGCACGCGCCACGGCGGCGGCTTCCTCGGCGAGGGCGACTACGCCCGGCTCGCGTCGACGCTCGAGCGCGCGTTCGCCGGGACGCCGCAGCGCTCACTCGACGTCTGGTACCTCGAGGACGGGTTCCAGACCGCCGTCCCCGCGCGGCTCGACCGCCGCTACAGCGGCCGCGAGACGGCGGCGACCACGACGCCGTCGCTCCAGGCCGCGCGGATCGCCGACGCGATCCGGCTCGCCGCGTGCCAGCCGCACGTCCGCGCGTTCTTCAACTTCGAGCTCGTCGACGAGTCGCGGCTCGCCGGCTGGCAGTCGGGGCTCGAGTGGCGCGGCGCCCGCCCGAAGCCCGCCGCGGCGGCGTTCGCGACGGCGGCCCGGACGGCGGCGAAGGGCGACGTCCGCTGCGGCGGCCGTCCGTAGAGTAGGGCCGATGTGCGGGATCTGCGGAATCGCGTCTCCGGCGGGAACGCCGGACCCGGAACGGCTCGCGGCGATGAGCGCCGCGCTCGTCCATCGCGGCCCCGACAGCGCCGGCGAGCACCTCGACGGGCCCGTCGCACTCGCCGCGCGGCGCCTCTCGATCATCGACCTCGCCGGCGGCGACCAGCCGATCGCAAGCGAGGACGGCGCCTGCGTCGTCGTCCAGAACGGCGAGATCTACAACTTCCCGGAGCTGCGCCGCGAGCTCGAGCGCGCGGGCCACGCGTTCCGGACGCACTCCGACACCGAGGCGATCGTCCACCTCTACGAGGAGCACGGGCTCGACTTCGCGCGA
>DATJOZ010000046.1:0-6327 GCA_035506655.1 Gaiellaceae bacterium
TCCATCCGCTCGGGGTCGGTGATCATGTACGGCGACAGGTAGCCCTTGTCGAACTGCATGCCCTCGGTGAACTCGAGCTCGAGGCCGAGCGTCTGGCCCTCCTCGACGTTCACGACGCCGTCCTTGCCGACCTTCTCGATCGCGTCGCCGATGACGTCGCCGATCTCGCGCTCGCGCGAGGAGACGGTCGCGACGCGCGCGATGTCCTCCTTGCCCGAGACGTCCTTCGACTGCGCCTTCAGGTTCTCGACGACGGCCTCGACCGCGGTCTCGATGCCGCGCTTGAGCCCCATCGGGTTCGCGCCGGCGGCGACGTTCTTCAGGCCCTCGCGGACGATCGCCTGTGCGAGCACGGTCGCCGTCGTCGTCCCGTCGCCCGCGACGTCGTTCGTCGCCGTCGCGACCTCGCGGACGAGCTGCGCGCCCTGGTTCTCGAAGACGTCCTCGACCTCGATCTCACGTGCGATCGTGACGCCGTCGTTCGTGATGGTCGGCGCGCCGAACTTCTTGTCGAGCACGACGTAGCGACCCTTCGGGCCAAGGGTGACCTTGACCGCGTCGGCGAGGATGTTGACGCCGCGCTCGAGCGCGCGACGGGCGTCCTCGTTGAACTTGAGCTCCTTGTGAGCCATTTTCTCTCAGTACCTCCGTTGTCTCTCTACGCCTTGGCGGCGACGGCCTTCTTCGACGTGACGACCTTCGCGAGCACATCGCTCTCGCGGAGGATCAGGTACTCGTCGGTGCCGACCTTGATCTCGGTGCCCCCGTACTTGGAGAAGACGATCTCGTCGCCCTCCGCCACGTCCATGGGCACGAACTTGCCGTTGTCGTCCCGGGGGCCGGGACCGACCGCGAGGACCTTGCCGCGCTGCGGCTTCTCCTTCGCGGTGTCCGGAAGCACGATGCCGCTGAACGTCGTCTCCTCCTCATCGAGGACCTCGACGATCAGGCGGTCACCGAGCGGCTTCAGGTTCATTCACACGCCTCCTGTGCATTGCCTTGTGACACGTTTGGCACTCTCAGCCCGAGAGTGCCAGGGCATTCTACGAGCTAGAGCGCCCCTTGGCAAACCGGAGGCGCGGCCGGGCGGCGCGCTGTTACAAAGTAGGCGTGGCGCGGGAGTTCTCGGCGGGAGGCGTGCTCGTCCGGGCGCTCGGCGGGCGGCCCCACCTCGCCGCGATCCGGCCCGGCGGGAAGTCGCCCGGGGTGTGGGCGCTCCCGAAGGGGCTCGTCGACCCGGGCGAGTCGCCGGCCGAGACCGCCGTGCGCGAGGTCCGCGAGGAGACCGGCGTCGAGGGCCGGCTCGTCGAGAAGCTCGGCGACGTGAAGTACGTCTACACCCGGGACGGCGAGCGGATCTTCAAGATCGTCTCGTTCTTCCTGCTGCGGGCGGGCCGGGGCCGGATCGGGGAGATCGAGGAGTCGATGCGGATCGAGGTCGCCGAGGCGCGCTGGCTGCCGCTCGAGGAGGCGCCGCGGCTGCTCGCCTATCGCGGCGAGCGCGAGATGGCGGCACTCGCGTGGGAGAAGATGCGGGGGTGAGCGAGCCCGTCTGCGTCGCCGACTTCGAGCGCCTCGCCGAGGCGCGGATCGCGCCGGAGCTCTGGTGCTACTACGCGGGCGGCGCGGGCGACGAGGTGACGCTCCGGGCGAACGTCGCGTCGTTCGGCCGCTGGTCCTTCCGGCAGCGGGTCCTCACGGACGTCTCGAGCGTGTCGGGCGAGACGGAGCTACTCGGTACCCGGCTGTCGATGCCGCTGCTCGTCGCGCCGACGGCGCTCCAGGCGCTTCTGACCCCGGAGGGCGAGCTCGCGACCGCGCGCGCGTGCGCCGCAGCCGGGACGGCGATGTGCGTGTCGACGATCGTCTCGCACACGCACGCCGAGATCCGCGACGCCGCGCCGGACGCGCCGCGCTGGCAGCAGCTCTACATCCTCGAGGACCGCGGCCTGACCGAGGAGCATCTCGCCGAGGCGAACGAGGCCGGCTACTCCGCGATCGTGCTCACGGTCGACACGCCGATGTGGGGGCGGCGAGAGCGCGACCTCCGGCTCGGCTTCCGGATCCCCGCCGACCTCCGGCTCCCGTACGTCGGCGCCGACGCCGCCCAGCGCGCGACGGGCACGGCGTACGTCCCGGTCTCGCCGTCGCTGACCTGGGACGACATCGCCTGGGTCGCCGAACGCGCCGGCGGCCGGCCGGTCGTCGTGAAGGGCATCCTCACCGCCCCGGACGCGGAGCTCGCCGTCGAGCACGGCGCCGCGGCGGTGATCGTCTCGAACCACGGCGGCCGCCAGCTCGACGGGCTCCCGGCGAGCCTCGACGCGCTGCCCGAGGTCGCCCACGCCGTCGGCGGCCGCGTGCCGGTGCTGATGGACGGCGGGATCCGCCGGGGAACGGACGTCCTGAAGGCGCTCGCGCTGGGCGCCGACGCGACGCTCGTCGGGCGGCCGGTCCTCTGCGGCCTGGCCGCCGGCGGCGAGGCGGGAGCGCTCCGGGTGCTCCAGCTGCTCCGCGACGAGATCGTCCGCGGCCTGGCCCTCATCGGCTGCCGCTCGCCGGGCGACGTGACCCGCGCACACGTTCAGCCTGCTGTTGCCTATGATTCGGCCCGCTGAACGAGCCGATGTACGCACTGAACTTCTACTCCCCGATCGTCGCCGACCAGCTGCGAAGCGGCCGCAAGTCGGCGACGATCCGGCTCGGCGACAAGTCCTCGAAATACAAGAAGGGGATGGTCGTCCAGGTGCTCGTCGGCGTCCGGTTCGGCGCACGCGAGCGCGTCTTCGACGCGGTCATCGACAAGGTCGAGGTGAAGACGCTCGGCGAGCTGTCGCCGCGCGAGATCGAGCACGACAATCCGGAGATCCGCCGCACCGACGAGATGGCGCACTTCCTCGGCCAGCTCTACAACCGCGAGATCGCGCCGGACGAGATCGTCACCGTGATCCGCTTCTCGCAGATCCTGAACGGCCCGGTCGCCGTGCCCTGGGCCGGCGAGAACGACATCTTCTGAGGCGTCAGCGCGTTCGCCGGATCGGCGAGCCGAAGAGCTCGGCGGGGCGGACCGGCTCGCCGCACACCTCGCAGTCGACCGTCGCGATCGACGAGAACGGCGCGCCGCACGACGGGCAGCGCCGCCGGAACTCGCCGCCGCACTGCGCGCACGTGTCCGGCATCTCGTCCTCGTAGCGCTCGAACCACCGTCGCGCGGCGCCGCACGAGACGCAGAAGGCGACCCAGTCGCCGAGCACCTTGCGCCGCTCCTCGCGCAGCCAGTCGGACGCCTTGCCCATGTCCCGACTGTAGCCTCGCGGCGATGGCGCCGTACCCGAAGATCGAGCTCCACGTGCACCTCGAGGGAACCGTCCGCCCGGCGACGCTGCTCGAGATCGCGCGGCGGAACGACTACGCGCTCCCCGCGGACACCGTCGAGGGCCTGCAGGAGCTGTACCGCTTCCGCGACTTCCGCCACTTCATCGAGGTCTGGATCCTCACGACGAACGCGCTGCAGACCGCGGCCGACTTCCGGCAGGTCGTCGTCGACTACGCGTCGGAGGCGGCGTCGCACGGCGCGGTGTATCTCGAGGGCATCTTCAGCCCGGCCGAGCGCGTGCGGCGCGGCTGCCGCTGGCAGGAGATCTACGAGGGCGTGTGCGACGGTGCGGACGAGGCGCGCGAGCGCCACGGCGTCGAGGTGCGGCTGACGCCGGACATCCCGCGCGGCTTCACGATGGACGAGGCGCGCGAGACGGTCGAGTGGGCGGCGCGCTTCCGCGAGCGCGGCGTCGTCGGCGTCGGCCTCGGCGGGCTCGAGGCCGAGTACCCGCCCGAGCCGTACGAGCCGGTGTTCCGGCTCGCGAAGTCGCTCGGGCTCGGGTCGGTGCCGCATGCGGGCGAGGTCGCGGGCGCGGCGTCGGTGCGCGGCGCGCTCGAGGAGCTGCAGGCGGACCGCCTCCGCCACGGGATCCGCGCCGAGGAGGACCCGGGGCTCGTCCGCGAGCTCGCCGGCCGCGGCGTCGTCCTCGACGTCTGCCCGCTCTCGAACCTCCGCACCGGCGCCGTCGCCTCGCTCGCCGACCACCCGCTGCCGCGCCTGACGGCCGCCGGCGTCCGCTGCTCGATCTCGACCGACGACCCGGCGATGTTCGACACCGACCTGACCCGCGACTACGAGGCCGCGACCTCGTTCGGGCTCGACCCGCGCTCCTTCTACGACGCCGGGGTCGCGGGCGCCCTCTGCGACGAGGCGACCCGGGCCCGGCTCAGGGCCGTCGGAGCCGCCTTCGACTGGGGAGCCAGCCGTTAGAGTTGGGGAAAGCATGGCGATCGCAAGAGAAGCGGAGCCCGTCGGCTCGCTGAACGAGGTGCGTGAGGCCGGCCTCGACCGCGAGGACCTCCTCGGCATCTACCGGAACATGCTGATCACGCGCGGGCTCGAGGAGCGGGGCCACATCCTCTACAAGCAGGGGAAGATCCCCGGCTCCTTCTACACCGGGCGCGGGAACGAGGCGGCCTCGGTCGGCGTCGCGACCGCGATGGGGCCGGAGGACGTCGGCACGCCGCTCCACCGCGACATGGGCGTCCACATCACCCGCGGCGTCGAGCCGTGGAAGATCTTCGCGCAGTTCATGGGCCGCATCGACGGCCCCGCGCGCGGCCGCGACGGCAACGTCCACATGGCGGACCAGAACCTCGGGCTGATCGCGATGGTCAGCCACCTGCCCGCGATGCTCCCGGTCGCAACCGGGTGCGCGCTCGCGTTCCGGATCCGCGACGAGTCGCGCGTCTCCGTCGGCTGGTTCGGCGAGGGCGCGTCCGCACGCGGCGACGTCCACGAGTGCATGACGCTCGCCGGCACGCGGAAGCTCCCGATCGTCTACGTCTGCGACAACAACCAGTGGGCGTACTCGACGCCGACGTACCTCGAGTACGCGACCGAGCACGTCGCCGACCGCGCGCAGGCCTACGGCTTCGAGGGCGTCGTCGTCGACGGCACCGACGTGCTCGCGGTCTACCGCGAGGCGAAGCGCGCGATCGAGAAGGCGCGCGCCGGCGGCGGCCCGACGCTCCTCGAGTGCCTGACCCTCCGCATGGAGGGCCACGCCGTCCACGACGACGCGTTCTACGTCCCGAAGGTCATGTTCGAGCGCTGGGCGGAGTCCGACCCGGTCGAGCGGTACCGCACCTGGCTGCACCAGAACGCGGAGATGACCGACGACGAGGAGGCCGCGATCGTCGAGCAGGTGAAGCACCTCCTGAACGAGTCGCTCCGCCGCGCGGACGAGTCGCCGATGCCGACCGGAGACGACCTGACCGAGGGCGTCTACGCCGAGCCGGAAGAGCTCGAGACCCCGCACCACAAGTAATGGCCGAGCTGACCTACCTCCAGGCGATCTCCGACGGTCTCCGGACGGAGATGCGGCGCGACAAGCGCGTGTTCGTGATCGGCGAGGACGTCGGCGTGTACGGCGGCGCGTTCAAGGTCACGCTCGGATTCCAGGAGGAGTTCGGGCCGTGGCGCGTGATCGACGCGCCGCTCGCCGAGACCGCGATCGTCGGCGGCGCGACCGGCGCCGCGATCATGGGGATGCGTCCCGTCGCGGAGATGCAGTTCTCCGACTTCGTCTCGTGCGCGTGGGACCACCTCGTCACGATCGCGGCGAAGCAGCACTGGCGCGCCGGCACGCCGATCCCGATCGTGCTGCGCCTGCCGTCCGGCGGCGGCTTCTCCGGCGGCCCGTTCCACTCGCAGAACCCCGAGTCGTCGTTCGCGCACATCCCCGGGCTGAAGTGCGTGTGCCCGGCGACGCCGGAGGACGCGAAGGGGCTGCTGATCAGCGCGATCGAGGACCCGAACCCCGTCCTCTTCTTCGAGCACAAGCACCTCTACCGCCGGATCAAGGCGGAGGTGCCGGACGGCCGGTACACGACGCCGATCGGCAAGGCGCGGGTCCACCAGGCCGGCACCGACGTCTCGGTCGTCACGTGGGGCGCGATGGTCTACACGGCGGAGGAGGCGGCGCAGCAGCTCGGCGACGTGTCCGTCGAGATCGTCGACCTGCGCACGGTCATGCCGTGGGACAAGGCGGCGGTGCTCGAGTCGGTGCGCAAGACGTCGAAGGTGCTCGTCCTCCACGAGGACACGCGCACCGGCGGCTTCGGCGCCGAGATCGCCGCGACGATCGCCGAGGAGGCGTTCGAGGACCTCGACGCGCCGGTGAAGCGGATCGCCGCGCCCGACACGCCGGTGCCGTTCTCGCCGCCGCTCGAGAAGGCGTTCATCCCGCAGGTCGAGGACGTCGTGGCGGGACTTCGCGAGCTCGC
>DATJOZ010000047.1:0-16140 GCA_035506655.1 Gaiellaceae bacterium
ATCAGGTCGCGACGTACCGCGGCGGCAAGGAGGGCGTGCTCGGGTTCCTCGTCGGCCAGGTGATGAAGGAGACCGGCGGGAAGGCCGACCCGAAGGTCGTCAACCGGCTTCTGCGGGAGAAGCTGCAGGCGTGACGACCGCTGCGCGCGCGAGGTAGAGCGCGGCGAGGCCGAGCACGACCGCCATCGCGGCGATCAGCGCCTGATACGGCACGACCGTCGAGAGCGCTGCGCCGAGCGCGATCGACAGCGTCTGCGGAACCGTCAGCGCCACGTCCGCGGCCGCCGAGACCCGGCCCTGCAGCGCGAGCGGCGTGCGCGTCTGCAGCGCGGTCATGAACGCGACGACCGCCAGGGTGATGGCGAGCCCCGCGACGAAGAAGCCGACGAACACGGTCGCGAGGTTCGGGACGAGGAAGAGCAGGTCGCCCACCGCGAATCCCGCGAGCCCGATGCCGACGAGGCGCACGTCGCCGACCCGGCGCATGACCGCGGCGGCGCCGAGACCGCCGATGATCGCGCCGACGCCCTGCATCGTGCTCGTGACGCCGAGGAACGACGGCGGCCTGCCGATCGCGTCGATGAGCGCGAAGACGAACGTCTCCGCGAAGCCGATCACGAGCATCGCCACGGCGCCGCCGACGAGCATCGTCTTCAGCTCGGGCGTCGCGAGGATGTGCCGCGCGCCGGCCGACACCTCGTCGACGAACGCGTGGTCCTCGCGCTCCGGCTTTGCCTCGTGCACGCGCAGCGCGGAGAGCGCGACGGCGGAGACGAGGAACGTCGCCGCGTCGAGCACCGCGACGGCGCCGCCCCCGACGAGCGCGTAGAGACCTGCTCCCGCGAGCGGCGCGACGAGCCGCAGCCCCTGCGTGATCGTCTGCAGCAGTCCGTTCGCCTCCGGCAGCTGCTCCTCCGGGAAGACGAGCCGCAGCAGCGCGGCGCGCGCGGAGTCGAACACCGAGCCGCCGACGGCGTAAAGGAGCGCGACGACGTAGATCAGCCACGCGTCGCTCCGGTCGTGCACGAAGAGCAGCAGGAGCACCGACGCCGCGAGGAAGACGTCCGCGCCGACCATCAGCGGCCGCCGCCGGACGCGGTCGGCGAGCACGCCGGCGAGCGGCGCCGCCAGCCGTCCCGCCGCGAACACGAAGAAGACGAGCCCCGCAGCCGCGTTCGACCCGGTGAGCGACTTCGCCCAGATCCCGAGCACGATGAGCAGCGCCCAGTCCCCGAACAGCGAGACCGCCTCGCCGCCGAGGAGCAGGCGCGCGTCGCGGCTGCGGAGCAGCGACCTCATGCCGCGCGGAAAACCCGGAAGTCGCCGCTGACGGTCTTGCCGCGGACGACGACCATCGGGCCGGCGCCGGCCTCGTCCGGGCGATCCGCCAGCGCAACCTCGGACGACAGGTCGCCCGAGACCGAGTTCGCGTCGACGTCGACGCCCGAACCGACCGCGATGCCGATCTGCACGTCGCCGGAGACACTCGTCACCTCGGCGTGTCCCTGCGTCATCGCTTCGACGCGGAGATCGCCGGAAACGGACTTCGCGACGACCGAGCCGCCGACGCGCTCGACCTTGACGTCGCCGGACACGCTCTGCACGCGCAGGTCGCCGCCGATGCGCTCGAGCGTCGCGTCGCCGCTCACCGTCTTCACGATCGCGGCACCCTCGATCTCGCCGTGGACGCGAAGGTCCCCGGACGCGGTCTTGGTCTCGATCGATGCGAGCGTGCCGCGCACCCTCGTGTCGGCCGACGCGCTCGCGAGCTTGGCGACGCTCGAGTGCGGAACCTTCGCACGGACCCGAAGTCGTCCGGCGCCGAACGAGAAATCGCCGATCGAGATGTTGATCCCGAGCAGGCCGCGCTTGCCGTGGAAGTCGACGACGATCGTGTCGCCGCGCTGTTCGACGGTCGTCTGCTCCACGAGCCTCTCGTCGCCGTCGAGCTCGATCACGGATTCGTCGCCGTCGACGGTTTCGAGGTCGATGTCGCCGGCCGGGATCGTCACCTTCAGCTCGACGGGCCGGGGGGTCGGAAACCGATAGTCGGACACGTCAGACCGCCTTCAGCGTCGGAGGGGCGAGGTTCCGGGAGACGAGCGAGAGCAGCCAGTCGCTGGGCGTCAGCCCGTCGCGCGCCGCCGCGGTCTCGATGCCGGTCCGGAGCGGCTCCGGGACGCTGACCTCGAGCGGCGCCTCGGGGACCCCGGACGGGTCGTCGTACGTCCAGCGGGCGTTCGTCGTGCCGGACGGGAGGGAGCGAAGGAACATCGGTGACTCCTTTCAGCTGCGGCCGTAGCCGGAGAGGCGCTTGCCGGACGACCGCCGCGCCGTGTTCGCATTGCGGACGAGGGCCTGGACGATCCAGGTGTTGACCGAGACGCCGTCGCGGGAGGCCGCGTCCTCGACCCGCTTCTTCAGCGCCTCCGGAAGCCGGAGCGTGATGCGGGCGTCGAGCACGTTGGCCTCGTCGCCCGCCGCCTGCGCGGGCGCGGCCTCCGGGTCGCGGACGAGGACGAGCTCGGGATCGCCGCCGGCGATCCGGACCTCGACGCGTCCGTTGTCGAGCTGGGAGGAGACCTCCATGGCCGCCTCGCCGAGCGCCTCCTGGAGCCGGCGGGCGACCGAGGCCTCGAGCGCCACCGCGAGGAGCTCGGCCGCACGTGCGGTGCTCTCGTCCCCGAGAGCCGCGACGTGGGCGAGGTCCTCGCGGAGCGCCTGGACATAGCCGTCGATCTGCATGGCTGCACTATGACATCACTTTGATGTCATTGTCAAGTCGTCATGACATCGGTGTGACTGCAGCCGGCCGTGCCTACATCAGCCCGCAGTACCTCGCCGTGTTCGGCCACGGCCAGAAGCCGCGGGTGCGGGCCGCCCGCACGGCGACCCAGATCTGCTCGAGCGGCGTCCAGTGGTCGGCCGTGCCCTTGTGCGCGAAGAGCCAGGCCCCGTAGTGGCGCTGGAAGGAGACGTCCATCTGGAGCCCGCCCCAGTACGGGTCGCCGGTGTCCGTCCAGCTGCCCTCGTAGCGGTGGATGCAGAGCCACGCCTTCAGCTGCGGCGGGTGCTGGGCCTTCCGCTCCGCGACGATCGCCCGGAGCCGCCAGACGCGGGCCGCGTCGGCCGCGTCGGAGACGCTCATCGCGGCGAGCGCCCGGCCGGCGGTCGGTGTGAGGGCGACGCCCATGACGCGCTGCCAGCGCCAGGTCGCCTTCTGGCTCGCCGCGATCTCCGCCCCGAAATGCGAGATCGCCGCTCTCTTCGTCGCAGCCTCGCGGTTCGCCTCCGCGCGAGGAGCGCTCGTTGCCGCCGTGACGCACGCAAACGCGAGCAGGCCGACGCAGGCCAGTATGGATCGCCGCAAGAAGCACCTCCGAGGTTCGCTTGCACGGGAACCGACGCGGGCGTGGTCCGGGCCTGGACCGGCACCGCGTCGGTGCGGCTATGCGAGTTGTCCGGACAGGGTAGGGACCCGGTCAGACGGTGCGCTTTGTGAAGATTGCCTCAATCCTCGGAACCCCAGGCGGGGCCACGAATCCGGCGTAGAGGAGGACGGCGCCGACCGCGATCCCGACCGACGTCCCGGCCGACCCGAGGCCCGCGAGCCCGCTGCCGGTCGCCGCGACGACGACACCGGCGACGATGAGGGCGTTCCCGACCGGCCGCCGGCGAAACGACCGCGCACAGACCACGACCACCGCGATCGTCCCGAGCGCGTTCGCGGCGATCGCGAGCAGCCGCGCCGGGAAGAAGTCGAGGTGGTCCTGCGCCGGCGGGATCCCGTGCGGCGGGAACGCGCCGTGGACCGGCATCGCGAGCGCGACCCCGAGCGCGAGGCCCGCGTAGACGAGGCCGACGGGGATCGCGCGCCGCCACCCGGCGAGCGCGAGCGAGCCGACGCCGAGGAGCGGCGCCGTGAGCAGCGCGCCCGCGGCGTAGTAGACGCGGAACGAGCGCGCGTCCCACTCCGCCGCCTCGCTCCACGCGATCGCGGCCGCCGCGACGGCATACGCGAGGAGCGACCACGCCCACGCCGCGAGCTCCGGCCGCCGGGTCTCGCGCCAGCGCCGCGCGAGCGCGCCCGCGAGGCGGAGCGCGACGAGCGCGGCGGCGAAGGCGACGAGCGCGTCCATCCCTCGAGCCTAGTAGGCTCGCGGCGGTGATCGGGAAGAGACTGCTGCTCGTCGCGCTCGCGGCGGTCTGCGGCTCGCTCGTGCTGGGCGTCGCGTCGGCCGCGCCGCCGGGCGACGACGCGCTCCTCGCGCTGAACGTCCTCCCGCCCGGCCAGGGCGCGAACGGCGCCGCGCTCACGAGCCAGCTTCCGCTCTACGACGGCCTGACCCCGCTCCGCGGCAACGTCACGACCGCCGACCTGAAGCGCCTCTACAAGCCGGAGACGCTCGGGCTCGGCGGCGTGAAGCCGGTGCACGTCGAGCGGCCGAAGGCCGGCGTCACGATCGACCGCGACACGTGGGACGTCCCGCACATCTTCGGGACGACGCGCGCGAACACCGAGTTCGGCGCCGGCTGGGCGACGGCCGAGGACCGCGGGCTCGACCTCCAGTTGCTCCGCGGCCCGGCGCGGATCGCCGCGCTCGACGTTCCCGGCTACGACGCGTTCTCCGTCGCGCTGTCCGGACGGCAGTTCGTCCCGAGCGCGCAGACCGAGGCGTTCCTCGCCGCGCAGGTCCCGCTCGCGGAGAAGACGGCGAAGGGACGGCAGCTGATCCGCGACGTCGACGCGTACCTCGCCGGGATCAACGCGTACTTCAAGTCGCAGGGCGGATTCGTGACGCCGTTCACGCGGAACGACGTCGTCGCGATCGGGACCCTCATCGGCGCGGTCTTCGGCGCGGGCGGCGGCAACGAGACGTCGAGCGCGATGTTCCTCGGCGCGCTGCAGCAGCGGCTCG
Source organism: Gaiellaceae bacterium (assembly GCA_035506655.1). Lineage (GTDB taxonomy): Bacteria > Actinomycetota > Thermoleophilia > Gaiellales > Gaiellaceae > Palsa-739. The sequence goes on from DATJOZ010000047.1 coordinate 4,920, forward strand.
GCGCGACGAAGGGGCTCGCGGTGTGGAACGACCTGCGCGAGCAGCACGATCCGTCGACGCCGGTGACGATCGCGTCGCCGTTCCCGTACGAGAACGGCCCGACCGGGGTCGGCCCCGGCAACGTCCCGATCGACCCGGGCAGCTTCGTCCCGGCGGGCGGCCCGGCGCTCGCGGTGCGCTCCGAGCAGCGCCACCTGATGTCGAACGCGCTGCTCATCTCGGGGAAGCGCTCGGCGAACGGCCGCCCGATCTTCGTCGCCGGCCCGCAGGTCGGCTACTTCTCGCCGGAGATCCTGATGGAGGAGGACCTCCACGGCGGCGGCCTCGACGCGCGCGGCGTCGCGTTCCCCGGCCTCGGCTTCTACCTCCAGATCGGCCGCGCGCAGGACTACGCATGGAGCGCGACGTCGGCGAGCTCGGACGTGACCGACCAGTTCGCCGAGACGCTCTGCGGCGGCGACGACGTCCACTACGTGTTCAAGGGCCAGTGCCGCGCGATGGGGACGTTCGACGCGGGGACGCTGAAGTCGGCCGGCGCGCCGGACACCGAGCTCTCGTTCCGCACGACGGTGCACGGGCCGGTCGTCGGCTACGCGACGTCGAACGGGGCGAAGGTCGCGATCTCGTCGGAGCGCTCGACGCGCGGCCGCGAGCTGCTCGCCGCGATCCCGTTCCAGACGCTCTCGACGGGGCGGGTCCGCACGCCGCAGCAGTTCTTCTCGACGATGAGCGGCTTCGACCTGACGTTCAACTGGTTCTACGCCGACTCGAGGCACATCGCGATGTACTCGAGTGGGCGGCTGCCGATCCGCGCGCCGGGCGTCGACGACGGCCTGCCGACGAACGGGAACGGCTCGTACGAATGGCGCGGCTGGCTCGGGCCGCTCTCGCACCCGCACGTCGTCGACCCGCCGAGCGGCGAGATCGTCAACTGGAACAACAAGCCGGCCGCCGCGTTCGGCGCCGCGGACGACAACTGGTCCTACGGCTCCGTGCATCGCGTGCTGCTGCTCGACAAGGGCGTCGCCGCGCGCAGGACGCACACCGCGACGAGCGTCGTCGCCGCGATGAACGCGGCGGCGACGACGGATCTCCGCTCGACGCTCGTGCCGGTGCTCGCGCAGGTGCTCTCGCACGGGACCGCGCCGAGCGCGCGCGACGCGCAGATGCTCCAGCTGCTGCAGTCGTGGGACGGGAGCCGGCTCGACGCGAACGGCGACGGGCTCGTCGACGCGCCGGGCGCCGCGATCATGGACGCATGGTGGCCGCGGCTCGCGGTCGCCGACCTCGCGCCGGTGCTCGGCCCGCTCACCGACCAGCTCAAGAAGCTCGCGCCGATCGACAACCCCGCGAACCCGCAGGGCAGCTCGTACGGCGCCGGCTGGTACGGCTACGTCGACAAGGACCTCCGCACCGAGCTCGGTCAGAGCGTCAAAGGCGCGTTCTCGACGACGTACTGCGGCGGCGGCAGCCTCACCGCGTGCGCCGCGTCGCTGTGGGCCGCGCTCGACGCGGCCGGCAACGCGATCGCGGCCGCGCAGGGATCCGACCCGACGCAGTGGCACGCCGACGCGAACGCCGAGCGGATCCAGTTCTCCGGCTTCCTCCCGGCGACGATGCGCTGGACGAACCGCCCGACGTTCCAGCAGGTGATCCAGTTCGGATCCCACCGCTAGCGCGCCGGCAGACGGTGCCAGGCACCGTCTGCCGATTTGCGAGGAAGTCGTGTCGGTTCTGCGAGCCGCGTCCGACACCAGGGCAGGTCCCGTAGAGACAGCCCGGCGAACCGGACAAACGCCCGGGCGGACGCCGCCGCGCCGTCTACCCTGAGGAGCGGGATGCCCGAGAAGAAATATCTCTTCACGCCGGGGCCGACGCCGGTGCCGCCGCAGGTGCTCGCGGCGCTCGGCGAGCCGGTCCTCCACCACCGCGGGCCGGACTTCGGCGTCGTCTACGAGCGCTGCCTCGCGCGGCTGCAGGAGGTGTACCGGACGCGCGCCGACGTGCTCATGTTCACCGCGTCGGGGACGGCCGCGATGGAGTCGGTCGCCGCGAACCTCGGCGCGGGCTCGCGCGCCGTCGTCGTCTCGGCCGGCTCGTTCGGCGAGCGCTGGGAGGGGATCCTCGCGGTGCACGGCGCGGACGTCGACGTCGTCCGCTACGAGTGGGGCGAGACGCCGCGCGCGGACGATCTCGCGGCGCGGCTCGCCGAGCTCGGCGGAACGGACCTCGTGTTCCTCACGCAGTCGGAGACCTCGACGGGCGTCGTCGCGGACGTGCAGTCGCTCGCCGCCGCCGCGAAGGCTGCGGGCGCGCTCGTCGCCGTCGACGCGGTGTCGAGCCTCGGCGCGGTCCCTCTCGAGACGGACGCGTGGGGACTCGACGCCGTCGCGTCCGGCTCGCAGAAGGCGCTGATGACGCCGCCCGGCCTCGCGCTCTGCGCGGTGTCGGAGGCGGCGCTCGCGGCGGCGGCCGGGAAGACCTCGCGCAGCTACTTCCTCGACTGGGCGCGGACGCAGAAGGCGCAGGCGAAGCTCGACGCGCCGTTCACGCCGGCGACGTCGCTCGTCGTCGCGCTCGACGTCGCGCTCGGCCTGCTTCTCGACGAGGGGCTCGACGCCGCGTTCGAGCGCCACGTCCGCCTCGGCCGCGCCGCGCGCGCCGGCGTGAAGGCGATGGGGCTCGAGCTCTTCTCGCCGGACGAGGACCGCAGCTCGGTCGTCACCGCGGTGCGCGTCCCCGACGGCATCGACTCCGGCGACGTCGTGAAGGGCCTGCGCACGCGCTTCGGGATGACGATGGCGAACGGCCAGGGGCACCTCAAGGGGAAGATCTTCCGGATCGGCCACATCGGCTGGTTCGACGTGTTCGACATCACGACCGCGCTCGCGGCGACGGAGCTCGTGCTCGCCGACCTCGGCGCCGACGTCGAGCGCGGCGTCGCCGTGCAGGCGGCGCTCGATGCGTTCGAGAGCACGACGCCCGTCGCATGAAGGTCCTCGTCCGCGAGACGATCTCCGATGCGGGCGTCGACCTGCTGCGCGAGCGCTTCGAGGTCGACGTCGACGCGGACAGCGAGCTCGAGGAGATCATCGGCCGCTACGACGCGATCGTCGTCCGCTCGGCGACGAAGCTCACCGCCGACCTGATCGAGCGCGCCGACAACCTGAAGGTGATCGGGCGGGCCGGCGTCGGCGTCGACAATGTCGACGTCGAGGCGGCGACGCTGCGCGGCATCGTCGTCGCGAACGCGCCGGAGTCGACGGTCGTCTCCGCGGCGGAGCACACGATCGGGCTCCTCGTCGCGCTCGCGCGCAACATCCCGCAGGCGCACGCTGCGCTGAAGCAGGGCCGCTGGGAGCGCAAGGCGTACGGCGGGATCGAGCTCGCGGGAAAGACGCTCGGCGTGCTCGGCTTCGGGCGCATCGGCCAGCAGGTCGCGCGCCGCGCGCTCGGGCTCGGGATGCGCGTCGTCGCGTACGACCCGTTCGTCGCGTCCGACCGCTTCCGCGAGCTCGGCGTCGAGCAGGGCGAGACGCCCGAGGACGTCTACGCGACCGCGGAGTTCCTCACGCTGCACCTGCCGCTCACGCAGGACACGCGCGGCTCGATCGACGCCGCGGCGTTCGCGCGCATGCGCGACGGCGTGCGCCTCGTGAACGCGGCGCGCGGCGAGCTCGTCGACGAGGACGCGCTGCTCGACGCGCTGCGCTCCGGGAAGGTCGCGGGCGCCGCGCTCGACGTCTTCTCGGCGGAGCCGTACTCGGGGCCGCTTCTCGAGCTCGACAACGTCGTCGTCACGCCGCACCTCGCGGCGTCGACCGGCGAGGCGCAGGACCGCGCCGGCCTCATCGTCGCGGAGCAGGTCGCCGCCGCACTCGAGGGCGGCCTCGTCACGAACGCGGTGAACATCCCGGCGGTCGGCGCCGAGGACGTCGAGGCGCTGCGGCCGTACGTCCCGCTCGCCGCGAAGCTCGGCCGGCTCGCGATGGAGCTCGTCGACGGACGCACCGACCGCATCGTCCTCACCGCGTACGGCGGGCTCGCCGACTACGACACGCGCCTGCTCACCGTCTCGGCGCTGAACGGCGCGTTCGAGGGGCGGGCCGACCGGCCCGTGAACTGGGTCAACGCGCCGCTGATCGCGCGCGAGCGCGGGATCGAGGTGCGCGAGGAGCGCTCGCAGTCGGTCCAGGACTACACGAATCTCCTGCAGGTCGAGATGCACGCCGACGGCGAGGCGATCCGCGTCGCCGGTACGACGATCGGCAGCGACAACCGCCTCTGGCTCGTGCACGCGCTCGGCTTCGACCTCGAGATCGAGCTCGATCCGCTGCTCCTGTTCTTCCGCTACGACGACGTGCCGGGCGTGATCGGCCGCGTCGGCACGCTCTTCGGCGAGGCCGGCGTCAACATCGCGAACATGACGGTGTCGCGCAGCCGCCGCGGCGGCAAGGCGCTGATGGTGCTCTCGGTCGACAGCGCGCCGCCGCCGGAGGTCGTCGCGGACTTCCGCGCCGCGGGCTTCGACGACGCGCGCTTCCTCGACCTCGAGCCGGCGGACTCGCACTAGATGGACGCGTGGCCCGCTGCGGTGGAGCGGGTCGCCGCCGTGCTGCGCGCCGCATCGGTCGACGCGCGGCTCGAGGAGTTTCCGGAGGGGACGCCGACCGTCGCCGCGGCCGCGCGCGCGATCGGCTGCGAGCCGGAGGAGATCGTGAAGTCGCTCGTCTTCATCTGCGACGGCCGGCCGGTGCTCGCGCTGCTCCCGGGCGACCGGCGCGCCGACCCGAACAAGGTCGCCGCCGCCGTGCAGGCGGGCTACGCGCGCGTCGCGAAGCCGGAGGAGGTCGTCGCCGCGACGGGCTTCGAGCCGGGCGCCGTCGCGCCGTTCCCCGCGTCCGCCGTGACGCGAACGCTGCTCGAGCGCGAGATCCTCCAGCTCGAGATCGTGTGGGCCGGCGCGGGCTCGACGCGCCACATGGTCGGCCTCACGCCGGGCGATCTCGCGCGGCTCGCCAACGCGGAGCCCGCCGACCTCGCGGAGCTCGAGCAGGATTCCGACGGGTACGATTCGAGCGCCTGACCGACCACACGAGGGGGAACCCACATGCAGGAGACCGCGAAGATCTGGATGAACGGGCAGCTCGTGGACTGGGCGGACGCGACAGTCCACGTCGGTGTCCACGGTCTCCACTACGGCACCGGGGTCTTCGAGGGCGTCCGCGCGTACGAGGCGAGCGGCGGCACGGCGGTCTTCCGCCTCACCGACCACCTCGACCGGCTCCACAAGTCGGCGCAGCTCCTCTACATGGAGATCCCGTACTCGGTCGACGAGCTGAAGGCCGCGACGTGGGACCTCATCGGCGCGAACGGGCTCCCGTCGTGCTACCTCCGCCCGATCGCGTTCTCGGGCTACGGGCAGCTCGGCGTCGCGACGCGCGACAACCCGATCGACGTCGCGATCATGGCGTGGCCGTGGGGCGCGTACCTCGGCGACGAGGCGCTGAAGAACGGCATCCGCGTGAAGGTGTCGAGCTGGCAGCGCGTCGGCGCGAACACGATCCCGCACGTCGCGAAGGCGACCGGCGTCTACATCAACTCGATGCTCGCCGTCGGCGAGGCGAACCGCGCCGGCTACGACGAGGCGATCCTCCTGACGCCGGAGGGCACGATCGCGGACGGCTCCGGCGAGAGCGTCTTCATCGTGCGCGACGGCGTGCTCTACACGCCCGACCTCTCCGCGTCGATCCTGATCGGGATCACGCGCGACACCGTGATCCAGATCGCGCAGGACCTCGGCTACTCGGTCGTCCAGAAGCCGCTGATCCGCACCGACCTCTACCTCGCGGACGAGGTCTTCATGGTCGGGACCGCGGCCGAGGTGACGCCGATCCGCGAGATCGACGACCACCCGACGCCGCCCGGCCCGATCACGCGCGAGATCCAGACGGCGTACCTCGACACCGTGCACGGGCGCAGCGAGCGCTGGGCGCAGTGGCTCGAGTACGCGCCCACGCGCGCGAAGGCGTGAGGACCGAGGCCGCCCCGGTCCCGCTCTCGGGGCCGTACTTCGACGAGCGCGAGGAGGCGGCCGTCCTCGAGGTGCTCCGGTCGGGGCGCCTCTCGCTCGGCCCGACGATCGACCGCTTCGAGGAGCTCTTCGCGGAGAAGGTCGGCGTGCCGTACGCGGCGGCGGTCTCGTCCGGCACCGCGGGGCTGCACCTGCTCTGCATCACCGCGGGGATCCAGGCGGGCGACGAGGTGATCACGTCGCCGTACTCCTTCGCCGCGTCCGCGAACTGCTTCATCTACGAGGGCGCGACGCCGGTCTTCGCGGACGTCGACGCGCGAACGCTGAACATGGACCCGGCTGCGGTCGAGGCCGCGATCACGCCGCGCACGACCGCGATCGTCGCGGTCGACATCTACGGCTATCCGTGCGAGCAGGACGAGCTGCGCGCAATCGCGGACAGGCACGGGCTCGCGCTCGTCGACGACTCGTGCGAGGCGCTCGGCGCGCGGTACAAGGGCGCCCCGGTCGGCTCGCAGGGCACGCCGGCCGTCTTCGCGTTCTACCCGAACAAGCAGATCTCGACGGGCGAGGGCGGCATCGTCACGACGCATTCCGAGCACGAGTGGCGGCTGCTGCGCTCGCTGCGCAACCAGGGCCGCGGCGACTCCGGCGGCTGGCTCGAGCACGTGCGGCTCGGCTACAACTACCGCCTCGACGACATCGGCGCCGCGCTCGGGATCGCGCAGCTCGAGAAGCTCGACGAGATCCTCCCGCTGCGTGACGCGGTCGCGCAGCGCTACAACGAGCTGCTCGCCGGCATCGACGGCGTCGAGCTTCCGTGCGCGAACGACTCGGAGCACACGCGCTCGTGGTTCGTCTACGTCGTGCGGCTCCCCGACAACGAGTCGCGCGAGCGCGTGATCGCGCACTTCGAGCGCGAGCGGATCGGCTTCAACCGCTACCTGCCGTCGATCCACCTCCAGCCCTACATGCGCGAGCGCTACGGCTTCCGCGAGGGGCTCTGCCCCGTCTCGGAGGACGCGAGCGCGCGGTCGCTCGCGCTCCCGTTCTTCACCGCGCTCGAGCGCGACGCCCAGGAGCGCGTCGTCGAGGCGCTGGCCGCAGCCTTGTAACGGGCCGCCGCTGCGGTAGGTTCCCGTCATGGCGGATCGCGGTGCTCGGATGGTCTTCCTCGGGTTCGGCAAGTGGGCGCGGACCGACCGGATCTACGCGCTCGAGCCGCTCGAGGGGTCGGACCGCGGGCACGGCCGACGGACGCGCGTCTGGGTCGAGGGCCTCCCCGATCCGATCATCGCGTCGCGCACCGAGCGCACGATCCTCGCCGAGATGGGCCAGGACGCGTCCGGATCGAGCCAGGTGCTCGACGACGCGCTCGACCTCGCCGAGCGGCTCGCGAACGCCGCCGAGGAGGGGAAGGTCGACCTCGCCGACCTCGGCCGCCGCGCGCGCCGCGTGCTCGAGAAGACCGCCGCTCCGGCCGAGTCCGAACAGCTGTTTTGACGGAGACGGAGCCGCGCGCCGCGCCGGGGCTCTTCGCGCGGATCGCCGTCGACGTCTCGCCGCTCCGCGACTCGCGCGGCTTCCGCAACCTCTGGCTCGGCCAGTCGATCGCGTACGTCGCGTGGCGGATGCTGCCCGTCCTCGTCTCGGTGCAGATGTTCGACATCACGCACTCGAGCCTCGCGGTCGGGATCCTCGCGATCGCGCAGTTCGTCCCGCTCGTGACGCTCACGATCGTCGGCGGCGCGCTCGCCGACGCGCACGACCGACGCCGCATCCTCCTCGGGAGTCTCGCCGGCGTCGCGCTGGCGACGGGCGCGCTCGCGGCCGTCACCGCGGCGGGCACGCGGAGCGCGATCGTGATCTTCGTGCTGACGCTGCTCGCCTGGTCGTCGTTCTCGCTCGGGGCGGGCGCCGTCCGCTCGCTGACGCCGCGGCTCGTCCCGCTCGAGCAGCTTCCCGCGGCCGCGGCGCTGAACGGCCTCTACAACAACCTCGGCCTCGTCGTCGGCCCCGCGTTCGCCGGCGTGCTGATCGCGCAGATCGGGCTCGGCTGGACGTACGTCGTCGCGGTCGCCGGGATGGTGGTCGCGCTCGTCGTCACGCTCGGCGTGCCGCCGGTGCCGCCGGCGCACGACGCGCAGCGCGTCACGATCGGCTCCGTCTGGGAAGGCTTCCGCTACGTCGCGCGGCAGCACGTCGTGCTCGGGTTCTTCGTCATCGACTCGGTCGCGATGATCTTCGGGATGCCCGCGTCGCTGTTCCCGCAGATGGCGCAGGAGATCTTCGCGAGCCCCGCGTCCGTCGGCTTCCTCTTCGCCGCGCCCGCGGTCGGCGCGTTCGCGGCGTCGCTCGTCTCCGGCTGGGTGATGCGCGTGAACAGGCAGGGCGTCGCGATCGTCGCCGCCGCGTCGGGCTGGGGGATCGCGATCGCCGCGTTCGGCTTCACGACGACGCTCTGGATCGCGCTCGCGCTGCTCGCCGTCGCCGGCGCGTTCGACCAGGTGAGCGCGATCTTCCGCTCGACGATCGTCCTCACCGTGACGCCGGATCACATGCGCGGACGGCTCGGCGGGATCGAGTTCGCGCAGGTCGCGAGCACGCCCGCGCTCGGCAACCTCGAGGCGGGCGCGATCGCGTCGCTCACGAGCGTCCGCTTCTCGATCGTCTTCGGCGGCATCGCGTGCGTGGTCGGGACGCTCGTCACCGCCGCGATCTTCCCCGTGCTGCTCCGCTACGACGCGCGCACGCCGCGCGCCGCCGCGTGAGCCCGCTCGGCGGCGAGGGCCCCGGGCGCCCGCCGGACACCGAGTCCCCGGGCGTCCGCGAGCTGATCGGCAAGCTCCGGCTCGACTGGACGCCGCTCCGCGAGTCGAAGCCGTTCCGCCGGCTCTGGGCCGCGCAGTCGGCGTCCTTCATCGGCAGCGAGGTCGGCTACGTCGCGCTCTCGTACCAGGTGTACGCGCTCACGAACTCGACGCTCGCCGTCGGGCTGCTCGCGCTCGCCGAGCTGATCCCGATGCTGACGATGACGCTCGTCGGCGGCGCGCTCGCGGACGCCTTCGACCGGCGGAAGCTGATGCTGATCCAGCAGGTCGGGATGGTCGCCGGCGCCGCGATCGCGGTCGCGAACGCCGCGTCGCCGCACCCGCAGGCGTGGGTCTGCTTCCTCAGCGCGTTCGTGACCGTGTCCGCGTTCGCGCTCGGCGCCGGTGCGCAGCACTCGCTCTTCCCGCGCCTCGTCGGCGAGGACCGGCTGATCGCGGCGAACAACCTCAACGGATTGAGCTCGAGCCTCGCCGCGGTCGCCGGGCCGGCGCTCGCGGGCGTGCTGATCGGGACGGTCGGCGTCACGACCGCGTACGTCATCGACACGGTCACGTTCCTCGGCACGCTCGTCGCGGTGTGGCTGTTGCCGCCGCTCCGTCCGGAGGGCCACACCGACTCGCCGAGCCTCCGCTCGATCGCCGAGGGCTTCCGGTTCGTCGTCCACCAGAAGGTGATCCTCGGGTTCATGCTCGTCGACACGAACGCGATGATCTTCGGGATGCCGACCGCGCTCTTCCCGGCGATCGCGACGCACCACTTCGGGAACCCGGCGCTCGTCGGCTACCTCTACGCGGCGACGTACGCCGGCGCGCTCGTCGCGTCCGCGCTCGGCGGCTGGGTGAACCACGTGCGCCGCCAGGGCCTCGTCGTCGTGATCGCCGCCGCGCTCTGGGGCGGCGCGATCGCCGCGTTCGGCTTCGCGACGCAGCTCTGGGTCGCGCTCGTCCTGCTCGCGATCGCCGGCGGAGCCGACCTCGTCAGCGCGGTGCTCCGCGGGACGATGCTGCTCGAGCTGACGCCGGACTCGCTGCGCGGCCGGCTCACCGGGATCGAGTTCGCGCAGGTCGCGAGCACGCCCGCGCTCGGCAACCTCGAGGCGGGCGTCGTCGCGTCGCTCACGAGCATCCGCACGTCGATCGTCTCCGGCGGGATCTTCTGCGTCATCGGCTGTGCGGTGCTGTCGCTCCTGTTCCCGGCTCTCGTCCGCTACGACGCCCGTGCGCGAAAAGCCGCTGTCGCGTGACTTCTTCGCGCGCCCCGCGCGCGAGGTCGCCCCGGACCTGATCGGCGTCACGCTCCTCGTCGACGGCGTCGGCGGCCCGATCGTCGAGGTCGAGGCGTACCAGCAGGACGAGCCGGCGAGCCACGCGTACCCCGGGCCGACGAAGCGGAACGCCGCGATGTTCGGCCCGCCGGGCCGTGCCTACGTCTACCGCTCGTACGGGATCCACTGGTGCCTCAACGTCGTCTGCCTCGCGCCGGGCCGCGCCGACGCCGTGCTGCTCCGCGCGCTCGAGCCGACGCGAGGCCTCGACGCGATGCGCGCGCGGCGCGGCGTCGAGCCGGAGCGCGCGCTCTGCTCCGGCCCGGGAAAGCTCTGCGAGGCGCTCGCCGTGACGGGCGCGTACGACGGGCTGCCGCTCGACGAGCCGCCGTTCGCGTTCCTCGCGCGCGAGACCGAGCCGGAGATCGCGGTCGGCCGCCGGATCGGGATCACGAAGGCGGCCGAGCTCGAGTGGCGCTACGGCCTCGCCGGCTCGCGTTTCCTCAGCCGACGGTTCTAGCCCCGCGCGACGATGAGGTGCACCGTCATCCCCGGCGCCGCCGCGACGCCGGCGAGCGGCTCCTGCGAGACGACCCGCCCCGGCTTCCCGGTGCCGAACCGCACCGAGGGCGTGAGCTTCAGCTTCCGGAGCTTCGCCTGTGCCTTCCGCAGGTTCAGCCCGACGACCTTCGGCACGAGACCGTGCAGCGGCTTCGCGAGCACGAGCGTCACCTTGTCGAACGACGACAGCGTCCCGCCGAGCGGGAACTGCCTCACGACGTGGCCGATGCGCTGGCCCGGTGCGGCCGGCTTGTAGATCAGCTGCGGCGTCAGCGGCATCGCCGCGAGCCGCGCCTCCGCCGCCGGCAGCGTCCACCCGGTCACGTTCGGCACGTCGACCTCGTTCAGCTTGCAGTTCGCCTTCGTCGTCGGCCCGCGCCCGCTGAAGTAGACGATCGTCGACGTGTCGTGACAGAGGCCGTTGTCGAGCTCGATCCGGTTGTTGCGGTACGTGACGCGCTCCGCCGCGACCGACAGGTACGGCGGGTTCGGGAACGACGCGGGCTGCGCGTCCATCGACGCGAGCGCCG
>DATJOZ010000048.1:0-10468 GCA_035506655.1 Gaiellaceae bacterium
GACCTCGTGCCCGCGCGCGCGGAGGAACGCGGCGACATCGGGCGCGTGGCTCGCGGGACCGCCGACGTCGGGCGGCCAGATACCGGAGACGACGAGCGCTCTCATCGCACGAGCACGCCGGCCTCGGTCTCCTCCTCGGCCGACATCTCCGCGAGGTCCGCAGGCTGCTGTACGTCCTCGGGCTTGATGCGCATGAGGATCACGATCCAGACGACGGCGAACGCGACCATCCCGACGAGGAACGACCCGGCGGCACCGGTCGCGCCCCACTCGGCGCCCATGACGACGACGAGCGGCAGCACGAGGAGCGTCTCGAGCCCGTGCGTCCAGATCCGGAGCCTCGGCCGGCCGATCGTCACCGGGAACGACTTCGTCCAGCCGACGACCACCTGCACCGCGGCGGTGAGGAGGAAGAGGCGCGCGGCGTTCGTCGCGTCGGCCCAGCGCGAGCCGTACACGAGCGTGATCAGGTGCGGCATCAGCCACCAGAGCGCCGGCACGGCGACCGCGGCAAGGAGCGCGGTCGTCAGCGTGTACCGCCACACCTGGCGAATCACCGCGGACTGGCGGCCGCGCTCCCACTCGCGCGTCTGCTCGGTGAGGAGCACCATCCGCGCGGGCGCGGTCAGCGCCTGGAAGCCCGACTGCGGCGCCTGCGCGATCTTGAAGATGCCCGTCTGCGTCGTGCTCGTCACGCCGGCGAGCAGCAGCGGCGCGAGGCCGCCGCGCAGCGAGAGCACGCCGCTCGCCACGCTCGACTGCGCGATGAACGTCCAGATCCCGCGCCGCTCCGGGCCGAGCGGCTTCGGCTCGACCTGCGGGAACCGCAGGAACGCCAGGCGGCCCGCGTAGCCGACCGAGGCCGTGGCGACGATCTGCCCGATCACGAGACCGGCCATCGCCGCGGCGAGCCCGTGCGGCGCGCCGACCGCGACTCCTGTGAGCCGGAGGACCATCGACCAGACGAGGAACGCCGAACGGACGTCGTACCTGCTCCGGAGGAAGAGCGCGGAGCCGGCGAGCCCCTCGAGCGACTGCGCCAGCGGGATGAGCGACGCGATCACCAGCGCCGTCGCGAGCCGCGACGGCGCGAATGCCGCGAGCACGAGCAGCGCGATCCCGCCGAGCGTCGACCCGATCACCTTGAAGCGGAACGCGCTCCGGAACAGCGAGCGCAGCAGGCCCCACTCCGACTGCGTCACGAAACGGAAGCCGTACTTCACGAGCGCCTCCTCGACCGTCAGGTCGAAGAACGCCTGGAAGAAGGCGGTCGCGTAGAGCACGGTCGCGTAGTCGCCGAACTCCTGCTTCGTGAGCAGGCGGCCTGCGACGACGGTCGCGAGGAACCCGACGACGACGGAGGCGTAGATGCCGACGGCCGTCAGCGATCGGCGTACCAGGAGCCGGCTCATCGGGCGGCGTCAGTATAGTTGCCGCCCTTGGCGACCAGGTCCATGAAGGCGCGCGGTCTCGCGCCGACGGTGTCGCCGGGCGCGGTCGTGCTCGCAGCGGCGATTCCGGTCCTCTTCCTGCACGTCCACTACCAGCCCGGCTTCGGCGTCGGTTTCGGCTCGACGACCGTGAACGCGTACCTCTCGGACTTCGCCGTCCTCGCGGTCGTCGTCGTCGCGGCATGGAGCGGGTTCCGGGACGGCTTCGGGCCGCTCGCGCGCGGCCGTTGGATCTGGACGGCGGCGGGGCTGTTCCTCCTCTGGATGGTCGTCGAGGTCGGCTACGGCCGCCACCACGCGCCGTCGTACGCGTGGCACACGCACGGCGTGACCGCCGCGAAGTTCGCGGAGTACGCGCTCCTCGCGCCGGCGCTGCCGCTGCTCGTCCGGCGCACGCGCGACCTCGTGCTGCCGCTCTGGTCGCTCGTGCTCTGGAGCGCCGTCGCGACGGCGGTCGGCGTCGCGCAGTTCTTCGGCGCGGAGATCTTTCTCGCCGGAACGGTGGGTCGGCGGCAGGCGTCGTTCCTCTCGTCGGCGGACTACGCCGCGCTCTCGGCCGCGGTGCTGCTCGTCGGGCTCGTCGCCTTCGCGGTGCCGCGGCTGCGCGTCTCGCGGACGCTCGCGATCGTCGCGATCGTCTCCGGCGTCCTCGGGACGATCACCGCCGGCGCGATCGCGTCGGTGCTCGGGCTCGCGACGGCGCTCGTCGCCGTCGGTGCGGTTCTCGTCGCGCGGCACGAGCTCGCGGCGCGCCGGCTCGCCGTCGTCGCGGGCGCCGCGGCCGTCGTCCTCGTCGGCGCGATCGCGATCCGCGGCAGCGACCTCGACGCGTTCGTCCGCTTCCTCGGCGCCTCTCCCGGGCGGCAGGCGTCGCATCCGGCGAAGATCCAGACCTATGCGCACCGAACGGTCCTCGCGTGGATCGGCTTCGAGATCTGGAAGAAGAACCCGATTCTCGGCGTCGGCTGGGAGGGCTCCGCGGAGCCTGCGAACTTCATGCCGCTCATCCCGGCCGCGAAGAGACGGTTCACCGACGTCTCGGCGAACGCGTTCCCGTCCGCGGCGCCGAACCACCGCTACGGCGTCCAGAACGTGTGGCTCCAGTCGCTCGCGGACCTCGGCGTGATCGGGCTCCTGCTCTGGCTCGCGATCTTCGCGACGTCGGCGTGGCTCGCCGCGTGGACGGCCGTGCGGATCGGCGCGCTGACGGCGTTCATCGGACTCGCGTGGACCGCCCTCCTCGTCTGGCTCTGGACGGCGCAGGGCTTCGTGGCGGGGATCCCGCTCGACGCGCTGACGTGGCTGGCGTTCGGGCTCGCGGCGACCCTGCCGGTGGCGGAATGGGCATGAGCGGGCGTCTCGACCCGAGCCGGACGTCGGTGCAGTACGCCGTGCGGAAGCCGCTGCTCGCGTGGTTGTCGTCGCAGCAGGTCGCGGGGCTCGAGCTCCTCGACGTCGGCTGCGGCGACCGGCCGTACGAAGAGCTGCTGCGCGGCGCAGCGCGGATCGTCGGCTTCGACGTGCCCGGCAACGTGCACGCGGACCTCCACGGCTCGATCGACGCGATCCCCGTCGACGACGGGAGCTTCGACGTCGTGCTCTGCCTCCAGGTGCTGGAGCACGTCCCTGACCCCGCGGCGGCGGTGCGCGAGCTCCGGCGCGTCGTGAAGCCCGGCGGTCGCGTGCTCCTCTCGACCCACGGCGTGTACCCGTACCACCCGAACCCGGAGGATCTCTGGCGCTGGACCCACAGCGGCCTCGACCGGCTCTTCCGCGACAATGGCGACTGGTCGTCGGTCTCCGTCAGCGCGGGCGCCGGGACCGCCGGAACCGTGGCCATGCTCGCAGCCCATCTCGTCGACCTGCTCTTCAAGCGCGCCCGCCTGCGCCGCGCCGGACGGCCGTTCGTCGCGCTCCTCAATGCGGCCGGCGAAGGGCTCGACAACGCGATTCCGCTGCTGCGGCAGCCGGTGCCCGGGTCGCTCGCGGCGAACTACCACGTGGAAGCGATCGCGTCGTGAGCCGCGTCGTCGTCACCGGCGGCGCCGGCTTCATCGGCTCGAACCTCGTGCGCGCGCTGCTCGGGCGCGGCGACGAGGTCCGCGTGCTCGACAACTTCTCCACCGGCAACCGCGCGAACCTCGACGGGCTCGGCGTCGAGATCGTCGAGGGCGAGCTCCGCAGCTACGAGCGCGTCCACAATGCGGTCCGGAAGGCGGACGTCGTCTACCACCTCGGCGCGCTCGGCTCTGTTCCCCGCTCGGTGCAGGACCCCCTGACGTCGAGCGCGGTGAACGTCGAGGGGACGCTGAACGTGCTGCTCGCGGCGCGCGACGAGGGCGTCCGGCGCGTCGTCTTCTCGTCGTCGACGTCCGTGTACGGCTCGAGCCGCACGCTGCCGACGGCCGAGGACGAGCCGTGCGACCCGATCTCCCCGTACGGCGTCGCGAAGCTCGCCGCCGAGCGGTACTGCATCAGCTTCAGCCGCGTCTACGAGTCGTTCGAGACGGTCGTGCTCCGCTACTTCAACGTCTTCGGGCCGCGGCAGAGCCCGTTCTCGCAGTACGCCGCCGCGGTGCCGCTCTTCATCCGCGCGGTCGCCGCCGGCGAGCCCGTGACGATCAACGGGGACGGCGAGCAGTCGCGCGACTTCACCTACGTCGACAACGTCGTCGACGCGACGCTGCGGGCCGGCGACACGCCGGGCGTCAGCGGCGAGATCTTCAACGTCGCCGCGGGCGCGCCCGCGACGGTCAACGCGGTCGCGGACACGATCGGCGCGATCCTCGGCAAGCCGGTGGAGAAGGTCAACCTCCCGCCGCGGCCCGGCGACA
This sequence comes from Gaiellaceae bacterium, assembly GCA_035506655.1. Lineage (GTDB taxonomy): Bacteria > Actinomycetota > Thermoleophilia > Gaiellales > Gaiellaceae > Palsa-739. The sequence continues at coordinate 4,286 of DATJOZ010000048.1, forward strand.
TCCGCGACTCGTGGGCCGACCTCTCGAAGGCGGAGCGCCTCCTCGGCTACGCGCCGGCCGTCGCCCTCGAGGAGGGCCTCCGGCGCACGATCGAGTTCCTCGTCGGCTAGCCGCGCGGGACCTTGATGAACGCGTTCCAGCTCGGCTTGCGCTTGCCGGCGACCGTCTCGAGGCCGGACTGCCAGCCGCTGATGACCGGCTCGTCGCGCACGAGGAACCAGAGCATCATGTCGATCCGCGGGTTCTTGCGCGCGATCGCGTACGCCTGGGTCAGCCACTTAGCCTGATTCGCCCAGCTGGTCCCGAAGATCGTCGTGTCGGGCGGGTTCGTCTGGTAGCCGTACTCGGTGATCCAGAGGTGCTTCGGCCCGTAGTACTGCGAGACCTTCGCGAGCAGGGTGTTGATGTTGCCGAGCTGCACGCGCAGCCGGTCCTTGCCCTTCGGCACGTACGTCGGCGACTCGTTGCCGGCGTTGGCGTACGGATGATGCGCATAGACGTCGAACGTCTTCATGCCGTACTGGTGCGCGGCGGTGAGGAACGTGAGCGGGTCGACCGAGGGCCGCGCAGACGTCGGCGCGTCGTTGCCCTTCGGGCCGGTGACGCCGCACGCGACGGTCTCGCCCGGCAGCGGGCCGAGAGAAGGCGAGTGCACGCCGTCGTAGATCGCGTTGCAGATCTGCGCGTACGACTTCGCGCTCTGCACGATCCACTTCTTGCCGACCTTCTTGTACTGCGGCGTGAGCCAGATCGGGTTGTTCGGCTCGTTCCACGCCGTCCACAGGCTCACCTTCGGCAGCGGGCTGCCGTCGATCCCGAGCTGCGGGTTGCGCTGCCAGCCCGGCGGCGTCCAGAGGCCGCTGTAGCGCTCGGCGGCGGCGTACGCGAAGTTCTGGAGGTCCTGCATGTTCGTCGGCGGAACCGTTCGCGCCTGGCCGCCGTTCGCCCAGCCCGGCGTGAAGAGAATCGAGAAGACGACCTGGATGTTGTACGTGTGCGCGTACTGCACGAGTCGGTCGTAGAGCCCCCACTGGTACGCGGGGTCGCCCGGGTCGGTCGGGTCCGACGGCTTCGAGTTCGCGACGGCCCACTTGTTGCCGCCCCAGTAGAGGTTCACGCGCAGGACCTGCACGTTCAGCGCCTTCAGCGTCGCGAACGCGGTCGCCGGGTCGCCGTACAGCGTGTCGGGCTCGTCGTTCATGCCGACGAGCAGATGGGACGACTGCTTCACGGCGTGCTGCTTCGGCGACGCGGTCGCCGCCGACACCGCAACCACGGCGACCAGCACTGCGGCCGCCACCAACGCGAGGCGCTTAGACACTCAATGACTCCCGTTCGCTCGTTTGCAGCATCCGGCGCAGGCCGTCGTCGAGCGAGACCTGCGGCTCCCACCCGAGGAGCTGGCGGGCGCGGGTGATGTCCGGCTGGCGGACCTGCGGATCGTCGACCGGCAGCGCCTCGAAGACGATCTCGCTCTTCGAGCCCGTGACGCGGATCACGGCCTGCGCGAGCTCGAGCAGCGTGAGCTCCTGCGGGTTGCCGATGTTGACGGGCAGATGCTCGCCGCTGCGCGCGAGCAGCACGAGCCCGCGCACGAGGTCGTCGACGTAACAGAAGCTCCGCGTCTGCGAGCCGTCGCCGAACACGGTGAGCGGCTCGTTCGCGAGCGCCTGGCGGACGAAGGTCGGGATCGCGCGCCCGTCGTGGGGGCGCATGCGCGTGCCGTACGTGTTGAAGATGCGGACGATGCACGTGTCGACGCCCTGCTGGCGGTGGTACGCCATCGCGAGAGCCTCTGCGTAGCGCTTCGCCTCGTCGTAGACGCCGCGCGGGCCGATCGGGTTCACGTTGCCCCAGTACGTCTCCGGCTGCGGGTGCACCGCCGGGTCGCCGTAGACCTCGCTCGTCGATGCGAGCAGGAACCGCGCGCGCTTCCACTTCGCGAGGCCGAGCGCGTTGTGCGTCCCGTAGGAGCCGACCTTCAGCGTCTGGAGCGGCAGCCGGAGGTAGTCGATCGGGCTTGCCGGCGATGCGAGGTGGAACACGAAATCGACCGCCTCGTCGACCTCGAGGTGATTCGTCATGTCGTGGTTGACGAAGACGAAGCTCTCGCCGCGCAGGTGCTCGACGTTCTGGAGCGACCCGGTCTCGAGATTGTCGACGCAGACGACGCGGAAGCCCTCTCCGACGAGATAGTCGCAGAGGTGCGAGCCGAGGAAGCCAGCGCCTCCGGTGACCACAGCAGTCGGCATCCGACTCGATGCTACCGAGGTGCCCGGCGGCGCGCGCGGGCCTTTACGAATGATTTACCGCTTGTGTCCTGCCGGGTGGTGCCGCGCAGCTTCTGGGTCGCGAGCACCAAGCGATGCAAGGACGCAGGGAGCATCGATGGTCGCCCATCGGTGCGACCGAGGACGCGGCAGCGCGCCGTGTGCTCGCGGGCCAGAGGCGGGCATGTACCGCCCGGTAGGACACCCGGTGTTACCGTCCTTCGGCGATGCGGGCGCCGAGGCTGAGCAGCTGGTGGGCCGCGATCGGCGTGCTGATGGCGGTGCGCGTCGCGATCCCGCTGGCCGCGTACGCGGACTCCGGCTCGAAGCTCCCCGGCCTCCCGCGCTGGACGTACGACGGGTTCACCGGTGACGCGACGTCGTTCTACGCCGGCGCGCGCGAGGTGATCGCGGCGTGGGGGCGGATGCCGCGGCCGCTGCTCGCGCTGCTCGTGCTCCTGGAGCTCGCCGCGTCGGCGGCGATCGTCGTCGCGTGGCGGCGCCGGCCGTCGTGGCGGCCGTGGCTGCCGCCGGCGGCGCTGTTCGCGTTCGGGATCGCGGTCTGCGCCAACATCCACTGGGAGAGGTTCAGCGGCTCGCAGGTGATCGCGTGGCCGCTCGTCTGGGGGCTCGCGATGCTCCCGGTCCGCGCGTTCGGTGCGATCTCGCACCACCTCGGCTGGGACTTCGGCTTCGCGATCTCGCTCGTCTTCGTCGCGCTCACCGTCCCGGCGGTCGCGTATCTCGGGCGGAACGCGAGCGGCCGCCGCTGGGTCGGGCTCCTCGCGGCGGCGTTCTGGACGCTCTGGCCGTTCCTCGTCGGACTCATCGCCGGCCACGGCGCGTGGGCGAACAGCCAGTGGGACATCGACGTCGGGCTCCATCTCTACGACGAGCCGATGTCGACGCTGCTCGTGACGACGGGCGCGGCGCTGCTCCTCTCGCCGCGGCTGACGCCGATGCGGCTGTCGCTCGCGGGCTGCGCGTTGAGCGTCGCGACGGCGGCGAAGGTGTCGAACGCACTCGTCGCCGCGGCGGCGCTCGTCGTCGTCATCCTCCGCGGCCACCGGCGCGACGCGCTCCCGTACCTCGCGGGCGCGCTCTCGTGGGCACCGGTCGTGCTCGTGTACTGGCCGCACTCGTATCCGAAGCTGTTCAACAACAAGAACTCGTGGCCGAGCGATCCGTTCGACATCCGCCACGTCGTGTCGAGCTGGACGCACTCGACGATCTTCACGCCGCACACACTTGCGATCGTCGTCCCGCTCGCGATCGTCGGGATCTGGGGACTGCGGCGCCCGTGGGCACTCGCGCTCGTGCTCGCGTTCCTGTTGCTCAACCCCGTCTTCTACAGCTTCTACGCCGTGACGGCGCAGCACCCGCGCTTCATGTACGCGAGCCTGCCCGAGCTCTTCGTGCTCTGGGCGGCCGGCGTCGCGGTGCTCGCGTCGCTCGTGCAGCGGGCGCGCACGTGAGGACCTGGCAGGCGATCGCGGTCGGCTGGGTCGTGCTCTTCGCGGCGATGTCGCTGCCGAGCGTCGGCCTCTGGAGCGGGACCGGCAAGGCCGACACGGGCCTCTACTCGCTCTACGGGAATCGCATCGCGCACGGCCACCTCCCGTACCGGCCCGGCTTCTCGATGGAGTTTCCCCCGGGTGCGATCCCCGCGCTCGCGCTGCCGGCGCTGCCGCGGTCGCACTACGTCTCCTGGTTCAAGGCGCTCGCGTTCGTGTACGGCGCGGCGGCGATCGCGGCGATGGTCTTCGCGCTTCGCGGCGCGCCGCGGCGACGCATGCTCGGGGCGGTGGTCGTCGCCGGGGTCGCGCCCGCGGTGATCGGGCCGATCGCGGTGAACAGCTTCGACCTCTGGCCGGCGGCGCTTACAGCGTGGGCCGTCGCGCTCGTCGTGCGCGGGCACCCGCGCTGGGGGCTCGCGCTGCTCGGCGCGGCGGTCGCGGCGAAGCTCTACCCGGTGCTGCTCGCGCCCGCGCTCCTCGCGTACGTCGCGCACGATCGCGGCCGGAGCGAGATGCGACGCGCCGCGTACGTCGGCGCCGGCGTTCTCGCCGCGGTCTTCCTCCCGTTCGCCGCGGCGGCGCCCGGCGGGCTCAGGTTCAGCCTCCAGGAGCAGGCGACACGCGGGCTGCAGGTCGAGAGCCTCGGCGGGTCGGTCCTCGGCGTCGCACACCGGCTCGGCGCCGACTTCCACGTCGTCGTCACGAGCTCGCCGTTCTCGTTCGACATCGCAGGCGGGACGGCGAGCGCGCTCGCGACGGTGCTCTCGCTCGTCGTGCTCGCCGCGACGTTCGTCGCGTGGTGGATCCTCGAGCGCGGCGGCCCCGTCGACCGCGACCGGACGTTCCGCGCCGTCGCCGCGACGGCCGTCGGCTTCGTCGCGTTCGCGAAGGTGCTCTCGCCGCAGTACCTGCTCTTCCTCGTGCCGCTCGTCCCGCTCGTCGACTCGGTCGCGGCGTGGGGCGTCTTCCTCCTCGCGCTCGCGCTGACGCAGGTCTGGGCGCGCTTCCCGGACCCGTATCTCCACATGACGAAGCTCGGCCCGTCGATCTGGGCCGTGCTCGCGCGGAACCTCGTCCTCGTCGCGCTCTACGTGCTCTTGGTCGTCGGGCTGCGGCGCAGGAGCACGACGAGCAGCGCGTAGAGCGCGACGACGAGCAGGTCGCGCGCGACGACCCACGGCGTGAGCACGTCGGCGTAATGGCCGGTGCTCGTGCCCGGCGTGTGGAGGAAGCGCATCAGCTCCGAGTGCGTGAGCGCCGCGATGACGAGCAGCAGCAGCGACGCGGCGACCCCCGCCGCCGGCACGAGCGGCAGAAGCCAGTCGACGTACTGCGGCGAGAAGCTCTTCGCGAACGCGACGAACGCGACGACCGCGGCCGCCCAGGCGAGGATCATCGGCTGTCGCCGCCGGTGCCAGTAGAGGACGTACACGAGGACGAGCGCGACGACCGAGACGAGCGTCGTGACGGTCGCGAGCGCGTTCGCGAGACCGCCGGCGACCTCCGTCTGCCCCGGCGGCGCCGCGTGCAGGTGGATCGTGCCGATCCCGAGCCGGTGGAGGAGGAGGAGCCCCGACGAGGCGAGGCTCTCCACCTCGAGCCCACGCTTGATCTGCACCCAGTAGCTGAACCGGAGCCCGCCCGGCCCGGCGATCGCGAACGGCAGGTGGACGACGACGAGGGTGCCGAGGAACCACGCGAGGCCGCGCTTCAGGAGCGGCTTCCCTCCCCGTTCCCACGTCGCGATGAGCGCGAGCGGCAGGAACACGACGGGATACGTCTTCGCCGCGACCGCAAGCGCGAGCAGCACGTACGCCGTCCCCTCGCGCCGCCGCACGAACGCGAGCAGCGCCGCCGCGGCGAGGAACGCCGGCCACAGGTCGAACTCGTCGAAGATCGACTGGCCGAGCAAGAGCGGCGTGACGCCGATCGTCGCCGCCGCGATGACGAGCCTCCGGCGCGGCATGCCGAGCGACGCGATCGTCGCGACGAGCGCCACGAGCGACGCGGCGCCGAGCACGACCATCGTCCATTGCCACGCACGGGCGTAGCTCCCCGGGAGCCACGTGACGATGAGGAAGAGCGGCTGCGCGAGCGGCGGATACTCATCGAAGAAGTCGCGGTACGGCCAGAGTCCCGCCGCCATCCGGTGCCCGTACAGGCCGAACACATGGACGTCGCCATACGATCCATGCGAGAGCGGCCCGCCCTGGGCGGCGAGCGAGCACACGACGAAGAGGACAACGCCTACCGACGCCGTCAGCAGCGCAAAGCGGCGGTACGTCACGCGCGCATCTTCGCGGGAGACGCGGACGCGACCGCGAGCGCGGCGAGGGCCAGGAGCAGGGTGATCCCCGCACCGATGATCCGGTTGTCGGCGCCGAGCCACATCCAGA
>DATJOZ010000049.1:0-46164 GCA_035506655.1 Gaiellaceae bacterium
CGCGCGGCGACGCTGCCCTCGCGGAGCTGGCCGCCGAGGGTCGGGACGAAGCCGACGAACCAGAGGCCCGGCAGGGCCGGCTCGCCGTCCGTCTTCAGGGGAAGGCCGCGGCCGTCGAGGACGCCGAGGTGCCCGACCAGCCCGTCGAGCCCGGCGCGGAAGCCGGTCGCCGCGATGATCGCGTCGGGGGCGATCCGCGAGCCGTCGGCGAGCAGCACGTCGGCTCCGTCGAACGACTCGACCGCGGCGACGATCTCGACTGCGCCGCGACGGACGGCGCCGACGATCCCGACGTCGAGGATCGGCGTCGTGCCGGTCGCCCGGAACTGGGTGCCGACGCCGACCTCGGGGCGCGGCAGGCCCTGCTCGGACATGTCCGGGATGGACAGCTTCCGCAGCGTCAGCGAGATCGGGTCGACCCAGGCCGGCGGCAGCTTCCGGATCGTCATCCCGATCAGCTGTGCCGGCACGCCCGCGGTCGCGCGCTTCACGATCTGCGGCGGCGTCCGCACCGAGAGCCGCGTCCGCGACGCTCCGCCCTCGGCGACGTCGGTCGCGATCTCGGCGCCCGAGTTCCCCGCGCCGACGACGAGCACGTCGCGGCCGCGGAACGGCGCCGGGTTGCGGTAGTCGTCCGAGTGGACGAGCTCGCCGGTGAAGCCGTCGCGTCCGGGCCAGTCCGGGATCCACGGCGTGCCGTTGTAACCCGTCGCGACGATCACCGTCTCCGCGCGCAGCGACTCGCCGCCGCCGAGCGCGAGCGTCCAGCCGCCGCCGTCGCGGTCGATCCGGTCGACGTGGACGCCGGTGCGCACCTCGACGCCCTCCGCGGCGGCGTAGTCGTGGAGATACTCGATGAGGTCGTCGCGCCGCACCCAGCGTCCGTAGCGCCGCGGGATGCGGCGATTCGGCAGGCCGGAGAGCAGCCGCGGCGTGTGCAGCCGCAGCCGGTCGTAGCGCTCGCGCCACGCCGCGCCCGGCTCGGGCCCGGCCTCGAGCACGAGCGCCTCGCGGCCGGCGCGCCGGAGCAGAGCCGCGGTTGCGAGCCCCGCCGCCCCGGCGCCGACGACTACGAGTCCGCGCGACTCCACGGCGGGGTCCTACCATCCGCGACGCTCTCGAACGCGCCGTGCGCCTGCTCCTCCTGGAGGAACCGGAGCAGGAACACGGTGAAGACGGTGAAGAACACGACCGCCTCCTCGACCGCCATCGTCACGCCGGCGATCTGCTGGTCGGCGAGCGGCGCGGGTCCCCACGTCCGCGGCGCGTTCGCGTAGAAGGAGTAGACCGCGCGCGGGATCAGCGCGAGCAAGAGGCCGAGCGGCGACGCGAGGACGAACGCGCAGAAGAGGTAGAGCGCCTTCAGCCCCGCCGAGTAGGCGCCGTGGACGACGGGCCACCAGAGGCAGATCCCCGCGAGGAGATACGTGAGGTGCTCGACGTGCAGCAGCGAGTGCGGACGCTCGAGCGCGTGGTCGTAGATCCACGGGTAGTGCCAGACGAAGTACGTCCCGAGCCAGAGCGGCAGCGCGACGAACGGATGGAAGAGCGGGAACCCGGCCGCGCGCGCCGCGATGCGCCGCGGCACCGCGAGCACGAGCAGCGCCGGCGCCCACTCCGCGAGCACGACGTTCTGGAGCAGGTGCGCCCAGAGGAACGTGTGCACCGCGAGCGGCTGCAGCCCGCTCGCGAACGCCGCGAAGATCAGCGCGAGCCCGGCGCCTGCGAGGACGACCTGCGCCCGCGACGGCCGCTCCGCGCGCGCCGCGAGCGCGTACGCGACGACGAGAGCCGGCACGAGCACGACGGCCTCGGCCGAAGGGTGCATCCCGCTAACCTAGCCGCGTCGCGCGGGTGTAGCTCAATGGTAGAGCTCCAGCCTTCCAAGCTGGCTACGCGGGTTCGATTCCCGCCACCCGCTTCCGTCCTTTTCCCTACATCAGCGTCGGGAAGAAGATCTGCCAGGCGAGCAGGCTCTTCGCGCTCAGGCTGAGCACGAGGTACGCACGCTCGCCGAACAGGTAGCTGCGCCACGGGCCGCGCCGCCGGTACTGGAGGGCCATGTTGGCGCCGAAGCTCATGAAGAGCACGAACAGCGACGCGAAGATGCCGAACACGAACGCCGGCACGCTGTTGGTCTGCGCCTGGGCGTAGCCGATCTGGATCGCGATCGCGATCCAGGGCACGGCACCCGCGATGCAGCCGTAGATGTACGGGCGCCACGTGACCCGCGCCCCGGGCGGGTTCGCGTACTCCTGCGTCAGCCCGAAGAGGATCATCGCCGCGTTGACGCCGAAGATCGCGATCAGCGCGGCAAGGTCGCTGATCCCTGTGTACATGGCGATCAGCACGATCATCAACGACGCGCTCACGGAGTACTCCCACCAGCGGGCCGGATTCCGCTCGCGGCCCAGATTGCGCTCGTACCAACCGTGGATCCGCGGCGCGGCCATGAGACCGTGGTCGACCGCAGCGAGGAGCAGGAAGAGCGCGACGGCCGGGCCGATCGGCAGGTTCCAGACGGTGTTCGTGGTGCTGGGCGTTCCGGGCGGCCCGGTCCCGAAGCTGATCGTGATCGGCAGGCTGAAGCCGTTCGAGAGAACGAAGATCAGGAGCGCCTGGGCGCCGAGCACGAGCGCGAGCGCGGCGTTCCAGACGCGCAGCCGGCGGTACCCGGAAACCGCCGTCGCGGCGGAGGCTGGAGACCCGGTCATGGTTTGAGCGTCGATCGTCGGCTCCTTTCGTGGTCGATGCGATGTGACGGCGAGAGCGGGCTCCGGGCCGGTTGTGGCCCGGAGCCCGATTCCTCCGGGTCGTCCTAGCTCGTCGGCGGGATCAGCACCTTGTTGATCACGTGGATGATCCCGTTCGAGGCCATGACGTCGGCCTTGACCACCTGGGCGCCGCCGACGTACACCTTGCCGCCGCTGACGCGAATCGCGACCGGCTTGCCGTTGAGGGTCTTCGCCGAGCTGAGACTCATCGCCTGGGCGGCCGTGACCGAGCCCTTGACGACGTGGTAGAGCAGCACGGCGCGGAGCTTCGCCTTGTCCTTCGCGAGCGCCGCGAGCGTCGCCTTCGGCACCTTCGCGAACGCCGCGTCGGTCGGAGCGAAGACGGTGAACGGCCCCTTGCCCTGCAGCGTGCCGACGAGACCGGCCTTCGTCAGCAGCGAGGCGAGGGTCTTGAACTGCCCGGCCGCGACCGCGGTCTGGACGATGTTCCGGGTCGGCGCTGCGGGCGCCGCCGGCGGGATCAGGACCGAGTCGATCACGTGGATGACGCCGTTCGACGCGATCACGTCGGGGGTCGTCACCTTGGCGTTGTCGATGTAGACGGAGCCGTCGGCGACCTTGATCGCGACCGAGCGCCCGTCGAGCGTCTTCGCGGAGCTGAGCTTCGCGACGTCGGCCGCCGTCAGCCGGCCCTGGACGACGTGGTAGAGGAGCACCGACTTCAGCAGGGCCGGATTCGCGGCGAGCGCGTCGAGCGTCGCCTTCGGCACCTTCGCGAACGCCGCGTCGGTCGGCGCGAAGACCGTGAAGGGCCCACCGGTGGAGAGCGTGTCCACGAGGCCTGCCTTGGTCAGCAGCGATGCGAGCGTGGTGAACTGTCCGGCCGCGAGCGCGGTCTGGACGATGTTCTGGTCGCCTGCCGGCCTCGACGTCGAGGCCGAAGCGGAGGTCCCGATCGCCGCGGCCGCCAGCGCGGCGACGACGAGCAGGGTAATCGTGGTGCGAACGCTTCTCATCTCCTTCTCCTTCGTGTTGGTCGGGCGGCTGCGGGCAGCAGCTCTGTACGTTAGATGGACAATCTCTAGACGGCAATGTACAGATTCCGTCCGGCCGTGTCAAATCTCTGTCTAGTTTATGTATAGAGTGATGGATATGAGCGGGAACGCAGGAGCGCTGCGGATCGGCGAGTTCGCCCGGCGGGTCGGGGTCAGCCCCGAGCTGCTGCGTGCCTGGGAGCGCCGGTACGGGCTCCTCGAGCCGGTCCGTTCCGAGGGCGGCTTCCGCCTCTACACGAGCGAGGACGCCGGGCGGGTCGCCCGCATGAAGGACGCGCTCGACGAAGGGCTCTCAGCGGCGGAAGCCGCGCGGCGCGCGCTCGCGCCGGCCCGCCCGTCCGGCGGCCTGCTCGACGACGCGCGCGACCGCCTGCTCGCCGCGGTGCGCGACTACGACGAGGCGGCGGTGCACTCCGTGCTCGACGAGGCGCTCGCCGGCCTCGAGCTGGCCACCGTCCTGCGCGAGCTGATCCTCCCGGCGCTGCGGGAGATCGGCGACGAATGGGTGCGCGGCGAGCTCGAGATCGGCCAGGAGCACTTCGCCACCAACCTCGTCCGCGAGCGGCTGCTCAGCCTCTCGCGCGTCTGGGGCCGCGGCGCCGGACCGCTCGCGATCCTCGCCTGCGCGCCCGGCGAGCGCCACGACATCGGCCTGATCGCCTTCGGCCTCGTCCTGCGCTCGCACGGCTGGCGGATCCTCTTCCTCGGTGCAGACACGCCGCTCGCCGCGCTCGACCAGGCTGCGAGGACCATGGACCCGCGTCTCGTCGTCGTCGCGAGCAATGACACCGCGCTGCTCGAGGAGCAGGGCGCGGCGCTGCGGCGGCTCGCGCGAACGGCCCCGCTCGTCCTCTCGGGCACGGGTGCAACCGAGGCGCTCTGCGCCCGGGTTCGTGTCGACCGGCTCGACGGAGACCTCATCGCCGCAGCCGAGAGCGTCTCCCGCCTCCCCGGGGTGTGAGGACCGCCGAGGGGGCGGCACTCACACCGTGTCGGTTCGGACGGGGCTCAGCCCTCGTCGAGCTCGGCGAGCGCGATCTCGAGGCCGAGCGCGCGCACGACGTTGCCGGCGGCCGCGGCGACGCGTGCCGACCCGACGATCGGCGCGATGGCGGCGAGCATGCCTTCGACCTCTTCGGCGCTGACGTCGACGTCGCCCGCCATCTGGAGATTGAGCACGTACGAGATGGGCGGAGCGTCGACCGCGACGAGGGCCGCCAGCCGGACGAGCATCATCGTCTGCGCGTCGAGCGAGGACGCCTCGATCCCGGCCAGGTTCATCGCGGCGAGGAGGTTGAGGATCGGAGAGTCGGAGTCTTCGAGTGCCATGGTCGTTACCTTTCGCGAGGGACGGGTCGCCTCGATTCTGACCTACCGCGTCCGCACACGCAGCAGTTCGACGAGCGCGAGCACGCCGACGACGACGCCGACGATCCCGCCGATCTTCTGGGCGCTGCCGACGTGGAGCGCGCGCAACCCGCCCCAGACGACGAGGTACGTCCAGGCGGCGATCGCGGCGCCGTAGACGTACGCGAGCGCGTGGTCGTGGCCGGCGACGCCGATGCCGAACACGCGGATGCTCTTCCCCGGCCGGTCCTTGAACAGGCCGATCCCGAGCTGCGTCTCGAGCGACGACGCGCGCGCGACGGCGTAGTCGTACATCTGCGTGTTCCGGATCTCGTAGAGCACGAGGCCGAGCGTCGCGACGAGGCCGACGAGGCCGACGGCGAGCAGCTCTGCGGCCGGGCGGCCGCGCCCGAGGAACGCGACGGCGGCGCCGGCGAGGGTCGGCACGACCGCGAGGAGCTTGAAGCGGACGTCCGTGAGCGTCCGCAAGAGGTCGTTCGTCTGCTCGTAGTCGAGGCGACGCAGGTCGTCGGCGCGCTCATCCGCCATCGTGGCGCGGGAGCTTATTCGACCGCGTTGAACTGCGCCACGAGCCGGTTCGGCGCGGCGAGCATCCAGGCGTCGATCAGGAGCTCGCGCAGCTCCTCCGGCGGCACCTTGTCGAGCCGGACGAGCACGGCGCCGTAGCCGTCGTAGTGCGGCGTCGTGAAGAGCGTCTCCGGGTTCGCCTCGAGGAGGAACGGCTTCTCGTCGAGGTCGCACCGCACGACGAGCACCGTCCCCTCGTCGCGGAGCCGCGCCATGAACTTCCCGCGCACCTTCAGGGCGGGCGTGCCGTACGAGGTGCCGTTCTCGATCTCCGGCAGGTCGGCGGCGAGCTCGAGGATGTCGTCCCAGGACAGCATCGAAGCCTTGCCGTTGACGTTACCGTTCCGGGTGCAGGCCATGCCTCTCCTGACGATCTTCGGCGCGCTCACCGATCTCGTGTCGAACGAGTGGTGGACGTATCTGCTCGTGTTCGGCGTCGCGCTCGCCGACGCGGTGCTCCCGCTCGTCCCGAGCGAGACGATCGTGATCCTCGCCGGCATCGCAGCCGCGGCGGGCGGCCTCGAGATCTGGCTCGTGATCCTCTGCGCGTGGGCGGGCGTCGTGCTCGGCGACAACCTCTCGTACTTCCTCGGCTCGAAGGTCGGCGAGCCCGCGTACAGGAGGCTCTTCAAGAGCGCGGACGCGAAGCGCCACTACGCGTGGGCGCAGCGGACGCTCGACAGGCAGGGGCCGTGGATCGTCCCGACGGCGCGCTTCATCCCCGGCGGGCGAACCGCCGTGACGTTCTCCGCCGGGACGGTCTCGATGCGCTGGCGCCGCTTCTTCGCCGCCGACCTCGCGGCGGGCCTGATCTGGGCGACGTACTCGGCGCTGCTCGGCTACATCGGCGGGCGGGCGTTCGAGAGCGGGAGCTGGAAGTCGTACGCGATGGCGTTCGGGATCGCGGGCGCGATCGCCCTCGCCGGCGTCGCGTACTGGCGCTTCACCGAGCAGCGGAGTTAGGTTCGCAGGCGTGACCCCCGAGGAGACCCCGAAACAGCGCACCGACCGCGAGCTGATCGAGCTCCTGAACGAGGTGCGGGTCGGGCTCCCCGGCGTGCAGGTGCTGTTCGCGTTCCTGCTCGCCGTCCCGTTCAGCAGCGGCTTCGCGAAGATGACGAGGCTCGAGCGCGACGCGTACTACGTCTCGCTCATCGCGACGACGCTCGCGTCCGCGTTCATGATCGCGACCCCCTCCTTCCACCGCCTGCGCTGGCGCGTCGAGAGCAAGGAGCACATCGTCAGGCTCGGGAACGCGTTCACGATCGTCGGGTTCGCGCTCCTCGCCGTCGCGATGGTCTCGGCGGTGCTGACCGTGACGTCGTTCCTCTTCGGCGCGGGCTCGGGGATCGCGGCCGCGGTCGGGATGGGGATCGTCTTCTTCGTGCTCTGGTACGGGATCGCGTTCGGCGCGTGGCTCCGCGGCCCGCGCCGGCAGCGTTAGCGCTACTCGCCGAGCTCGACGCGCTCGATCACGACGTCGTTGCGCGGACGGTCGCGCGCATCGGTCTCGAGCGCCGAGATCTCGTCGACGACGTCCATCCCGTCCGTGACGCGGCCGAAGACGGTGTGCTTGCCGTCGAGCCACTCGCACGCGCCGGCGGTGACGATGAAGAACTGGCTGCCGTTCGTGTTCGGGCCGGCGTTCGCCATCGCGAGCGCGCCGCGCGTCACCTTGTTGTCGTTGAACTCGTCCTCGAACTGGTAGCCGGGGCCGCCCGAGCCGGTGCCGGTCGGGTCGCCGCCCTGGATCATGAAGTCCGGGATCACGCGGTGGAAGATGACGCCGTCGTAGAAGCCGTCGGCGGCGAGCTTCGTGAAGTTCGCCACGGTCTTCGGCGCGTCGTCGGGGTAGAGCTCGATCGCGATCGCGCCGTGGTTGGTGTGGATCGTTGCACTGGACATTCAGCGGAGCCTATCTGCGAGCGGCTCGATCGCGCCCGCGGTCGGCTCGAGCTCGCCGGACGCGAGGCCGGCGACGATCTCGTGGAGGAGCTCGCGCGCCTCGCGCACCTGCTTCGCGGCGAGGACGGTGTTCACCGCGGCGAGGTGCTGCCCGTCGCCGTAGAGCTCGACGTCGACGGTGTCGAGATCGCGCTTCGCGATGTACGAGTCGTCGGGCACGCCGACGCGCACCCGCACGATCCGCCCGTCGGGAAGCGCGACGTCCTGCTCGAGCGGACTGCCGCGGAGGCTCACGCCGCGATCTTCTCAGAGGCGGCGCGGGACCCGTCGAGGCTGCCTCGAACTACCGATGCCTGCGCCGGGGAACGGCGCTACGGTCGCGGCGTCGAGGCGGCTGACCGCCATCCGGGTGTGCTCATTGCGCCTCGGTAAGGGGTGAGTCTCATGAAGCTTCGACTCTGGATCGTCGCGGCGGTGTCGTTCGTCGCGCTGGCCGCCCTTGCGGGCGACACGCGCGCGATCGCTCCGACGTACGTCGCGGTCGACCTCGGCAACTTCGGCTGGCCGTCCGTCAGCCCGGCCGACGTCAACGACTCCGGGCAGGTGGTCGGGGCGGTGTTCACGACGTCGGGACCGACGTCGCAGCACGCGTTCTCGTGGACGCAGGCGGGCGGCTTCGTCGATCTCGGCACGCTCGGCGGACCGATCAGCGGCGCCCAGCGCGTCACGGACGCCGGCCAGGTCGTGGGCGTCGCGTATCTCGACGGCACGATGTTCCACGTGTTCTCATGGGTCCCGGGCGGCCGCATGGTCGATCTCGGGACGCTCCGCGGCGTCGTCGGGCAGAGCTACCCCTCGTCCGTGAACGAGAACGGCGAGGTCGTCGGGAGCAGCCACTGGAGCGGGTATCCGCCCATCGGCCATGGGTTCTCGTGGACCGGGCCCGCCGGGATGGTGGACGTCGGCACGCTCGGCGGCACGGCGTGGAACACGACCGCCGTGGACGTGAACGAGATGGGCTGGATCGTCGGCTCGAGCGCGACGCCGGCGGGCGAGTCCCACGCGTATCTCCGCTCGCCGGCCGGCGACATGACCGACCTCGGCACGCTCCGCGGGACGTCGAGCTGGGCGGCCGCGGTGAACGGGCGCGAGCAGGTCGTCGGGACGAGCGCGACCGCCTCGGGTGAGCAGCACGCGTTCTCGTGGACGCAGGCCGGGGGGATGGTCGATCTCGGCACGCTCGGTGGGACGTCGAGCGGCGCCGGCGCCGTGAACGATCTCGGCCAGGTCGTCGGCACGAGCACCACCGCCTCCGGGGCGACGCACGTGTTCTCGTGGACGCAGGCGGGAGGAATGGTCGACATCGGGACGCTGGGCGGAGCGTCGACGCATCTGGGCTTCACGAGCGTGAAGGCGCTCAACGACGCAGGCCAGGTCGTCGGCGAGAGCGACACGGCGGACGGCGGTTCGCATGCGTTCGTCTGGAGTTCGTCGGGCGGGATGGTCGATCTCGGCACGCTCGGCGGCACGTACAGCCATGCCGCTGCAATCAGCGCGAACGGGACGATCACCGGCGGGAGCCAGACCGCCTCCGGCGAGAGCCACGCGGTGCTCTGGAAGCCGCTTGTTCTGCCCATCGCGCAGGCCGTCGACTATCGCGATGCGAGGGTCTCGCCGGCCGCGGCCGTCGACTCGGTCGGCGCCACGCAACCGACGGACGCTGCGCGGACATGGTCGGCGTACATGTGGAACAGCGGCTCGACGGTCGTGCCGGCGCCGACGATCTCCGTGGACACGAGCTCGCAGACGTTCGCTCCGCCTGTGACGTTCCCGCTGTCGGCGACGGGGTCGGACCTCCAGCAGTGGGGGTCGTTCACGCTCCACGACATCGACGGAACCCCAGGGCACTCGCACGCGGTCGTAGGCGGGTTCACGACGGGGTTCGACGTGTCGCGGACGATGTCGCCGGCGACGATTCCGGCCGGCGGCGGAACACAGACCGTGACGGTCTCGGCGACGCTCCGTGACCCGGCGACCGCCTCCGACGCCCTCGGCATCCAGGTCATTCCGGGCGATCTCGTCTCCGGTGCAGTCGTCGACCCCCAGAGCGTCGTCGCGCCGGTCGCAGACGCGGCGGCGGATGCGTACCTGTACGTGGACCCGGGGTACGGCGTCTACTGGCGCGCCTCACACCCCGCGCTCGACACGACCTACACGCTCACGGTGCGGATCACCGTGCCGAACAGCGGGGCGACCGGTCTGCGCTACAAGCCGACGGTGATGTCGTTCCTCGCCGAGCCGCAGAGCTATCTCCCCGAGACGACCGGTCCATCGACAACGATCCCTGACCCGGAGCTCGGCGGCACCTTCACCTTCTCGGCCGGGTCCGACATCGCCTGGAGCCGGAGCATCGTGTACAGCGTGGTCGACGTCGACCTCGCTCCGCTCGCTGCGCCGGGCGACACGACGCCCCCGGTCCTGAGCATCCCGGGCGCGACGGTCGTCGACGCGACGAGCCCGGTGGGAGCCGCCGTCTCGTACGCCGTCTCCGCGAAGGACGACGTCGACCCGAGCCCGACCGTCCTCTGCGCGCCGCCGTCCGGAGCCGTGTTCGCGATCGGCACGACGACGGTGAGCTGTACCGCGGCCGACGCGTCCGGGAACGCTGCGACTGCGAGCTTCACCGTGCACGTGAAGGGCGCGGGCGAGCAGCTCGCCGACCTCGCCGCCGCCGTCAAGGGCGTCGGCCCGGGCAGGAGCCTCGCGGACACGGTGGCCGTTGCGCAGTGGTTCCTCGGGCACGGCCAGCCGAAGCTCGCGAGCCTGACGCTGACCGCTTTCCAGGCCGAGGTGCGGGCGCAGTCCGGCAAGAAGATCCCGGCCGCGCAGGCCGCCGCGCTGATCGCGGACGCGAAGCGCATCGAGAAGGTGATCGGCTGACGACCCGACTCGACAGCCCGACGCGCCCGGGAGGATTCGAACCTCCGACCCGCGGATTAGAAGTCCGCCGCTCTGTCCACTGAGCTACGGGCGCCTGCGGGAAAGCGTACCGCCGACCTCAGGCGACCCCCGCTAGGCTGTACGGGCTTCGCGGTGGCGGTAGCTCAGTTGGTAGAGCTCCGGGTTGTGGTCCCGGTGGTCGCGGGTTCGAGTCCCGTCCGCCACCCTGACGCTTTGCGACCCGGCTTCGCCGGGTCGCTCGCTTAACGGGGGAAACCATGCGCGGCGGCGGATCGTTGTCGCCACTGGAGACATGTCCCCGGGGTCTGACCCCGGGACATGTCGATAGGCTCCCGGTGTGATCGGAGTGCTCGTCGAGTTCCAGTTCGGGGACGACTTCGACGCGGCGAAGGTCGCGGCGATCGCACAGGGCGCGCGCGCCCAGTTCGAGGGGATGCCGGGGCTTCGCCAGAAGGCGTTCACGATCGACGAGGCGAATCGCCGCGCGCGCAACGTCTACCTCTGGGACGACGAGGACGCGGCCCGCGCCTTCTTCAACGACGCGCTCGTCGAGCGGGTGACCGGGATCTACGGCGTGGCGCCCACGATCACGTTCGTCGAGGTCGCCGAGCTCGTCGACAACGCGAGCCGCTAGGCTCACGGCCCGTGGCGTCGGATCCCCTCGCAGAGCTCAAGGCGCGCACCGAGCGGATCGGCTCGCTCGGCGCGATCGGCGCACTGCTCGCGTGGGACCTGCGCACGATCATGCCGCCGGCCGGCGCGGCCGCGCGCGGCGGGCATCTCGCGCTCGTGCAGCAGCTCGGCCACGAGGCGCTGATCGACCCGGAGCTGGGCCGGCTGCTCGACGAGCTGCGGCCGCTCGAGGAATCGCTCGACCCGGACTCCGACGACGCGTGCCTCATCCGTCTCGTCCGCCGCGACTACGACAAGGCGGTCCGCGTCCCGACCGAGCTCTCGGCCGAGATGGCGCGCGCCGGCGCCGAGGCCGCGCCGGTCTGGCTCGAGGCGAAGATGACGTCGAACTTCGAGCTGTTCCTGCCGGCGCTCGAGCGCGCGATCGAGCTGCGGCGCCGCTACATCGCGTGCTTCGACCCGGTCGACGAGCCGTACGACATCCTCCTGGACGACTTCGAGCCCGAGACGAAGTCGGCCGACGTGACGCGCATCTTCGCGGAGATCAAGGCGGAGCTCGTCCCGATGATCGCCGAGCTTCGCGAGCGCGAGGTCGACGACTCGTTCCTCTACGGCGAGTTCCCCGTCGACGAGCAGATCGAGCTCGCGCACGAGATCGTCGACCTGTTCGGGCACCGGCCGGACACGTGGCGCATCGACCCGACGGAGCATCCGTTCGCGTCCGGCACCGGCATCGACGACATCCGGATCACGACGCACTACTACCCCGACACGCTCGAGTCGCTGTTCTCGACGATGCACGAGTACGGCCACGGCCTCTACGAGCACCAGATCCGGCGCGAAATCTCGACCCTGCCGATCGGGAGCTCGTCGTCGCTCGGCATCCACGAGTCG
Source organism: Gaiellaceae bacterium (assembly GCA_035506655.1). Lineage (GTDB taxonomy): Bacteria > Actinomycetota > Thermoleophilia > Gaiellales > Gaiellaceae > Palsa-739. The sequence continues at coordinate 12,119 of DATJOZ010000049.1, forward strand.
CAGAGCCGGCTCTGGGAGAACCTCGTCGGCCGGAGCGAGCCGTTCTGGCGGTTCTTCTACCCGCGGCTGCAGGAGTACTTCCCCGCACAGCTCGGCCGCGTCGACCGCGACGCGTTCATCGCCGGAGCGAACAAGGTCGAGCCGTCGCTCATCCGCATCCGTGCGGACGAGGTGACGTACGGGATGCACGTGATCCTCCGCTTCGAGCTCGAGCAGGACATCATCAACGGCCGCGTCGAGCTCTCCGACCTGCCGCGGATCTGGAACGAGCGGATGGAGGAGTACCTCGGCGTCGAGGTGCCGGACGACGCGCACGGCGTCCTGCAGGACGTGCACTGGTCGGCCGGGCTCATCGGCTACTTCTCGACGTACCTCCTCGGCACCGTGATGTCGGTGCAGCTGTGGGAGAAGCTGAACGAGGACGTCGCCGACGTCGACGCGCAGATGGAAAGGGGCGAGTTCGGCGCGATCCGCGACTGGCTCGGCGACAACGTCCACGCGAGCGGCCGCAAGTTCCCGCCGCAGGAGACGCTCCGACGAGCCGTGGGCTCGACGATCGACGCGAAGCCGTACCTCGCGTACCTGAAGCGGAAGTACGGCGTCGCGGTTCCGGCGTAGCAGCGCGTTACGCTAGATCGGCCCGGCCCCGTAGCTCAGCGGATAGAGCGGCAGACTTCGAATCTGCGTGCGGAGGTTCGACTCCTCCCGGGGCCATGCTTTCGCTGCGTCGCCCGCTCCGCGCGGGTCAGGCGCGCTCGCGCGCGCGTGCCCTTGCGCTTCGCTTTCCGCTCGCAGGGTCTCGGCGGGAGCTGACTCGTGGCGCGTCGTTCTGGCCGCGCCCGCCATGTCGGGCGCGGCATGCGCTAGTGCTTGACACGCCCCGCGCGGCGTGAGAGATTGCCGTCTGCCAAGTCCCTGTGGGCCCTCGGGTTCACGGGGACTCGGCATTTTCTGGGGGCGTTATCCGGTGCGCGTCGTGTAAGAATCGGCACCGTGAGGAGGCTCACCGCCTGGGGGCTGTCGATTCCGCTGATCCTCGCGGGAACGCAGGTCGCGCACTCCCTCGCCTACCGGCTCGCGTATCCGGAGGCGGACGTTCGCTGGCGGATGCTGTCGGCGAGCGGCCACGGCTACGAGGGGTATCTGCCCGTCGCCGCCGGCGTCGCGGCGGCCCTCTGCCTCGTCGCGATCCTCGCCGGTGTCGGCGACGCTCTGCGGCGTCGGCCCATACGCCCGGTCCCCGTCTGGATGTTCGCCCTGCTGCCCCCGCTCGCGTTCACGGTCCAGGAGTACACCGAACGCTGGCTGCACGGCGTGAACGGCCCGCAGTGGATGGTCTACCAGCCGACCTTCCGCTACGGGCTCCTACTCCAGCTCCCCTTCGCCCTCCTCGCGTTCGGCGTCGCGAGGCTTCTCTGCCGCGTCGTCGTCGTCGCGGCGCGGATCCTCCGAGGTCGAGGCATCGTCGCCGGCACGGCGCGGGTCGCGGTTGCGACCGAGGCCGTGAGCGTCAATCTTCCGCGGCTCCGGGCCGACGTGCTCGGGTGGTCGCTCCGCGGCCCGCCAGCGTACGCCGTGTCGAGCTGATTCCGAGCAGTACCACCATCTAGGAGGTTGCGATGCAACGGCCCCTCGGGGTCGTGCTCGCGTGTTGCGTCCTGGCCCTCGCCGGGGCGGGTGCAGCGCGTGCGCACGACCGTGAGACCAACAACGGCGTGAGCGTGACGGTTCACGTCGCTCCGGACGACGACCCGATTGCGACCCAGCCGGCGACGATCGTCGTCGAGAAAGTCGAGTCGAAGGCGAAGTTCGCGTGGGCGACGTGCAAGTGCGCGTGGAGGATCACGGACTCGACCGGCGCTGTCGTGTACGCGAAGCCTGCGACCGTGAGAACGCCGTTCGTGTTCCCGGCGCCCGGCGCGTACCAGTTGACGCTCAGCGGGCGGGTCAAGGCGACGAAGACGCGTTGGCGGACGTTCCGGATCAACTACGCCTTCCGCGCCGAGGAGCCGTCGACGCCGTGAGCCTCCGCTATCCGAAAGGACTCTCGATGAAGAAGCTGATCGCAGCGGCGGCGGCGGTTGTCGTCGCCGGCGTGTACGCGCCGTTCGCCGGCGCCCATGCAACCGTGAACCTGCTCCTGGGGCAGCCGACGGCCGCGTCGACCGCGACGTGGTTCCTCCGCGTTCCGAACGAGCGGGCGAACAAGTCCACCTTCAAGGTCACGATGTCCGTCCCGGCCGCGATCCAGCAGTCGATCACGGTCAGGCAGGCGCCGGGCTGGAAGGTGACGTTCACCAGGGTGGACACGGGCCAGAAGGACGGCGAGGGCAATCCGATCTACAACACGACGCAGGTCACCTGGCAGTCGCTGCCCGGCAACCTGATCCGGCCGGGGATGTACGGGTCGTTCGAGTTCCGCTTCAAGGCGCCCTCGACGGCCCAGCAGCTGTGCTTCCCGGTCGACCAGGTCTACAACGGAGCCGTCAAGGGCATGGCGGCCGAGACCGTGAGCTGGTCGGGTCCGCCGACGAGCGCCACTCCTGCGTCATGCGTGAACATCACCGCCTAGCCGTCCTCGCGGCCGCGGTGCTCGTGTCGGCGTGGGCTGCTGCTTCGGCAGCGGCCCACGCCGTCATGCAGCCGTCGGCGTCGCGGCCCGCCGACCTGCAGCGCTACACGCTCACCGTCCCGAACGAGCGTGGCGTGCCCACGGTCGCGGTCCGGGTGACGGTGCCCGACGGCATCGAGTTCTTCCTCGTCGAGAACCACCCGGGGTGGACGACGCACGTCGAGCGACGCAACGGGCGGGTCGTGAGTGTCGGCTTCGAGGGCGGCTCGATCCCTGTGGGTGGCTACGACACGTTCCGCTTCATCGCGAAGAACCCGGTGAGGGAGGGGACGATCGCCTGGGACGTCGCGCAGGTGTACAAGGGCGGAGAGATCGTCGACTGGACCGGTCCGCCCGGATCCGACACGCCTGCGTCGCGTACCGAGATCCGCGAGTCCGCCGTCCCCGTCGACACCGTGGACGTCGTCAGCGGCACGACGGCGGCCGCCGCGACAGCGGCCGTGTTCGCGTCGCGCGGCGGTAACGACACGCTTGCGCTCGTGCTCGCGTGCGTCGCGCTCGGGCTCGCCGCCGTCGCCCTCGTCGTGCAGCTGCTCAAAGGGAGGCCGCTCGTGTAGCAGTGCTCAGCGAGGCTCGGCATATTCGGGGACGTTTCGCACGTGCCGAAGGGCGACGAGCGAGGCCCCGCCGAGGAGCGCGATCACGATCGCCATCGGGTACGCGGAGTGCGTTCCCGCGATGCCGACGATCGGCGCCGCGACGACGCCGACGGCGTACTGGAAGATCCCGATCAGCCCCGAGGCGGCGCCGGCGACGTGCGGGTGCGGCGCGAGCGCGAGCGCCGTCGCGTTCGGGAGGATCATCCCGAGGCTCGCGACGAGCACGAAGAACGACGGCACGATCCCGACGAGCCCGATCCCGGCGACGACGACGGCGAGGAGCGCGAACCCTCCGCACGCGGACGCGACGACGCCGGCGGCGAGCAGCGTCAGCTCCGAGTGGGAGCGCAGCAGGTAGCGGTTCAACTGGCTCGCGAACACGATCCCGAGGCCGTTCAGCGCGAAGATCGCGCCGTACAGCTGCGGCGAGCCGCCGTGGATGTCCTCGACGACGAACGACGAGCCCGCGATGTACGCGAACATCGCGCCGAACGAGAACGCGAGGACGACGAGGTAGCCGAGGAAGACGCGGTCGGCGAGCAGCTCCCTCGTCGTCGCGCGGACGTCGTCGAAGCCGCCGCTGCGCCGCTGCTCCGGCGCGAGCGTCTCGCGCAGCACCACGACGACGCCGAGCAGCGCGGCCGCGCCGATCCCGGCCAGCACGACGAAGATCCCGCGCCAGTCCGTCACGTGCAGCAGCTGCGCGCCGACGACGGGGGAGAGGATCGGCGCGAGCCCGTTCACGAGCATCATCGCCGAGAGGAACCCGGCGAGCGCGCGGCCCGTCGTGATGTCGCGCGCCACGGCGCGCGAGATCGCGATCCCGAAGCCGCCGCCGAGCCCCTGGACGAAGCGAAGCACGATCAGCGCCGCGGCTCCCGGCGCCGCCGCACACGCGAGCGACGCCGCGACGAAGAGCGCGAGCCCGCCGAGGAGCGGCCGCTTGCGGCCGAAGCGGTCGCTGAGCGGGCCGGAGACGAGCTGTCCGACCGCGAGCCCGCCGAGGCAGACCGCGAGCGTGAGCTGCGCCGTCGACGCGCCGATCCCGAGGTCATGCGTGAGCTGCGGCAGCGCCGGCAGGTACATGTCGATCGCGATCGGTCCGAACCCCGACAGGAGGCCGAGCAGGAGCACGAGGAGCACACGGCGCATCCGGCGACCGTAACCGCGTGCGATGATCGCCGCATGATCCTCGACCTCACGACCGACGAGCTCCTCTCGACGACCCGCGCCGTCCGCAAGCGGCTCGACCTGACGCGGCCGGTCGAGCGGGAGGTGCTCGAGGAGTGCCTCGCGCTCGCGCAGCAGGCGCCGACCGCGAGCTACTCGCAGAACTGGCACTTCGTCGTCGTCCGAGACGCGGCGAAGCGCGCTGCGCTCGCCGAGCTGTGGCGCGAGGTGGCCGGGCCCTACCTCGAGCGTCGGCCCGCGCCGAACGAGCAGTTCGTCCGCATCGGCGAGGCCGTCCGCCACCTCGCGGCGCACCTGCACGAGGTCCCCGTCCACGTGATCCCGTGCGTGCAGGGCCGGACGGAGGACAAGCCGGTCGCGTGGCAGGCGTCGATCTTCGGCTCGATCATCCCGGCGGCGTGGAGCTTCATGCTCGCGGCGCGGTCACGCGGGCTCGGCACGGTCTGGACGACGTTCCACCTGATGCACGAGCGCGCGGCGGCGGAGATCCTCGGGATCCCCTACGACGAGGTGATGCAGGTCGCGCTGATCCCGGTTGCGTACACGATCGGGACGGATTTCAAGCCGGGCCGGCGCAAGCCGCTCGACTCGATGGTCCACTGGGACGCCTGGTAGCTACAGGTAGCGGGCGAACCAGTCGAGGATCGCCTCGAACCGCTGGACGCGGTGCGCGGGTGAGCCGGAGCGCGAGAGCTCGTGCCCCTCGGCCGGGAAGCGGAGCATCTCGACCTCCTTCCCCATCAGGCGCAGCAGCGTGAAGAGGTGCTCGCCCTGCTCGATGTCGCAGCGGAGGTCGTTCTCCGAGTGGACGATCAGGAGCGGCGTCTCGATGTCCTTCGCATACGTCGCCGGCGAGAACTCGAGCCACGTGTCGACGTTGTCCCACATCGAGCCGCCGAACTGGCGCTGGAAGATCCAGAAGATGTCGCTCGACCCGAACGCGCTGACCATGTGGTTCACGGCGCGCTCGGACATCGCCGCCTTGAAGCGGTTCGTGTGCGACACGACCCACGTCGTCATGAAGCCGCCGTACGAGCCGCCCATCACGCCGAGGCGGTCCGGGTCGACGAAGTCGAACGTCGCGAGCGCCGTGTCGACGACGGCCGTCACGTCCTCGTAGTCGACGGTTCCCCAGCCGGGGCCCGAGCCGTCGAGCGGGCCGCGGATCGCGCGGCCCCACGCCTCCGAGTACCCGGAGCTCCCGCGCGGGTTCGAGTAGAGGACGACGTAGCCCGCCGCCGCGTAGACCTGGAACTCGTCGAAGAAGCCGGTCCCGTACTGCGAGAACGGCCCGCCGTGGACGCAGAGAAGCGTCGGATAGCGCTTCCCCGGCTCGCAGCCGACCGGGCGCACGACCCACGCGTCGACCTCGGAGCCGTCGGCCGAGACCGCCGTGAAGCGCTCGGGCTCGGCGAGCTCCCGGCCCTCGAGGAAGGCGCGGCCGACGTCGGTGAGGCGGCGCTCGTCGGGGCCCGCGTAGATCTCGCGCAGCGTCGTCGTGGTCGACGAGACGTAAGCGATGCGGCCGTCGCGGATGTCGTAGCCGCCGAGCGACCGCTCGCCGCCGACGATGAGCTCCGGCGCGGACGAGCCGTCGGCCGCGACCGCGTAGAGGTGGACGTTGCCGCGGTCCTCGATCGCGAAGACGAGCCGGTCGCCGTCCCACAGCGGCTCGCGGATCTCCTGCGTCCCGGTCTGCCGGTCGAGCGACGTCGTCAGCAGCCGCGCGTTCGTCCCGTCGGCGTCCATCACGCCGAGCTGCCCGTGGTGCGGGAACGTCCCGTCCTCGACCTCGTAGCGGTACGCGATGCGCGAGCCGTCCGGGGAGAACGACGGATTGGCGAACGAGCCGTCGTCGGCGGTGAGCTGCCGCGCGTCGCCGCCCGCGGCGTCGACGGCGTAGAGGCGCTGGACGAGCTCGACGTCCCAGCGCTCGCCGCGCAACGACGCGAAGACGATGCGCGTGCCGTCCGGCGACCACGCCGGCTCGCCGTTCTCGGAGTCGCCGTCGGTCAGCTGACGCGGCGGCGTGTCGCCGTCGACGTCGACGACGAAGACGTGCCTGCGGCGATCGGTCGTCCAGCCGACGTTGTCGAGCTTGTAGAGGAGGCGCGTCACGCGGCGCGGGCGGCGCTTCTTGTCGTCCTCCTCCTCGTACGCGTCGTCGCGCACGCGCATCGAGTACGCGAGGCGGGTCGAGTCGGGCGACCAGACGACCTCCTCGACGCCCTCCTTGCCGTCGGTGAGCCTGCGCGCCTCGCCGCCCTCGGCCGGGATGACGTAGAGCTGCGACGGCGTCTTCTCGTCGCCGCCGCGGTTCGACGTGAACGCGAGCCAGCGGCCGTCGGGCGACCAGCGCGGGGAGCCGTCGCGCCGCTCGCCGGAGGTGTAGCGGCGCGGCTCGCCGGAGCCGTCGAGCGGGGCGACCCAGATCGCGCCGCGGTACTCGTTCGCCTCCCGGTCGAGCCACCAGACCTGGTACGCGACGAGCGCGCCGTCGGGCGAGATGCGCGGGTCCGCGGTGCCGGTGAGTGCGTAGACATCCTCCGGCTTCATTCCGCCCACGGGGCGGGACTATACGCGCGCTCTATGCTGGAGCCGTCCGCGGGTGTGGCGGAACTGGTAGACGCGGCGGGTTTAGGTCCCGTTGGAGCGCGAGCTCTCTAGAGGTTCGAGTCCTCTCACCCGCACAGCCGCTCGCTCGACGGGGGAAACCATGTTTTCCCCCGTCGGCCCTCGTTCTTCTCCTGTCGGCGTGACTGGTCGGGCCGCGGAGCGGGGGCTCGTGGACATGCACCGGGGTCAGACCTCGGGACAGGTCCTGCAGGCGCCTCCGAGGTGCATGGTTGCGCTGGTTTCGGAGGCGGCGCAGTGATACCCTGGAGGGGTATGGTGGAGCTCGAGCTCAGAGGCATGTCCTGCGCGTCCTGCGCGGCGCGGATCGAGCGCGCGCTGAACGACCTCGACGGCGTCGACGCGACGGTGAACTTCGCGACCGAGCGCGCGAGCGTCGACTGCGACCCCGACCGCGTCGACGAGCTCTGCTCCGCCGTCGAGGCGGCCGGCTACCACGCCGCGCCGCACGAGCAGGGCGGCGCGCACGACCACGCGGACGACACGCCGCCGCGCCGACTCGTCGTCTCGGCGCTGCTCACCGTCCCGCTCGCACTCGTCTCCGCGTTCCACTTCCCCGGCTGGGACTGGGTCGCGTTCGCACTCGCGACGCCGGTCGTCTTCTGGTGCGGCCTCGGCTTCCACCGCGTGGCACTCGCAGCCGCGCGCCACCGCGCGGCGAACATGGACACGCTCATCTCGCTCGGCACCCTCGCGGCATGGACGTGGTCGACGGTCGTCCTCCTCGGCCGCTTCGACGCCGACATGTACTACGAGGCCGCGGGCGTGATCACGACGCTGATCCTCCTCGGCCGCTGGCTCGAGACCCGCGCGAAGCGGCGCAGCAGCGACGCGATCCGCGCGCTGCTCGAGCTCGGCGCGAAGGAGGCGCGCGTCCTCCGCGACGGCGAGGAGACGCTCGTGCCCGTCGACGAGCTTCGCCCCGGCGACCTCTTCGTCGTCCGCCCCGGCGAGAAGATCGCGACGGACGGCGTCGTCGTCGAGGGCGCCGCCGCGGTCGACGTCTCGCTGCTCACCGGCGAGTCCGTCCCGGTCGACGTCGGCCCCGGCGCGCAGGTCGCCGGCGCGACGATCGACACCGACGGACGGCTCGTCGTCCGCGCGACGCGCGTCGGCTCCGACACCGCGCTCGCACAGATCGCGCGCCTCGTCGAGCAGGCGCAGGCCGGCAAGGCGCCGGTGCAGCGACTCGCCGATCGCGTCTCCGAGATCTTCGTGCCCGTCGTGATCCTGATCGCGCTCGCGACGCTCGCCGGCTGGCTGCTCGCGGGCGCCGGCGCGTCCGCCGCGTTCACCGCTGCCGTCGCGGTGCTGATCATCGCGTGCCCGTGCGCGCTCGGCCTCGCGACGCCGATGGCGCTCCTCGTCGGGAGCGGCCGCGGCGCGCAGCTCGGGATCCTGATCAAGGGCCCGGAGGTGCTGGAGCAGACCCGCCGGATCGGGACGATCGTCCTCGACAAGACCGGCACCGTCACCGAGGGACGGATGGAGCTCGTCGCGATCGAGCCGCTGAACGGCGCGAGCCGCGCCGAGATCCTCCGCCTCGCGGGAGCGGTGGAGTCCGCGAGCGAGCACCCGGTCGCCCGTGCCGTCACCGCCGGTGCGCGCGCCGAGCTCGGCGAGCTCCCGCCCGTCCGGGACTTCCGGAGCCTCTCCGGGCTCGGCGTCCGCGGCGTCGTCGAGGGCCACAGCGTCGAGATCGCGCGCCGCGGCGGGGCGATCGCCGTGGACTGGGACGGCGTCCCGCGCGCGACGCTCGCCGTCCGCGACGCGGTGAAGCCGACGAGCGCGGATGCGATCCGCGGCCTGAAGTCCCTCGGCCTCGCGCCGGTCCTCCTGACCGGCGACACGCGCGAGACCGCCGAGCGCGTCGCCGCCGAGGTCGGGATCGAGCGCGTCCTCGCCGAGGTCCGCCCGGAGGAGAAGGCGGCCGAGGTGCGCCGCCTCCAGGACGAGGGCGAGGTCGTCGCGATGGTCGGCGACGGCGTGAACGACGCGCCGGCGCTCGCCTCCGCCGACCTCGGGCTCGCGCTCGGGACCGGCACCGACGTCGCGATCGAGGCGTCCGACCTGACGCTCGTCTCCGGCGACCTCCGCGCCGCGGTCGACGCGATCCGCCTCTCGCGCCGCACGCTCGCCACGATCAAGGGCAACCTCTTCTGGGCCTTCGCCTACAACGTCGCCGCGATCCCGCTCGCCGTCGCCGGGCTCCTGAGCCCGATGGTCGCCGCCGCCGCGATGGCCGGGTCGAGCCTCTTCGTCGTCGGCAACAGCCTGCGCCTGCGGCGCTTCCGCAGCGTCCGCGAAGGAGTCGCATGAGCGAGCACCCGCAACCCGGCTACCACGGCGAGAAGGCCGACCTCGTCAAGCGGCTGCACCGGATCGAGGGCCAGGTGCGCGGGATCGAGCGGATGGTCGAGGACGAGCGCTACTGCATCGACGTCATCACGCAGATCTCCGCCGTCTCGACCGCGCTCGAGAGCCTCGCGTTCCGGATCCTCGACGACCACGTGCAGCACTGCGTCGCGGACGCGCTCGCGTCGGGCGACGAGGCGGCCGCCGCCGAGAAGAGCCGCGAGCTCCTCGACGCGGTGCACCGCTTCGCGAAGACGCGCTAGCGCCGCGCCGCCACGCGGTACGCGACCGCGCCGAGCATCGCCGCCCAGATGGCGGTGACGCCGAACACGAGGATCGAGACCCACACATCCATGCCGCGGACGCGCAGTTCTCCGCGCCCCCGCCCGGCTCCTTCTCCCCGATCGGGGGATCCGAGGCGCGCCGTCGGCCGAAGGGGGTCTGCTTGAATGGCTTCGTGGCTGTCCAGGTGGAGGAGCTGCCGGAGAACCGGGTCCGGCTCACGGTCCAGGTCCCGTCGCACGACGTCCACCACGCGGTGGAGCATGCGGCGTCGGATCTCGCCGCCAGCGTGAAGATCCCCGGTTTCCGGAAGGGCAAGGTCCCGCGGCAGGTCCTGATCCAGCGCGTCGGCAAGGAGCGGCTGATGACGGAGGCCGTCGAGAGCCACATCGGCGGCTGGTTCTGGAACGCGGCGACCGCGTCGCGGCTCCGCCCGGTCGAGCAGCCGGAATACGACTTCGAGCTGCCGGCCTCGGAGGACGAGGACTGGCAGTTCATCGCGACCGTCTCGGTGCAGGCCAAGCCGGAGCTTCCGGACTGGTCGACGCTCGAGGTCGGCGCGATCGAGCCGGAGGTGCCCGAGGAGCTCGTCGAGCGCGAGCTGCAGGCGCTCCAGTCGACCGTCGCCGAGCTCGTCCCGGTCGACGGCCGCCCGGTTGGGCCGGACGACACCGTGGTCGTCGACCTCACCTCGGGCGGCGGCGGCGACAGCCGCCGCGACTACGTGATCGAGCTCGGGCGCGGCGCGGTCGTCGAGGAGATCGAGGCGGGCCTCGTCGGCCTCGACGCCGGCGCGACGAAGGAGATCTCGTTCGAGCTCGCCGACGGCTCGACCCAGACGGTCGCCGTGACCGTGAAGGAGATCAAGGAGAAGGTACTGCCGCCGCTCGACGACGAGCTGGCGCGCTCCGCGAGCGAGTTCGAGACGCTCGCCGAGCTGCGCGGCGAGATCGAGTCGCGGCTCCTCGCGCAGATCGCCGAGGAGACCGAGGCGCAGTTCCGCTCCGACGTCATCGACGCGCTCGTCGTCGCCTCGAGGGTCGACCCCTCCGGGCCGCTCGTCGAGGTCCGCACCCGCGAGCTCCTTCGCGGCCTGGCCCGCCAGGTCGAGGCGCGCGGCGTCTCGCTCGACACCTATCTCGCGATGACCGGCCAGTCGCCGGACGAGCTGCTCACCCGCCTCCACGAGGAGGCCGCGCGCTCCGTCGCGCGCGAGCTCGTGCTCGAGGCGGCCGCCGACAAGCTCGGGATCGTCGTCTCCGACGCGGAGGTCGAGGCGCTCGTCCGCGAGCAGGCCGAGGCCGTGGGCGAGGACGCGGACGAGGCGATCGCCGGGCTCCGCGAGTCCGGCCGCTTCGAGACGCTCCGCGAGGACATCCGCCTGCGCGACGCGCTCGACCGCGTCGCCTCCGAGGTCATGCGCATCCCGAAGGACCTCGCGGCCGCCCGCGAGGCGATCTGGACACCCGAAAAGGAAAAGGCACCGTCCGACACGAAACTCTGGACCCCCGGCAGCGGAGGAAAACCGTGAATCGCTCGTACCCAACGAACCTCGTCATCCCGTCCGTCATCGAGCAGACCTCGCGCGGCGAGCGTTTCTTCGACATCTACTCGCGGCTGCTCAACGAGCGGATCATCTTCCTCGGCACGCCGATCGACGACCAGGTCGCGAACCTCATCGTCGCCCAGATGATCCACCTCGAGTCCGAGGACCCGGACAAGGACATCAACATCTACGTCAACTCGCCGGGCGGCTCGGTCTACGCGGGCCTCGCGATCTACGACACCATGCAGTTCATCCGCTGCGACGTCGCGACGACGTGCGTCGGGATCGCGATGTCGATGGGCGCGCTCCTCCTCGCGGCCGGCACGGAGGGAAAGCGCACCGCGCTGCCGAACTCCAAGATCCTGATCCACCAGGTCTCCGGTGGGTTCCAGGGGCAGGGCACCGACATCGAGATCCAGGCCAAGGAGACGATCAGCCTCAAGCGCCGCCTGGAGGAGATCATCGCGCAGCACACGAATCAGCCGGTCGAGAAGGTCTCGAAGGACATGGAGCGGGACTACTACATGACTGCGGACGAGGCCCACGACTACGGGATCGTCGACAACGTGATCGCCCACCGGTAGACGAAAAGGGCGATCCGAGGTACAAGGAGAGACGTGGCCAGGGCAAGCGAAGGCAATGAGCAGCTGCTCTGCAGCTTCTGCGGAAAGAGCCAGCGGCAGGTCAAGAAGCTGATCGCCGGCCCGGGCGTCTACATCTGCGACGAGTGCATCGATCTCTGCAACGAGATCATCGACGAGGAGCTCACCGCTCCGACCCCGCTCGACCTCGACAACCTCCCTCGTCCGAGGGACATCTACTCCGTCCTGAACGACTACGTCGTCTCCCAGGAGGAGGCCAAGCGGACGCTCTCGGTGGCGGTCTACAACCACTACAAGCGCGTCCAGATGGGGACCGCCGACGACGAGGTCGAGCTCCAGAAGTCGAACATCCTGCTGCTCGGGCCGACGGGCTGCGGCAAGACGCTGCTCGCCCAGACCCTGGCGCGGATCCTCAACGTCCCGTTCGCGATCGCCGACGCGACGGCGCTGACCGAGGCCGGCTACGTCGGCGAGGACGTCGAGAACATCCTCCTGAAGCTGATCCAGGCCGCCGACTTCGACATCAAGAAGGCGGAGACGGGGATCATCTACATCGACGAGGTCGACAAGATCGCGCGGAAGGCGGACAACCCGTCGATCACGCGCGACGTGTCGGGCGAGGGCGTCCAGCAGGCGCTCCTGAAGATCCTCGAGGGGACGGTCGCGTCGGTGCCGCCGCAGGGCGGGCGCAAGCACCCGCACCAGGAGTTCCTCTCGATCGACACGACGAACATCCTCTTCATCTGCGGCGGCGCGTTCGCCGGGCTCGACAAGATCATCGCCAGGCGGATCGGCAAGAACGCCGTCGGCTTCGGCGCCGAGGTGCGGTCGAAGCACTCGATCGAGTCGTCCGAGCTCCTCGCCGACGTGATGCCGGAGGACCTCCTGAACTTCGGCCTGATCCCGGAGTTCATCGGGCGCCTTCCCGTCGTCTCGGCGGTGCACCAGCTCCGGCGCGAGGATCTCGTCCAGATCCTGACCGAGCCGAAGAACGCGCTCGTGAAGCAGTACCAGCGCTTCTTCGGGTACGACGGGATCGAGCTCGTGTTCACGGACGACGCGCTGTGGGAGATCTCCGACAAGGCGCTCGACCGCGAGACCGGCGCGCGCGGCCTCCGCTCGATCATCGAGGGCGCGCTCCTCGACGTGATGTTCGAGCTGCCGTCGCGCCGCGACGTGACGAAGTGCGTGATCACGAAGGAGACGATCGCGCAGGGCATCCGGCCGACGCTCGTCACGAGCGCCGGCACGTACGTCGACGACGAGCCCGACGAGGCCGTCGAGCAGTCGGCCTAGCGGCGACGTCCGACGCGTAGGTCCTGACGGGTCGCGTTCGCGGCTCTTGACAACACGTGGTCCACGCGCGATAAATCGAGACCTGAATCGGGTGTCAGGTTGCACCCGTCGTGACCTGGAGGGCTCACATGACACATCGCTGGACGCGCAGCGCGCTCCTGCTCGCGGGGCTCGCCCTCGTCGCAGCGGCGCTTGCGAGCGCCGCGGCGGCGCGGGTCGAGGCCGGGGGCGGCGCCTCCGCCGGGAAGTCCGTGGCCGTCGCCTTCATCTACCCGAAGACCGGCGGCCTCGCCGCCTTCGGCCAGGAGGAGTTCGACGGCTTTCAGGCAGGCCTCGACTACACGAAGGGGACCTGCGGCGGCTACACCATCAACCCGACCTACGTCGACGACGCGACCGATCCGGCCACCGCGATCAACGCCTTCAAGAGCGAGGTCGGCCAGGGCGTGAAGATCGTCGCCGGCACCGGCTCGTCCGGGATCGCGCTGCAGCTCGGCCCGCTCGCGGCCCAGAACAACGTGCTCTACATCTCGGGCGCGGCCGCAGCCGACGCGATCACGGGACTGAACCGGAACACGTTCCGCGCGGGGCGGCAGACGCTCCAGGACGTGCTCGACGCGGCGAACATCTTCCCGCCGAAGGCGACGGGCAAGAAGATCGTCGTCTTCGCCGAGGACACGGCGTTCGGCGCCGGCAACGTCGCCGCCGTCCAGGCGGTCTTCGGCAGCAAGGGCCACACGGTCACGAAGATCCTGTCGCCGTTCGGCGCGGCCGATCTGACGCCGTACGCCCAGCAGCTGAAGAACTCGAATGCCGACGCGGCCTTCGTCGCGTGGGCGAACACGACGAACGCCGCCGCGATGTGGCAGGCGCTGCAGCAGCAGGGCGTCGCGAAGCAGATGACGATCGTGACCGGCCTCGCGAACCGCGCGAGCTACGACGCGATCGGCCCGCTCGTGCAGGGCGTCACGCTGCTCTCGCACTACGTCTACCAGGCGCCGAAGAACCCGGTGAACACGTACCTCGTCAAGTGGATGGCGAAGAACCGCCACTCCGTGCCCGACCTCTTCACGCCGGACGGCTTCGTGACCGCGCAGATGATCTGCCGGGCGCTGGCCAAGGGCGGCACGGACACCTCGAAGCAGATCACCGCGCTCGAGGGCTGGCAGTTCCAGGCGCCGAAGGGCAAGCAGTACATCCGCGCCGCCGATCACGCCATGCTGCAGCCGATGTTCCAGGTGCAGCTCGTCCCGGGCAACGGCGGCCACTACGTCGTCAAGGTCGTGAAGACGGTCTCCCCGGGCAACGTCCAGCCGCCGGTCACGCCCTTCAAGTAGGAGGAGCGTGAGCTCTCCCGTCCTCGCCACGCGCAACCTCGGGCTCGACATCGGCGGCGCGAAGATCGTCGTCGATGTCAGCCTCGAGGTTGCCGAGGGCGAGCTGCTCGGGATCATCGGGCCGAACGGCGCCGGCAAGACCTCGCTGTTCAACCTCCTCTCGGGCCTCTACCGCCCGACGGCGGGCTCGATCCACCTCGCCGGGAGGGACATCACCTCGCAGCCGGTTCCGCTCCGGACCCGCGAGGGGATCGGGCGCACGTTCCAGGTCTCGAGCGTCTTCCCGCTTCTGACCGTGTTCGAGAACGTCCGGCTCGCCGCCGAGGCGTCGCTCGGCGGGACGCTTCGCCTCTGGCGGCGCGCGACGAGCGTGAAGCCCGCGCTCGAGCGCGCCCGCGCCGCGATCGCCCGCGTCGGCCTCGAGCGGCGGACGCTCGCGCCCGCCGGCGCGCTCTCGCACGGCGACAAGCGTCGGCTCGAGCTGGCGATGCTCCTCGCGGCCGACAAGCCGGTGTTCCTGCTCGACGAGCCGATGGCGGGCGTCTCCGCAGAGAACGTCCCGGAGCTCGTCGAGCTGATCCGCTCGGTGCACGAGCAGGAGCGGAAGACGGTGCTCATGGTCGAGCACCACATCGACGTCGTCACCGGGATCGCCCAGCGGATCGCCGTCATGCACAACGGCTCGCTGCTCGCGTGCGACACGCCGGCCGCGGTGATGGCGAACGAGACCGTCCAGTCCGCGTACCTCGGGGAGGAGCTGTGAGCGCCGTCGCGTCGAGGACGCTCATGTCGCTCGCGGACGTCCACGTCTACCTCGGCGGATCGCACGTGCTGCAGGGCGTCACCTTCGACGTGCCCGAGGACGGCGTCACCGCGCTGCTCGGCCGCAACGGCGTCGGCAAGACGACGACGCTCCGCGCGATCCTCGGCCTCGTCGAGGCGCGCGGGTCCGTGAAGCTCGGCGACGACGAGCTCGCCGGAATGCAGACGCACCGGATCGTCAGGCGGCGGGTCGGCTACGTCCCCGAGGACCGCGACGTCTTCACCGGCCTCAGCGTCGCGGAGAACCTGCGGCTCGCGGAGCGCGACGCGGAGCCGCGATACGACCTCGTGTACGAGCTCTTCCCAGAGCTGGAGGCGCGCGCCGAGCAGCGGGCGGGGACGCTCTCCGGCGGCCAGCTGCAGATGGTGGCAATCGCGCGGGCGCTCCTCAACGACAACCGCGTGCTGCTCGTCGACGAGCCGACGAAGGGCCTCGCCCCGGCGCTCGTCGCCGACGTCGCACACGCGCTCGAGCGCCTCGCCGAGCTGACGACCGTGCTCCTCGTCGAGCAGAACCTCGGCGTCGTGCGACGGCTCGCGAAGGACGTGGTGGTGCTCGACCAGGGCCGCGTCGTGCACACCGGCGACGCGAAGGAGTTGCTCGAGCAGCCCGAGCTCGTGAAGAAGCTGCTGAGCGTCGGGGTCGCATGAGCACGTTCCTGCTCCTCACGATCACCGGCCTCGGCCTCGGGGCGATGTACTTCCTGATCGCGTCCGGGCTCTCGCTCATCTACGGGCTGATGGGCGTCCTCAACTTCGCGCACGGCGCGTTCATCACCGTCGGCAGCTACGGGACGTGGTGGGCGTCGGTGCACATCTTCGACGGCATCGACTCCGCGCTCTGGCGCTTCCTCGCAAGCGCGGCGTTCGGCCTCCTGATGGGCGCCGTCGTCGCCGCGCTCGTCGAGCTCGTCCTGATCCGGCCGCTGTACTCGCGGCACATCGAGCAGGTGCTCGTCACCGTCGGGCTGCAGCTCGCGTTCATCGCGCTCATCACCGGGATCTTCGGGCCCGACCCGAAGGCGTTCGAGGTGCCGCCGTGGCTCCACGAGACGACGGACGTCGGCGGCGCGAGCATCCCGAACGACCGCTGGATCGAGATCCTCGTCGCGGCGGCCGTGCTCGTACTGCTGCAGCTCTTCCTCCGGCGCACGCGCTACGGCCTGATCATCCGGGCCGGTGTCGAGAACCGCGCGATGGTGCAGGCGCTCGGCATCGACGTCCGCAAGGCGTTCACACTCGTGTTCGCGATCGGCGGCATCGCGGCCGCGATCGCCGGCGTGCTCAGCGGCGTCTACTTCAACGTCGTCGGCCCCGAGCAGGGAACGAGCCTCCTGATCTTCGCCTTCATCGTCGTCGTGATCGGCGGGCTCGGCTCGATCGGAGGGTCGGCGGTCGCCGCGGTGGTCGTCGCGCTCGTCCAGCAGTACACGAACTACTACGGCTCGGCCGGGATCGGCGACATGGTCGTCGTCCTCCTGCTCGGGATCGTGCTGCTGGCGCGTCCGCGCGGCTTCGCGGGCGCAATCGTCGGAGGACGCGCGTGAATGTGTTCGCCGGAAGGCGGCGCCGGCTCGTCGCGGACTGGATCTGGCCGTTGGCCGTCTTCGGCGCGCTCGCGGTCGTGCCGGCGCTGCACGTCTCGATCCCGAAGCTGTTCGACCAGCCCGTGTCCTCGCCGGGGACGCTCGCGCTGCTCGCGTCCTGTCTCGTCTTCGGCGCGCTCGCGCTCACGTACGACGTGCAGTTCGGGTACACCGGGCTGCTCTCGTTCGGCCACGCGCTCTACGTCGCGATCGGCGTCTACCTCGCGAACATCGCGATCACGGAGTGGCACTGGAGCTTCTGGCAGGGCGTGCTCTTCACGATGGCGGTCGCGCTCGTCGTCGCGAACGTGCTCGGGTTCGTCAGCCTCCGCGTCAGCGGGATCGCGTTCGCGATGGTCACCCTCGCGTTCGCGCAGGCCGGCGCGGTGCTCGCGCTGAAGGACCCGCACCACTGGACGCACGGGGAGGAGGGGCTCGGCGCGGACTACACGAAGCTGCCGCAGGCGTTCGTCGGGATCGTCAACACGAAGAACCTCTACTGGCTCACGCTCGCGTTCCTCGCGTTCGTCTTCTTCGCCGTCCGCTGGGCGGTCGAGTCGTCGCCGGGACGCGTGTGGCAGGCGATCCGCGAGAACGAGCAGCGCGTCGAGGTGCTCGGGATGCGGTCGCACACGTACAAGCTGCAGGCGTTCGTCCTCTCGTCGACGCTCGCCGCCGCCGGCGGCATCGTCTACATGCTCCTCTACAACGGCTCGACGCTCGCCGTGACGCAGCCGAACTTCACGCTCACGCTGCTGCTGATGGTCGTGATCGGCGGCGCCGGGTCGCGCTGGGGCGCGGTCCTCGGCGGGATCCTCTACACGTACCTGAACGACCGCCTGATCGCGATCGGCAGCTCGTCGACGGTCGAGGGTCTGCCGCGCGTGCTGCGCATCCCGCTCGAGCAGCCGCTCTTCCTGCTCGGGGTCACGTTCATCCTCATCGTCGTCTTCCTGCCGGGCGGGCTCGCCGGGCTCGTGAGCCGGGGCCGCCCGACGGGGCTGCGGCGGCTCGAGGAGGCGATCCGTCCGGGCGGCTCCGAGGGAGGCGCCCCCGAGCCGCAGGAGACCGCATGATCGCCGACTCGCAGGGAGTGCGGATCGCGTACGACGTCCACGGCGACGGCGAGCCGCTGCTCATGATCATGGGGCTCGGCTACGGGCGCTGGGGCTGGGACCCCGTCGTCAGGCCGCTCGCCGAGCGGTTCCGCGTGATCACGCTCGACAACCGCGGCTACGGCGAGAGCGACATCCCGCCGGGGCCGTACACCGCCGCGCAGCTGGCGGGGGACACGCTCGCCGTCCTCGACGCGGCGGGCGTCGAGCGGGCGCACGTCGTCGGCGGGAGCCTCGGCGGCGCGGTCGCGCAGGAGCTCGCCTTGCGCCACGCCGACCGCGTCGAGAAGCTCATCCTGATGGCGACGATGTCCGGCGTCTCGAACATGCACCCGATTCCCGCGCAGACGATGCAGCTGATGATGGAGGCGCCGACGCTCGACCCGGCGGTCGCGGTCCGCCGCTACGTCGAGAACGCGCTCGAGCCCGAGCCGGAGCCGGCGCTCGTCGACCGCATCGTCGCCATCCGCACCGAGAAGCCGCCGGACCCTGCGGGCTGGGCCGCGCAGGCCGGCATCTGGGCGACCTTCGACGCCTGGGACGAGCTGCCGCGGATCGAGGCGCCGACGCTCGTCGTCCAGGGCGAGGGCGACGTCGTCGTCGACCCACGAAATGCGGCGCTCCTCGCAGAGCGGATTCCGCACGCGGAGCTGCGCATGGTTCCCGGCGGCCATCTCTTCTTCTGGAACCGACCGGACACGCTCGTCTCGCTGCTGACGGAGTTCCTCGGGTGAGCGGGCCGCACACCATCGGCCGCTGGCTGCGCGACCGCGCGCGGAACACGCCGGAGCGTGTCGCGATCGACTACGACGGCCGGCTCGTCACCTACGGCGAGATCGACGCCGCGTCGGACGCGTTCGCCGCGTCCTTCGCCGACGCCGGCCTCGCGCGCGGCGACCGCGTCGCGACGCTCACCGGCAACACGCCGGAGCACGTCGCGGTGCTGTTCGCCTGCGCGAAGGCAGGGCTCGTCCTCCTGCCGCTGTCGTGGCGGCTGACGGCGGCGGAGCTGCGGTACCAGCTCGACGACGCCGAGCCCTCGGTCGTGCTCGTCGAGGACGCGTATGTCGAGCTGGCCGACGGTTGTGGCCGGCGGTACGAACGGCTGGGGCCTGGCCCCGAACGGGGCCAGACCCCTGACCCTGACGTCGCCGACGACGACGGCCTGCTGTTGATCTACACGAGCGGCACCACGGGCAAGCCGAAGGGCGCGCTCCTCTCGCACGCGAACTGCTTCTGGACGAACCTCTCGTTCGATCTCGCCACCGGGGTGCACGCGGACGACGTCGTCCTCCAGGTCCTGCCGCAGTTCCACGTCGGAGGGTGGAACGTCCAGTCGCTGCTCGCGTGGCTGAAGGGCGCGACGGTCGTGCTCGAGCGCGAGTTCGACGCCGGCCGCGTCCTGCGGCTGATCGAGGAGAAGCGCGTCACGACGATGATGGGCGTCCCGCCGATCTACCTCTTCCTCGCGCAGCACCCCCGCTTCGCGGACACCGACCTCTCGAGCCTCGAGCGCGCCGTCGTCGGCGGCGCGCCGATGCCCGAGCCGCTCCTCGAGACCTGGGCCGCGCGCGGCACCGCGGTGATCCAGGGCTACGGGCTGACGGAGGCTGCGCCCAACGTCCTCTGCCTTCCGCCGGAGGACGCCGTGCGAAAGCTCGGCTTCGCCGGCAAGCCGTACCCCTTCGTCGACGTCCGCCTGTCCGCGGACGACGAGCTCCAGGTGCGCGGGCCGAACGTCTTCCCCGGCTACTGGCGGAATCCCGAGGCGACGGCCGCGGCGTTCACCGAGGACGGCTGGCTCCGCACCGGCGACGTCGCCGAGTGCGACGACGAGGGCTTCTACCGGCTCAAGGGCCGCCTCAAGGACATGTACATCTCGGGCGGCGAGAACGTCTACCCGGCCGAGGTCGAGGCCGTGCTCCATGAGCACCCGCTCGTCGCGGACGCGGCCGTCGTCGGCGTCCCGGACGAGCGCTGGGGCGAGGTCGGGGTCGCGTTCGTCGTCGCCGACGGCGTCTCCGACGAGGAGCTCCGCGCCTGGTGCGCCGAGCGGCTCGCCCGCTTCAAGGTGCCGGTGTCCTTCCGGTTCATCGGCGAGATTCCCCGGAACGGGATGGGCAAGGCGCAGAAGCAGGAGCTGCGGTCGGCGGAGGTCGCGCGGTGAGCGAGATCGTCACCGGCGTGAACGGGCGCGCGCTCTCGAAGCGCGGCGTCGAGACGCGCCGCCGCCTGCTCGAGGCCGCGGAGCACGTCTTCGGCGAGCTCGGCTACTACGACGCGTCGATCGTGAAGATCACGGAGGAGGCGGGCGTCGCGCAGGGCACGTTCTACCTCTACTTCGCGTCGAAGAAGGACATCTTCGACGAGCTCGTGCGCGACCTCAACGGCCGCATCCGCCGCGCGACGCGCGAGGCCGCGGCGAAGGGACGGACGCGGCTCGAGTCGGAGCTGCTCGGCTTCCGCGGCTACTTCGCGTTCACGAGCGAGCACCCGGAGCTCTACAGCATCATCCGCCAGGCCGGCTTCGTCTCGCCGGAGATCTTCCGCTACCACTACGAGCGGATCTGGGCCGGGTACGAGCGCGCGCTGCGCCGCGCGGTCGCCGACGGCG
Organism: Gaiellaceae bacterium; assembly: GCA_035506655.1. Classification (GTDB taxonomy): domain Bacteria; phylum Actinomycetota; class Thermoleophilia; order Gaiellales; family Gaiellaceae; genus Palsa-739. The sequence goes on from DATJOZ010000049.1 coordinate 32,730, forward strand.
AGGCAGGCGAGATCGACCCCGAGGTCACGGCGTGGGTGCTGATGGCGATCAGCGAGGCGGTCGGCATGCGCTGGATCGTGTGGGGCGACGGGCAGATCCCGCGCAGGGTCGAAGCCGAGCTGACGCGCATCGTCGCGCAGCTGCTGGAGTCGCCGGAGTGACGCGTGTCTCGCTCGCCGCGACGGCGGCGTATCTCCCGGCGCGGTGGATGGCGGCGGCCGAAGTGGCCGAGCGCAGCGGCATCCCCGAGCAGGTGATCGTCGAGAAGTTCGGCCTTCGCGGCAAGCACATCGCCGCGGAGGACGAGCACGTCAGCGATCTCTCGGTGCGCGCCGCCGAGGCGCTGCTCGCCGAGGCCGCCGTCGACGCGGACGAGATCGACGTCGTCATGTACTACGGCTCGATGTGGAAGGACTACGGCGTCTGGCAGGTCGCACCGTGGATCGCGCACCGCATCGGCGCGACGCGCGCGTACGCCGTCGAGTACGACAACGTGTCGTGCGGGACGCCCGTCGCGCTCCGGATCGCGCGGGACATGCTCCTCGCGGAGGAGGAGCTCCGCACGATGCTCATCGTCGCCGCCTGCCGCGAGTCGTATCTCCTCGACTACGGCAACGAGCGCTCGCGGTTCATGTTCAACTTCGGCGACGGCGCGGTCGCGGGACTGCTCGTGAAGGACGGCGGGCGGAACGAGCTGCTCGGCTGCCACGGGATCACGGACGGGTCGTTCTCGCTCCAGGTGAAGGTGCCGGCGGGCGGGAGTGTCTCGCCGAACGGCGGCTACCGCTTCCTCGACGTCGAGGATCCCGCGGCGATGAAGGAGGGCCTCGACCGCGTCAGCCTCGCCAACTTCGTCGCCGCCGCGGGAGGGGCGCTCGCGCGGAGCGGCGCGACGCTCGCCGATGTCGGCTACCTCTGCGGGATCCACATGAAGCCGTCGATGCACGCCGCGCTCATCGCCGAGCTCGGGCTCGACCCCTCGCGCGCCGCGTACCTGGACGACACCGGCCACATGAGCGGCGTCGACCCGCTGCTCGCGCTCGATCGCGCGGCGCGCGCCGGCGAGCTCCGCGACGGCGAGCTCGTCCTGCTCCTCGCCGCCGGGACGGGCTACACGTGGGCGGCGAGCGTCGTCCGCTGGGGCGAAGCCGGGTGACCCTCGAGACGCTCTCCGCCCGGCACGCGCGGTACCGGACGGAGGACGTCGCGCTCGTCTTCGGCGCCGAGCGGCTGACGCACGCCGAGCTCGACGCGCGCGCCAACCGCGCCGCGAACGCGCTCCGCGGGCTCGGGCTCGTCGCCGGCGACCGCGTCGGGCTGCTCCTCGACAACTCGGTCGAGCTCCTCGAGCTCTACGTCGCCGCGATGAAGAGCGGTGTCGTCGTCGTGCCGCTGAGCCCGTTGCTCCGCTCCGAAGGGCTCCTGAACCTGCTCCGCGACGCGGGCGTCGCGGCGCTCGTCGCGGCCGAGCGGCTCGCCGGCGAGGTGGACGCGGTCCGCGACCGGCTCGGCCTTCCCGACGAGCGGATCCTCTTCGCCGACGGCTCGTATCGCGCGCTCGTCGACGCCGCGCAGGCCACACCCCCTCCGGCTCCGCGCCTTTCGCGCGATCACCCGTACGACATCGTCTACAGCTCGGGCACGACCGGTGAGCCGAAGGGGATCGTCCACACGCACGGGATCCGCGAGGCGTACGGCACGGGCTTCGCGAGCTCGTTCCGCGTCCACCCCGAGAGCGTCGTCGTCCACGCCGGCTCGCTCGTCTTCAACGGCGCGTTCGTGCTGTTGATGCCGGCGCTGTATCTCGGCTGCACCTACGTTCTCCTGCCCGCGTTCGACGCCGAGTCGATGGTCGAGGCGTTCGCGCGGGAGCGGGCGACGCACGCGATCATGGTCCCGTCGCAGATCGTCGCGCTCCTGCAGCGGGACGACTTCGACCAGGAGCACCTGCCGCACCTCGAGGCGCTCTGCTCGGTGGGTGCGCCGCTTCTCCTCGAGCACAAGCAGGAGCTGATCCGCCGGCTGCCCGGCCGGCTCTACGAGCTCTACGGCCTCACCGAGGGGCTGATCACGATCCTCGACCGCGACGACGCCGAGCGCAAGACGGGATCCGTCGGCGTGCCGCCGCCGCTGTACGAGCTGCGGGTCGTCGGCGAGGACGGCGCCGACCTGCCGCCCCGCGAGGTCGGCGAGATCGTCGGGCGCGGCCCGATCACGATGCCCGGCTACCACGAACGCCCGGATCTGACCGCCCAGGCGCTCGTCGACGGCTGGCTGCGAAGCGGCGACCTCGGGTACGTCGACGAGGACGGCTTCCTCTATCTCGTCGACCGGAAGAAGGACCTCGTCATCTCCGGCGGGGTGAACGTCTACCCGCGCGACATCGAGGAGGTCGTGGTCCGGCACCCGGACGTCCTCGACGCGGCGGTGTTCGGCGCGCCCGACGCGCGCTGGGGCGAGAGCCCGATCGCCGCCGTGCGGCTCCGGCCCGAGACGGCCGTCGCCGCGGACGAGCTCCGCGACTGGATCAACGAGCGCGTCCAGGCGCGCTACCAGCGCGTCCGCGAGGTCGTCGTCCGCGACGAGTTCCCGCTCAGCGTCGCCGGCAAGACGCTGCGCCGCGTGATCCGGGACGAGTACCTGGGCGAGACGTGAGCGCGGGCATCGTCGTCGAGGCGAACGGGATCCGGCTGCACGCGATCGACCACGGCGGCGACGGGCCGGTGCTGCTGCTCACGCACGGGCTGTCGGCCAACGCGCACTTCTTCGACGATCTCGCCGCGGCCGGCCTCTCGCCGGCGTGCCGCGTCCTGTCGCTCGACCTGCGCGGGCGCGGGCAGAGCGACGCACCGGCCGAGGGCTACACGATGGACGACCACGCGGGCGACGTCCTCGGTGTGCTCGACGCGCTCGGCCTCGATCGGGTCCGGCTCGGCGGGCACTCGTTCGGCGGCCTCCTGACGCTGTTCGTCGCCGCGGCGGCGCCGGAGCGGGTCGAGCGGGCCCTCGTCCTCGACGTGCCGGCGGAGACGTCGGGGCACGTCCTCGAGCAGATCGGGCCGTCGCTCGCGCGGCTGGACCAGGTCTACCCGTCGCGGGAGGCGTATCTCGACTTCGTCCGCGCTCTGCCGTACTTCGACGACGGCGGCTGGGGCGCCGGCCTCGAGGCGTTCTACGCCGCCGAGATCGAGGAGCTCCCGGACGGAGCCGTCAGGCCGCGCTGCCGCCCGGAGCACATCCGGCAGGCGGTCGAGGGCACGCTCGTCCCCGACTGGGCCCGGGTCGCGGCCGCCGTCGAGTGCCCCGTGCTGCTGGTGCGGACGACCGGAGAGTTCGGCGTGCCGGGTGCGGGGCCGATCCTGACCGCGGAGGGCGCGCGGCGGACGCTCGCGCGCCTGCGCGACGGCCGGCTGCTCGAGGTGCCGGGGAACCACATCACGTTCGCCTTCGGCGGCCGGGCGGCGCCCGTCGCCGCGGACCTCCTCGCGTTCCTCGACGTGCCGAACACGATACGGTTGTCGTCATGAGCGACGTGACGCCCGGCGCCGAGTTCGGCCCGTCCTCCTGGATCGAGATCCCGCAGGAGAAGATCGTCGCGTTCGCCGACGCGACCGGCGACCACCAGTGGATCCACGTCGACGAGGAGCGCGCGGCCGCCGGCCCGTTCGGCACGACGATCGCGCACGGGTATCTCACGCTCTCCCTCGTCCCGCTGATGTCCGAGGAGGTCGTGCCCCGGACGGGCGGGATGGGGATCAACTACGGGCTGAACCGCGTCCGCTTCCCGGCGCCGGTGCCGTCCGGCTCGAAGGTGCGCGGGACGTTCCGCGTCGACTCGGTCGAGGAGATCGAGGGCGGGACGCAGACGGTGCTGACGGCGACGATCGAGCGCGAGGGCGGCGAGAAGCCGGTCTGCGTCGCCGAGGTCGTCGTCCGCTCCTACCGCTAGCCGCGCCCTCCCGGATCCCAGGTGACCGGACAACCCGGTTTGCGATCCGTCCGTGTCGACATCTAGGATCCGAAATCGACCCCTAGACCCGGGAGAGCGCCGTGAACCGCGAACTTCGGATCCAGAACCAGGAAGAAACGCTCGATCGCAGCTGGCGGCAGGACGCCCGCTGGGCCGGGATCGAGCGGACGTACGGCCCGGCGGACGTCGTCCGGCTGCGGGGCTCGGTCGTCCCGGAGCACACCCTCGCGCGGCTCGGGGCCGAGCGGCTCTGGGAGCTCCTCGCCGGGGACGAGCCGGTACGGGCGCTCGGCGCGCTGACAGGCGGCCAGGCCGTCCAGATGGTGCGGGCGGGACTCGAGGCGATCTACCTCAGCGGCTGGCAGGTGGCCGCCGACGCGAACCTCGCCGGGAGCACGTACCCGGACCAGAGCCTCTATCCGGCCAACAGCGCGCCGGCGCTCGTCGAGCGGCTGAACCGGGCGCTCATGCGCGCCGACCAGATCGACTGGGCGGAGGGCGCGAACGGGACGCACTGGCTCGTCCCGATCCTCGCCGACGCCGAGGCCGGCTTCGGCGGGCCGCTGAACGCGTACGAGCTGATGCGCGCGATGATCGAAGCGGGCGCGGCCGGCGTGCACTACGAGGACCAGCTCGCGTCGGAGAAGAAGTGCGGCCATCTCGGCGGCAAGGTGCTCGTGCCGACGGCGCAGTTCGTCCGGACCCTGAACGCGGCGCGGCTCGCGGCCGACGTCCTCGACGTGCCGACGATCCTCGTCGCGCGCACCGACGCGCTCTCGGCCGCGCTCCTCACGAGCGACGTCGACGAGTACGACCGCGAGTTCGTGTCGGGCGAGCGGACCGGCGAGGGGTTCTACCGCGTCCGCGACGGGATCGACGCCGCGATCTCCCGCGGCCTCGCGTACGCGCCGTACGCCGACCTCGTCTGGTTCGAGACGTCGACGCCGGACCTCGGCGAGGCGCGTGCGTTCGCCGACGCGATCCACGAGCGGTTCCCGGGGAAGCGGCTCGCGTACAACTGCTCGCCGTCCTTCAACTGGCGGCGGCACCTCTCCGACGACGAGATCGCGGTGTTCCAGGAGCGGCTCGCCGAGTGGGGCTACCGCTTCCAGTTCATCACGCTCGCGGGGTTCCACTCGCTCAACGCGTCGATGTTCGAGCTCGCGCGCGGCTACGCGCACGAGGCGATGCCCGCGTACGTGCGTCTGCAGGAGCGCGAGTTCGCGCTCGAGGAGGAGGGCTACACGGCGACGCGCCACCAGCGCGAGGTCGGCGCCGGGTACTTCGACCTCGTGACGCAGGCGGTGTCGCCCGACGCGTCGACGCTCGCCCTGAAGGGCTCGACGGAGGAGGAGCAGTTCGCGGCCCACGGTGCGGCCGCATGACGATGCTCGCAAGCGGGGTCGAGGCCGTCGCCCTGTCGACCGACGGTGTGCTGACCCGGGAGGCGCTCGACTTCGTCGGGCGCCTCCACCGCGAGCTCAACCCGGCGCGGCTCGAGCTGCTCGAGCGGCGCCACGAGCGCCAGCGCGCGCTCGACGCCGGCGCGCTGCCGGGGTTCCTGCCCGAGACGCGGGAGATCCGGGAGGGCGAGTGGCGCGTCGAGCCGGCGCCCGCCGACCTCCGCGACCGGCGCTGCGAGATCACCGGGCCGGTCGACCGGAAGATGATGATCAACGCGCTGAACTCCGGCGCCCGCGTCTTCATGGCCGACTTCGAGGACGCGAACTCGCCGACGTGGACGAACGTCGTCGAGGGCCAGCGCAACGTGTCGGACGCGGTGCGCCGCACGATCGCGCTCGAGACGTCGGAGCGCTCGTACCGGCTGAACGGCGAGGTCGCGACGCTCATGATCCGGCCGCGCGGCTGGCATCTCCCCGAGCGGCACGTGCTCGTCGACGGCGAGCCGGTGTCGGCGTCGCTCTTCGACTTCGGGATGACGATGTTCGCGAACGCGCGCGAGCAGCTCGAGCGCGGGACCGGGCCGTACTTCTACCTGCCGAAGCTCGAGTCGCATCTCGAGGCACGGCTCTGGGCGCGCGCGTTCGAGCTCGCGGAGGGCGAGCTCGACCTGCAGCGCGGCTCCATCCGCTGCACGGTGCTGATCGAGACGATCCTCGCCGCGTTCGAGATGGAGGAGATCCTCTACGAGCTGCGCGCGCACTCGTGCGCGCTGAACGCGGGGCGCTGGGACTACATCTTCTCGGCGATCAAGAAGTTCCGGACGCGCGACTGGGTGCTGCCCGACCGTGCGCAGGTGACGATGACCGTGCCGTTCATGCGCGCGTACACGGAGCTGCTCGTGCGCACGTGCCACCGGCGCGGCGCGCACGCGATCGGCGGCATGGCGGCGTTCATCCCGTCGCGGCGCGATCCCGAGGTGAACGAGGTCGCGCTCGCGAAGGTGCGCGAGGACAAGCAGCGCGAGTCCGGCGACGGCTTCGACGGCACGTGGGTCGCGCACCCGGATCTCGTGCCGGTCGCGACGGAGGTCTTCGACGGCGTCCTCGCCTCGCGCCCGAATCAGGTCGAGCGGCTGCGCGAGGACGTCGTCCCGGACGAGGCGGCGCTGCTCTCGATCGCGGAGACGCCGGGCGACGTCACCGAGGCAGGCCTTCGCACGAACGTGTCCGTCGGCGTCCGCTATCTCGACGCGTGGCTGCACGGCGTCGGCGCGGCGGCGATCGACAACCTGATGGAGGACGCGGCGACGGCGGAGATCTCGCGGTCGCAGGTGTGGCAGTGGCTGCGCGCCGGGCGCTTCGACCGGGAGCGCGTGCGGGCCGAGATCGCCGAGGTCGACGCCGGCGCCGAGGCGAAGGAGCTGTTCGCGAGCCTCGCGCTCGCGGACGAGCTCGTCGAGTTCCTGACCCTGCCGGCGTACGCGCGGCTCGACTAGTGGCCGCAGCCGCCGAGCTTCAGGTTCTTGTGCGCCGCGATCACCCAGTCCGGCGGCGGCGAGCCACCTCCCCAGACCTCCCTGACCAGGATGTCGAGGCCGGCGTACGAGCCGTCGTACGCGCTGCACGAGATCGGCGCGACCGTCGCCGAGGGACTCTGGAGCGGGGGATTGGCATACGCGCCGAAGGTCACGTCGGCGGTGGCGGCCACGAGGCCCGAGACGGTTCTGGCCCCGGTGTTGCCGAACGAGAAGTAGAGCTTCTCGGTCACGACGCCGCCCTTCACGGTCGGCTTCGCCTCCGACACCGCAGCCTCGAGCGGCTTCGCGAGCGGCGTCGTGATCGCGAGCCCGATCGTCGGCGCCTTCGTCCCCTTCCCGGTGATCGTGACGGCGTAGAACGTCGCCTTGCCGGGGGCCGGGAGCTTCATCGAGAACGTACCGGCCGGCATGCAGCCCGGCCCGGGGCACGAGATCTGCCGGGCGCCGAGCGCCTGGGCCGCTCCGGCGAGTGCCAGAACGGCGGCGATGACCGCCAGCCGCAACACGGTCCCGAACCATTCCACAGTGCGGGACGCCGGTCAATGAGCCCTTCCGGGGAGGCGTAAAATGCCGGATGTGAGTCTCGACTCGACCAAGGCCGACGACATCGCCCTCGTGATCGAGGAGGCGATCGTCTCCGGCGAGCTCGCGCCCGGGACCGTCCTCCGGCAGGAGCAGCTGTCGGAGCAGTTCCAGGTCTCGCGCACGCCGGTGCGCGAGGCGCTGCGGCGGCTCGCCGCGCTCGGGCTCGTCTCCTTCGTGCCGAACCGCGGTGTGCGCGTGCGGACGATCTCGCGCGACGAGCTGCACGAGGCGTTCATGGTGCGCGCCGAGCTCGAGAGCCTCGCGACCGAGGTCGCGGCGACGAAGATGACGCCGGAGGATCTCGCGGAGCTCGACGCGTGCGAGCAGCGGTTCCAGCGGATCTCGCTCGAGCTCCGCTCGCGCGAGCCCGGCGACGAGCGGCGCTCGATCATGGGCGAATGGGTGCGCGCGAACCACGCGTTCCACGACGTGATCTACCGCGTCGCCGACCTGCCGCTCGTCGAGCAGCTCGCGAAGAGCGCGCGGCGGTCGTTCTCCGGGCCGGCGGTGTGGGCGCCCGGCGACCACTCGATCGACGGGCTCTACAGCAAGAACGCCGAGCAGCACCGCGCGATCAAGCAGGCATTGGTGGCCGGCAGCTCGGCCGGCGCGCGGGCGCTCGCGCGCGAGCACGTGCTGTCGTCGTTCCACCTCCTCGAGACGATCCTCGAGCAGGTCGGCGCGCAGCCGCGCGACTGGCAGCGCAGCCGCGCTAGCACCGACCGGACGCGCTGAGCCCCGAGCCGGTGACGATCGCCGCGCCGGGGCAGCCGAGCAGCCGCCCGTGCGCCGTGCCCTCGCCGGCGTAGTTCCCGGACAGCGCCTCGTAGGCGAGCGCCGGGCCGCGGTAGGCGACCGCGCCGTCCGGGGTCCGGATCACCGATCGGAGATGGAGCGGCGGCACGTGGCACGGCCGTCCCGCGTAGCGGAGCGTGAGGAGCGCGCCCGGGCCGACCGTGAGGCGGATCGCCGACGCGGCGCAGCGCGGGAGGAACGCCGTCGTCGACGGGACGAGGCGGACCTGCTCCGGGACGGGCGCGCGGGCCGGCGGCGCGGCGGCGGGCGGCGCCGGCGACGCGTGGTGCCGGTGCCGAAGCGCGTCGCCGGCGACCGCGCCCACGACCACGACGAGGGCGGCGACGAGCAGCAGGTCGATCCGCTTCGGCATACTTCGCACATAGTCGCTGCCTGACCTCACCGGATTGCTGGCTAGGATCGGCCCCTGATGGAGATGGAGCCGCTCTACCGGCCGCAGGGCGTCGAGGAACGCTGGCAGCGCGCGTGGGAGGACGAGGGCCACTACCGCGCCGATCCGTCCTCGTCGAAGCCGAGCTACGTGATCGCGGTCCCGCCGCCGAACGTGACCGGGCGGCTTCACATGGGCCACGCGCTGAACGGGACGATCCAGGACGCGCTGATCCGCTGGCACCGGATGCGCGGCTTCAACGCGCTGTGGCAGCCGGGCTACGACCATGCCGGCATCTCGACGCAGGCGATCGTCGAGAAGGAGCTGCGGCGGGAGGGGACGTCGCGGCTCGAGATCGGCCGTGACGCGTTCCTCGAGCGCGTCTGGGCGTGGCTCCACCAGTACGGCGGCGAGATCATGAGCCAGTTCCGGCGCCTTGGCTGCTCGCTCGACTACGAGCGCGAGCGCTTCACGATGGACGACGGCTACGTCCGCGCGGTCATGCGGTTCTTCGTCCACCTCTACGAGCGCGGCTGGATCTACCGGGACAACCGGATCGTCAACTGGTGCCCCGACTGCCGCACGTCGATCTCCGACCTCGAGGTGGAGCACATCGACGTCGACGACGCGCTGACGTACGCGCGCTACCCGTTCGCCGACGGCGGCGGCCACGTCACGATCGCGACGGTCCGCCCGGCGACGATCCTCGCCGACGTCGCGGTCGCGGTGCACCCCGCCGACGAGCGGTACGCGGGCATCGTCGGCCGCGAGGTGGTCGTGCCGGTCGTCGGCCGCCGCGTGCCGGTGATCGCGGACGAGCGCGTCGACCCGGCGTTCGGGACCGGCGCGCTGAAGATCACGCCCGGCCACGACCCGACCGACTTCGAGATCGGCCGCGACCACGGGCTGCCCGAGCTGACCGTGATCGACCTCGAGGGCCGGATGACGGGCGAGATCCCGGAGCTCCTCGTGGGGCTGACCGAGGAGGAGGCGTCCGACTACGTCGTCGAGTGGCTGCGCGAGACGAAGCAGCTCGAGAAGCGCGAGAGCTACCGGCACGCGGTCGGGCACTGCGCGAAGTCCGGCACGCGGATCCAGCCCCTCGTCTCGCTCCAGTGGTGGTGCTCGATGGACGAGCTCGCGCGGCCCGCGATCGAGGCGATCGAGTCGGAGCGGGTCCGTTTCCACCCCGCGGTGCACGGGCGCGTCGCCCTCGACTGGCTGCGCGGGATCCGACCGTGGAACATCTCGCGCCAGCTCTGGTGGGGCCACCAGCTGCCGATCTGGTACTGCCGCGACGGGCACGTCGTGTGCGCCGAGACGGAGCCGGCCGCGTGCGCCGAGTGCGGCTCGACCGACCTCGAGCGCGACCCCGACGTCCTCGACACGTGGTTCTCGTCGGCGCTCTGGCCGTTCGCGACGCTCGGCTGGCCGGACGAGACGCCCGAGCTCCGCGCGTTCTACCCGGGTCACGTCGACTCGACCGCGCGGGACATCATCTTCCTCTGGGTCAACCGGATGATCATGGCCGGGATCGAGCTGCTCGGCGAGATCCCGTTCCGGGACGTCATCGTCCACTCGATCATCCTCGCGCCCGACGGGCGGCGGATGTCGAAGTCGCTCGGGACCGGGATCGACCCGGTCGAGGTGATCGACGAGCACGGGGCCGACGCGACGCGCTACGGGCTCCTGAAGATGTCGTCGACGCAGGACGTGCGCTTCTCCGTCGGTGCGATCGAGGAGGGGCGGAAGCTCGCGAACAAGCTCTGGAACGTGTCGCGTCTGCTGCTCGCGAACGCAGGCGATGCGGTCGCCGACGCGCGGCCGCGCGAGCTCGAGGAGCGGTGGATCCTCGCGCGCATCGACGCGACGCGCGCGGAGGTCGAGGCGGACTTCGCGTCGTACGACTTCGCGCACGCGGTCGACCGGCTCTATCACCTCACGTTCGACGACTTCTGCGACTGGTTCGCGGAGGCCGCGAAGCCGCGGCTGTACGACGGCGACGCGGACGCGCGCGCGACGGCGCTCGCGGCGCTCGAGCGGCTGCTCGCGCTGCTGCACCCGGTGATGCCGCACGTGACGGAGGAGATCTGGGGGTTCCTGCCGGCGCGCGAGTCGCGGCTGATCGTCGCGGCGTGGCCGGAGGCGGACGCGCGCTTCGCCGCGGACGCGGACGCGCTCGTGCGGGTGCAGGAGGCAGCCGAGCGGTTCCGCCGGAGCGGGGTCGCGACGCCGCTCGACGGCGACGAGAAGCGCATCTTCGACGCGGTCGTGCGGCCGGAGCGCGCGGGCGGGCCGGCCGGCGCGAACGGCAACGTCGAGGCCGAGCAGGAGCGGCTGCGGCGCGAGATCTCGCGGGCGGAGGCGATGCTCGCGAACGAGCGGTTCGTCGAGCGCGCGCCGGCGGAGGTCGTCGAGGCGGAGCGCGAGAAGCTCGAGCGGTTCCGCCGCGAGCTCGACGCGCTCGGCGGCGGCTGACGCGGGACACGTCCCGGGGTCAAACCCCGGGACGGGGCCCGAAGCGACAATTGGCCACGATGGACGCGACCGAATGGATCGCCTCGCTCAGTCCGTGGCCGGCCGACGGCTTCGGCCTCGACCGGATGCGCGCACTGCTCGCCGAGCTCGGCGACCCGCAGCTCCGGTACCCCGCGATCCACGTCGTCGGGACGAACGGGAAGTCGACGACGACGCGGATGACGGAGGCGCTGCTCGACGATGCGGGCCTCGTCGTCGGCGCGTATCTCTCGCCGCACGTCCGCTCGTGGAGCGAGCGGATCCGGATCGGCGGGGCCGAAGCGGACTTCGAGCGCGCAGTCGCCGGGGTCAGACCCCGCGCCGTGTCCCTGGGAGCCACGCAGTTCGAAGCCCTGACCGCCGCGGCCCTGCTCGCGTTCGCCGAAGCCGGCGTCGACGTCGCGGTGGTCGAGGCCGGGCTCGGCGGGCGGCACGACGCGACGAACGTGCTCGACACGCGCGTCGTGGTGCTCACCGGCGTCGCGCTCGACCACATGGACGTCCTCGGCGACACGCGCGAGGCGATCGCCGCTGAGAAGCTCGCTGTCGTCCGGCCGGGCGCCGTCGTCGTGCTCGGCGAGGACGAGTGGGAGCCGCTCGCGCGCGAGAACGGCGCGGCCCGCGTCGACGTCACCGCGCGCAGCAACCTCGCGCTCGCCGTCGCCGCCGCGGAGGCGTTCCTCGGCCGGGACGTCCCCGCGGCGGCGGCGCAGGACGTCGCGCTCCCCGGCCGGCTCGAGCGGCGCGGCGAGGCCCCGCTCGAGATCTGGGACGGCGCCCACAACCTCGCCGGTGTCGGCTACCTCCTGCCGCGGCTCCCGGAGCGGGACTACGTCCTCGTCGTCTCGATCCTCGCGGACAAGCGGCCGGAGCTGATGCTCGAGGCCCTGTCCGCACTCGGCGGTACCGTGGTCGCCACGGAATCGACGAATACCCGTGCGATTCCCGCAGGGGAGCTGGCCGCCCGTGCCGAACGGTACTTCCGACATGTCGAGCACACCGGAGACCCCCAGGAGGCCCGCCGGCGGGCGCTTGCGCTCGCTGGCCCCGATGGTGCCGTTCTCGTCACCGGGTCCCTCTACCTTCTTGCCGAGCTCAGCGCGGCCGTCTACAAGGGGTAACGTGGGGGAGAAGGTCAGCGTCTTCGCGGTCGCGATCTTCGTGCTCGTCGTGGTGGTCGGCGGCGCGTTCGCCGCCGGGTACCTGATAGGGAGGATCCTGTTGTGACCGTCGCGAGCGTCCACGGCTTCTTCAGCTCGGGAACGTGGCTCGTCACGCGGAACCTCCTCGTCTTCTTCGCGTTCGTGTTCTGGCTCGCGCTCGGATACTGGGTGCTGAAGGACGCGCGGCGCCGGATCGAGGATCCGTGGCTCGTCGGGATGGCGACGCTCGTCGGGCTCGTGCCGCCCTACGTCGGGCCGCTGATCTACATGCTCTTCCGGCCGCCGGAGTTCATCGAGGACCGGCGCGAGCGGGAGCTCGAGATCCGCGCGATGGAGGACCGGATGGCGAAGCGCGACCTCCACTGCCCGGTGTGCCGGTCGGAGGTCGATTCGAGCTACCTCATCTGCCCGATCTGCACGACGAAGCTGAAGCAGGCGTGCACGAACTGCAAGGCGCCGCTCGAGGCGTTGTGGCAGGTGTGCCCGTACTGCGAGACGCCGATCGAGCCTGCGGCCGTCGGCTCGGTGCCGACGTTGCAGCCCCGGCGGACGGGCACGACCCGTCGCCCCCCGGCCTAGCCGTCTGACTAGACTCCGCGTCCGTGGCTGCGGAGCGGACACTCATCCTCATCAAGCCGGATGCGGTCCAGCGACGGCTCGCGGGCGAGATTCTCGGGCGGATCGAGGCGCGCGGCTTCGACCTGCGCGCGGGGAAGCTGCTCACCGTGAGCCGCGAGCTCGGCGAGGAGCACTACGCGGAGCACCGCGAGAAACCGTTCTTCGGCGAGCTCGTCGCGTTCATCACGTCCGGTCCGACGTGGGCGCTCGTCGTCGAGGGCGAGGGCGCGATCGCGACGATGCGGAAGACGATCGGCGCGACGAATCCCGCGAACGCGGAGCCCGGCACGATCCGCGGCGACCTGGCGATGTCGATGCCCGACAACCTCGTGCACGGCTCCGACTCTCCGGAGTCGGCGGAGCGGGAGATCGCGCTGTGGTTCTCCGCCGATGAGCTCGCCTGACGACTCCGTCGCGCGCAACGTCGCGCAGTGGACGCGGACGAACGCGGAGTT
>DATJOZ010000050.1:0-9979 GCA_035506655.1 Gaiellaceae bacterium
CGCACGCGGCGACCTCCTCCGGCCGGTACGGATTCGTGAGGTCGTAGACGCGGACGCCCGCGTTGTTGTACGTGCCGACGATCGTCGTCGAGCTGACGAGGCTCCCGGGCCGGTTCTCGTGGACGTTGTGCGGGCCGAAGCGGCCGCCGCGCGCGACGTAGTCCGCCTCGTCGGGGATCGGGAACGTCGCGATCGAGACCGGGTTCTCCGGCGCGCGGATGTCGAAGACCCAGACGTGCTTCACGCCGTCCTCGCGGCGCTCGAGCACCGCCTCGTCGACGACGACCATCAGATCGCGGTCCGGGAGCGGCAGCGCGTTGTGCGTGCCGCCGCCGAACGGCGGGCACCAGGTCTTGTGGGAGATCGGCTTGAGGTTCGCGCGGTCCGAGACGTCGACGAGCGTCACGCCGCCGTCGCGCCACGTGACGTACGCGGTGTCGCCGGAGACGATCCCGTGGTGGCACGAGTAGCGGAGCCCTCCCCACGACGGCTCCTCGCCGCCGGCGACGTGCATGCCGGGGATCCAGAACGCGCCCGCCCATTCCGGCTTCGCCGGGTCGGCGACGTCGAGCGCCATGAAGATGAAGTCGCTGTATCCCTCGGGCATGACGGACGCGTACGCCCAGCGGCCGCCGACGTACCAGACGCGGTGCACGCCGACGCCGTCGACGGGCGCGAAGCCGATCTCGCGCGGCGCGGCCGGGTCCGAGGTGTCGTAGATCCGGACGCCCGCGGCGAACGCGCGGCCGCCCTCGCCCTCGAGCCGGTTGCGCATCGAGCCGGAGTAGTAGTTCCGGTCGTCCTCGACGCTCTTCACGCGGCCGAGGTCGAGCGCGTTCGCGACCAGCAGCAGCCCTTCCGCCGACTGGAGATGGAGGCTCCACGTCCCGTCCGGGCACGGGAGGTAGCCGACCGCCTTCGGGTCGCGCGGGTCGCGCACGTCGATCACGGAGGCGCCCTGCGAGAACATGTGGCCGACGTACGCGTAGCCTCGGTTCACCATCACCTGCTGGCCGTCGGGCCGCCCGCCCATGTCGGAGTGCGCCAGGAGGCGCATGTTGCGCGCGTAGTCCGGCTTCGGGGCGTCGCTCATCGCGCGAGCCTATCTACGGATGCGACGTGAACGTGTCGCGGTACCGCGAGAAGAACGTCGTCTCCGGGAGCGTCGCGAGCAGGCTCCGCTGCGGCGAGAGGCGCACGGCGACCTCGCCGCCCTGCGGGAGGTCGACGATGCGGCGGCCGTCCGCGACGACGGCGACGTCGACGTCGGGCGACCGGTTCGCGAGCGTCAGGTCGAGGCCGCGCGCGACCACGAGCGGGCGCGCGTGGAGCGAGTGCGGCGCGATGAAGGTCACCGCCATCGCGTCGAGGCCGCGCACGAGCACCGGGCCGCCGTTCGACAGGTTGTACGCGGTCGAGCCCGACGGCGTCGCGCAGATCAAGCCGTCGCACGGGATCGTGCCGAGGTCCTCGCCGCCGACCGCCCACTGGAGCTCGACCATCCGGCCGAGCGTCGCGCTCGTCGCGACGACGTCGTTCACCGCGACGTGCGTCTCGCCGTCGAGCTGCACCTCGAGCGTCGGCAGCTCGACGACGAGGTAGTCGCCGGCGAAGACGCGGAGGAGGTCGGCCTCGAGCCCGTCCGGCTCGATCGAGGCGAGGAAGCCGACGCGGCCGAAGTTGACGCCGATCACCGGCACATCGCTGCCGAGGAGCTTGCTGAGCGTGCGGAGCATCGTCCCGTCGCCGCCGAGCACGACCGCGAGGTCGGCCTCGCGCGGGTCGGCGCCCTCGCCGAGCACCGTCACGCCGGCGCGCTCGCCGACGGCCCGGACGCGCGCGACGGCCTCGTGGACGTCGAGGCGGCCGTGCGCGACGACCGCGACGGTCTCAACCGCCGGCTGCAACGGCTGCGTCGATTCGGTCGTCGAGGTCATCGGGGAGGGTCGGCGTGTCGCTCTGGACGAGGTGGAGGAACAGCTCCCGGTTGCCCTTCGGCCCGGGGAGACCGGAGTCTACGACGCCCGCGACGGACGCTCCCCAGGAGAGCGCCGCCTCGGCGACCTCGCGTGTCACGCGGCGGCGGACCCCGTCGTCGCGGACGACGCCTCCCTTCCCCACGTCGGCGCGTCCCGCCTCGAACTGCGGCTTCACGAGGACGACGGCCTGCCAGCCGGGCGCGGCGAGCCCGAGCGCGGGCGGCAGCGCGATCCGGACCGAGATGAACGAGACGTCGCAGACGACGAGCTGCGGCGCGAACGGGAGCTCCTCGAGCGCGCGCGCGTTCGTCCGCTCGAGCACGGTGACGCGCGGGTCGTCGCGGAGCCGCGGGTGCAGCTGCCCGTAGCCGACGTCGAGCGCGATCACACGAGCGGCTCCGCGCGCGAGCAGCACGTCGGTGAACCCGCCGGTCGACGCGCCGACGTCGAGGCAGTCGCGTCCTGCCGGGTCGACGTCGAACGCGTCGAGCGCGTGCGCGAGCTTCTCGCCGCCGCGCGAGACGTAGAGCGGACGCCGCGCGACTGTGAGCTCTGCGGACTCGTCGACCTGCTGGCCGGGCTTCTCGTAGCCGGGCACGAGCCCGGCCATCACGAGCGCCTGCGCCTGCGCGCGCGACTCCGCGAGCCCGCGCTCGACGAGGAGCACGTCGAGCCGCTTCTTCGTCACCGGTGCCCCGAGGCGGGACCGTTGCTCTTAACGGTGCCAGTCACCGTTAAGAAAGGCGCCAGGTCCGACGAGGGCATGTCCGCACGAGGTCAGGCGGTGCGGACGGCGAGGTCGTCGACGATCCCGCGGAGCACCGACGTGTCCGCGTCGACTGCCTCGAGCGCGCCGCGCGCGCGGTCGGCCGCCTCGTCGGCGAGGACGCGCGCTCCGTCGACGCCGTGCGCGACGACGTAGCCGTCGCCGTCGAGGATGTCGTCGACGATCTGGAAGAGGAGCCCGAGCTCGTCGCCGAACGCGCGCCACGGAGCCTGTTCCGCCTCCGGCACCCACGCGGCCCACAGCGCCAGCCCGACCGACGCCGCGAAGAGGCACCCCGTCTTCAGCTTGTGGAGCGTCGCCTCGTCCGGCGCCGACGCGGTGACGTCGAGGTACTGGCCGCCGATCATCCCGAGCGTCGCCTCGGACAGCTCGCGCGCGACGTGCGGCGTGTCGTACGAGCACGCCAGCCGCAGCGCCTCCGCGAGCAGCGCGTCGCCGGCGAGGATCCCGACCGCCTCGCCGTAGCGCTTCCATGTCGACGGCTGCCCGCGCCGCTCCTCGTCGTCGTCGAGCGCCGGCAGATCGTCGTGGACGAGCGAGAACGTGTGGACGAGCTCGACCGCGCACGCCGCCGGCAGCGCGACCTCTGCGTCGGCGCCCGCCGCCTCCGCCGTCGCGAGGCAGATCACGGGCCTGACGCGCTTGCCGCCGACCGCGACGGAGTAGCGCACCGACTCCGCCTGCCCGTGCAGCGCCGGCCAGAGGTCGAGCCCGTCGAGCGCCTCCTCGACGAGCCCGCGCAGCTCGTCAGGGCTGTGAGGCACCGGCCTCCCCCGCCTCCGCGGCGCGCTTCGCGCGCTCCAGCTCCTCCTCGACCGCCTTCGCGAGCTCCGCGAGCTCCTGGAGGATCTCGAGCGCCCGTTCCGGCGACGCGTCCGGCTGCTCCGACAACTGCTCCAGCTCGCCGCGCGCCGCCTCCAGGCGCGCCAGGAGCTCCTCCGCCCTGCTCAGCGAATCCTCACCGCTCATACCCGCTCCGCCGGCGGCCGAGCCGCCGCCTCCGCTCCTTGACCGGCTCCGTCCAGCCTACGCCTCATGCAGCCTCCTCCCTGACGATTCTCCCGAGAATGCCGTTGACGAGCCTGCCCGCGTCGTCGGACGCGTACCGCTTCGCGAGCGTGATCGCCTCGTCGAGGACGACCTCGCGCGGGATCTCGCCCTCGTCGAGCTCCTCGATCGCGACGCGGAGGACGTTCCGCTCGACCGCCCCGAGCCGGTCGGCCGTCCAGTCGTCCGACGCCGCGGTGATCCGCGCGTCCAGCTCCGGCACGCGCGCCTCGACCGCCTCGGTGAGCCGGCGCGTGTAGTCGTCGACCTCGTCCTCGTAGAGCGAACCGAGCGGCGTCTCCGTGACGTCCCACTGGTAGAGCATGAAGACGGCGGCGCGGCGCGCCTCGCGGCGGCTGATCTCGGTCACGCGTCGAGCTCCTCGACCGAGACGTCGACCGCGTCGACCTCGACGCCGCACATCCGCTCGAGCGCGCCGGCGACGCCCTCCTGCACCTCGCGTGCGACGTCGGGGAGCACGCGGCCGTACGCGACGGCGAGCTCGAGCTCGACGCGTGCGCGTCCGTCCGCGACGGCGATCTCGAGCGAGCGCCGCGGCCGCCGCACGCGCGCGCCGTCGACGCCCTCGACCGCCTGCAGGACGATCTGGTTCAGCGCGGCGTCGGTCACCGTCACCGTTCCGCCGTCGTCGGACACCGTGAGCGTCATGCGCCCGCGAGCGCCGGGAGCCGCGCGCCCGCCTCCTCGAGGAACGACGTCGAGTACTCGCCGCTCCGGAACTCGTCGCTCGCGATGATCTCCATCGCCGCCTCGCGCGTCGTCGGGACGCCGGCGACCTCGAGCTCGGCGAGCGCGCGGAGCGCCCGCGCGATCGCGGCGTCGCGCGTGTCGTCGCGGACGATCACCTTCGCGAGCAGCGAGTCGTAGTGCGGCGGGATCGTCGTGCCGGACTCGACGAACGTGTCGACGCGCACGCCCGGCCCGAGCGGCGGCCGGAACCGCGAGATCGTCCCCGGCGCCGGCGCGAACCCGCGCGACGGGTCCTCCGCGTTGATCCGGATCTCGATCGCGTGCCCGGCGCGCGGCGCGCGGCCCGTCACGGCGAGCTGCTCGCCGGCGGCGACCCGGAGCTGCTCGCGCACGAGGTCGAGCCCCGTCACGAGCTCCGTCACCGGGTGCTCCACCTGCAGACGGGCGTTCAGCTCGATGAACGAGAACGAGCCGTCCGGCCCGACAAGGAACTCGAACGTGCCCGCGTTCCGGTAGCCGATGTGGCGGCACGCGCGCTCCGCGGCGGACTCCATCTCCTCGCGCAGCGTCGCGTCGAGCGCGGGCGACGGCGACTCCTCGACGAGCTTCTGGTGGCGGCGCTGGATCGAGCACTCGCGCTCGCCGCACGTCAGCACGCCGCCGTGGCCGTCGCAGATCACCTGGATCTCGACGTGCCGCGCGGGCGCGATCACCTTCTCGACGTAGAGCGTCCCGTCGGCGAACGCGGCCTCCGCCTCCGCCGACGCGCGCGCGTACGCGTCGTCGAGCTCGCCCGGCGACCCGACGAGCCGCATCCCCCGCCCGCCGCCGCCGGCTGCCGCCTTCAGCAGCACCGGGAAGCCGAGCGACTCCGCCGCGGCGCGCGCGTCCGCGAGCGTCGCCGTCCCCTCGGTGCCCGGGACGAGCGGGACGCCGGCGGCGCGCATCTCCGCCTTCGCCTGCGCCTTGTCGCCCATGCGCGCCATCACGTCGGCGGGCGGGCCGACGAAGACGAGGTCGTTGTCCTCGCACGCGTGGACGAAGCCGTCGTTCTCGGAGAGGAAGCCGTAGCCGGGATGGACGGCGTCGCAGCCGGTCGTCTTCGCGGCGGCGACGATCGCGGGGATCGAGAGGTAGCTCTGCGCCGCGGGCGGCGGGCCGATGCGGACCGCGCGGTCGGCGAGGCGGACGTGGAGCGCCTCCTCGTCCGCGGTCGAGTAGACGGCGACGGCCTCGATGCCGAGCTCGTGCAGCGCGCGGATCACGCGCACGGCGATCTCGCCGCGGTTCGCCACCAGGACGCGTTCGAACACGGCGCCAGCCTAGACCGCGTCGAGCGGCCGGCCCGCGAGCGGCTCGAGGTCGAACAGCACCTGGCCGAACTCGACCGGCTCCGCGTTCCCGACGTGGATCCGCCGGACGACCGCCTCGTGCTCCGACTTCACCTCGTTCATCAGCTTCATCGCCTCGAGGATGCAGAGGGTCTGGCCCGGCGCGACGACGTCGCCCTCCTCGACGAACGGCGGCGTGTCCGGCGAGGGCGCGCGGTAGAACGTCCCGACCATCGGCGCCTCGACCTGGACGAACCCGTTCGCCGCGCCGACGCCGACGGGAGCCGGTCCGGGCTCGGGCAGCGCGAGCGGCGCCGACGACGGCACGCCCACCGGCGCGTCGCTCGTCGAGCGCACGGTGACGCGCATGCCCTCCTCCTCGACCGTGATCTCGCCGATCCCCGACTCCTCGACGATGCGGACGAGCTCGCGGATCTTCTCGGCGCGCGCCTGCTCGATCGAGCCGAGCCCGTCGTCCTCGCCGCTCGCGCGGCCGCGGATCGCGAGCAGCAGCTGCTCGGCCTCGTCGCCGAAGAGCCCGAGCAGGAGCAGCTCCTCCTCGCTCGCCGCGACGCCCTCGGCCTGCTCGCGCAGCTCGTGGAACGGCGGCGCGACGTTCTCCTCGGTCTCCGGGTCGGCGGTGAGCGCGACGGCGCGCTGCACCGCCGGGTCGACCGGCCCGGGGGGCGTGCCGAAGTGGCCGGAGAAGAGCGCGCGCAGCTCGTCGACGATCGTGAGGTACCGGCTCGCGGACAGGACGTTCAGCACCGCCTGCGACGCGAGCACCTGGCCGATCGGCGCGGCGAGCGGCGGCCACCCGGCCTCGGCACGGATCAGGTCGAGCTCCTCGAGCACCTCCTCGAGCCGGTCGCCCGCGTCCTGCGCGCCGAGCGTCGCGTCGACGCCCGCGACGAGGCTCGCGGGGACGTCGTGCTCCGCGGCGCGCACGGCGATCCGCGGCGACAGCGGCGCGACGGGCTCGTCGCCGATGTGCTCGTCGACGAGGTCGGACGCGCTCCACAGCACGTCGACGTCGACGCCGGGGTCGAGCCCCATCCCGGCGAGCGCCTCGGCGAGTGCCTCGCCGGAGACGCGATGGAGCGAGAGCGCGAGCGGGTAGATCGTGCACGCGATCAGCTCGACACCGGCGCGCGCGGCGGCGAGCGTCGAGGCGAGCGCCGTGCCGCCGGCGCCCTGCATGTAGATCCCGACCGGGAGCCCGCTCGCCTCGGCGAGCGCGCCGACGAGCTCCTCCGCACGGTGCGGCTGGAGCGAGCCGGTCGGATCGTGGAGCAGCACGCGCACCGCGCCGAGCTCCGGCAGCAGCCGTGCGCGCTCGATCAGCGTGTCGATCTCGCCGGTCCGCCCCGGGCTGTAGACGAGGCCCGCCTCGAAGTCGCGCTGCGCGTCGACGATCGCGCGCGCCGCCTCGCGGAGGTTCGAGACGTCGTTCAGCGGGTCGTGGAGCCGGAAGACGTCGATGCCGTTCTCCGCCGCAGACGCGACGAAGCGGCGCGCGAAGTCCGCGTCGACCGGCCGCGAGCCGACGAGGAAGCGGCCGCGGAGCGCGAGCCCGAGCGGCGTCGTCGTCCGCGCCTTCAGCGCGCGGATCCGCTCCCACGGGCTCTCGACGCCGCGCTTCACCGCCGAGTCGAAGCAGCCGCCGCCGGAGACCTCGAGGTACGCGAAGCCCGCCTTGTCGAGGATGCCGGCGAGCTCGAGCTGGTGGGCGGTCGGCATCCTGCCCGCGAGCGGCTCCTGCCCGAGCAGGCGGATGGTCGTGTCCACGAGTGCCGGCACGGACGGGACCTTACCGCTGCGCTCCACGTAGCATCGGCCGCGATGGAGGTGCCCGGCATCGTCGCGCGCCCGGCCGCCTGGGCGGCGCGGGAGTACGTCCTCCGCTTTCCCGTCGCGCGCGGGAAGGGCGTCGTCGTGCGGCAGGTCGCGCCGCGGCTGCCGGTGCGCTACCGCGAGTTCGACGCCGAGCTTCCCGGCGGCGGAACCGTCGTCCTCCGCTTCGACGAGTGGCTCGGCCGGAGCTACGTCCAGCACGGCCGGTCGTTCGACGCGGCGGAGCTCGCGTTCATGCGCGACGCGCTCGCGCCCGGCGGCACGGCGATCGACGTCGGCGCGAACGTCGGCGTCTACACGGTCGCAGCCGCCCGGCACGTCGGCCAGGGCGGGCGCGTGCTCGCGGTCGAGGCGGACGACGAGTACGTCCCGCGGCTCCGGTCGAACCTCGCGCGGAACGGGCTCGCGAACGTCGAGGTCGTCGCGGCGGCGGCCGGCTCGGCGGACGGGGAGGTCGAGCTGATCATCGCCGCGGACCGCGCGTTCTCGTCGATCAAGCCGCTCGTCTCCTACCGGGGCGCCGGCGCGACGCGAACGGTGCCGCAGCTGCGGCTCGACACGCTGTGGCGGGACGCCGGCGAGCCGGGCGTCGGCTTCGTGAAGATCGACGTCGAGGGCGCCGAGCTCGAGGTGCTCGCAGGAGCCGGCGATCTGCTCGCGCGGTGCCGTCCGGCGCTCGTCGTCGAGGTGAACCCGGGTACCGAGGACGAGGTTCGGCGGCGGCTCGGCGCGCTCGGCTACCGCGACGTCACGCCCGCGGGGTTCTCGAAGGCGAACCGCGCCTACTCAGCCGGTGCCGAGCGCGTCGACGACCGCGCCGAGGACGGTCAGGAGCACGGCGGCGGTGACGAAGACCCAGCCGTCGACGGGCGGTAGGCCGCGCCGCGCCAGCGTCCGGCTCCCCGCGAACGGGATCGCGACGAGCGCGAGCGCCGCGGCGAACCAGAAGCCGTAGGCGACCGCGCGCGTCACGCTCGTCCCGCCGTGGATCACGGCGAAGAGGACGCCGGCGAGCGTCGCGGCGAGCGAGACTGCGAGGAGGACGAGGACGAAGAGGCGCCGGCCGCGCACGCTCCGCACTCTCGCCGGTGCTCGCGGATCGGTCAACGTCGGAGTACCGCGCGCTGCAGCTAGGCCCGCGAGATGTAGCGCTTCTCGCGCGGGTCGACCTTGAGGCGGTCGCCGACGTTCACGAAGAGCGGCACCTGGATCACGCCGCCGGTCTCGAGCGTCGCGGGCTTCGTCACGTTCGAGACGGTGTCGCCCTTCACGCCGGGCTCGGTCTCGACCACCGTCAGCTCGACCGACGCGGGCATCTGCACGCCGGACGGCTTCCCGTTCACCGCGAGCACCTGCACCGTCGCGTTCGGCTGCATGAACGGCAGCTCGTCCTCGAGGTCGGCGTGCGGGACGGCGAACTGCTCGTACGTCTCCGAGTCCATGAAGTGCACGTCGGCGCCGTCGTCGTAGAGGTACTGGACGTTCTTCGTCTCGGTGTGAACGCGCGGGAACTTCTCGCCCGCGCGGAAGGTGCGGTCGACGACAGCGCCGGAGTCGAGCGCCTTCAGCTTCGTGCGCACGAACGCGCCGCCCTTGCCCGGCTTCACGTGCTGGAACTCGACGATGCGCCAGACCTTGCCGTCCAGCTCGATGTGCATGCCGTTCTTGAAGCTGTTGGTGTCGACCTGGTCGGCCACGGCGCCGCATGGTAGCGACGAGCGCTACCCCACCTCGACGAGATCCTTCCGGGAGCCCATGAAGTTCTCGATCCCGTCCGGGGTGACGACGACGTCGTCCTCGATCCGGACGCCGAACTTGCCCTCGACGTAGACGCCCGGCTCGACGGTGACGACGTTCCCGGGGGCGAGGATGTCGCTCGTCTCCGTGGACATGCGCGGCTCCTCGTGCACGTCGAGGCCGAGGCCGTGGCCGAGGCCGTGGCCGAACATCCCGGCGAACCGGCTGTCCTCGATCACCTTGCGGGCCGCAGCGTCCGCCTCGATCGCCGGCAGCCCGGCGCGGATCGTCGCGAGCGCCGTCTCCTGCGCGGCGAGCACGACCGCGTACGCCTCCCGCGCCTGCTCGTCGACAGGCCCGGTCGAGAACGTCCGCGTGTAATCCGACGCATAGCCGTCGACGGTGCAGCCGGCGTCGATGACGACGAGCTCGCTCCGCTCGATCGTCCGGTCGCCGGCGCGCGCGTGCGGGCGGGCGCCGGTCAGGCCCGCGCCGACGATCGACTCGAACGCGAGTCCATCTCCGCCCTCCTC
>DATJOZ010000051.1:0-18165 GCA_035506655.1 Gaiellaceae bacterium
AACTGGTCGCGGTCGATCGTCTCCCGCTCGATGAGGATCAGCGAGATCTTGTGGAGGTCGTCCATGTGCTCGCGGAGGACGGTGAGCGCGAGTTCGTGCGCTTCCTCGATCACGCGGCGGATCTCGTCGTCGATCTCGCGCGCGATCTCCTCGGAGTAGTCGGCCTCGGCGCTGTAGTCGCGCCCGAGGAACGGCTGGTCGTAGTTCTTGCCGAGGACGCGCGGGCCGAGCTTCTCGCTCATCCCGAAGCGCATGATCATCGACTTCGCCGTCGACGTGACCTTCTCGAGATCGTTCGCGGCGCCCGTCGTGACCTCGTGGAAGACGATCTCCTCCGCGGCGCGGCCACCGAGCGTCATCGCCATCTGGTGCATGAGTGCGCTCCGCGTCGTGAGGTACTTGTCCTCCGTCGGCAGCGAGATCGTCAGCCCGAGCGCCTGGCCGCGGGAGACGATCGTGATCTTGTGGACCGGGTCGGTGTGCTCGAGGTAGTGGCCGACGAGCGCGTGGCCCATCTCGTGGTAGGCCGTGATCTTGCGCTCGTGCTCCGAGAGCAGCCGCGCCTTCTTCTCCGGGCCGGCCACCACGCGCATGATCCCCTCCTCCAGCTCGTCCTGCTCGATGATCTTCTTGCCGCGGCGCGCCGCGAGCAGCGCGGCCTCGTTGACGAGGTTCGCGAGGTCTGCACCCGTGAAGCCCGGGGTGCCGGAGGCAAGCGTGTCGAGGTCGATCTCGGGCGCCAGCGGCTTGCCCTTCGTGTGCACCTCGAGAATCTTGCGGCGGCCGAGCCGGTCGGGCCGGTCGACGACGATCTGACGGTCGAAGCGGCCCGGGCGCAGGAGCGCCGGGTCGAGGATGTCGGGCCGGTTCGTGGCGGCGATGAGGATGATGTTGTCCTTCATCTCGAAGCCGTCCATCTCGACGAGCAGCTGGTTCAGTGTCTGCTCGCGCTCGTCGTGGCCGCCGCCGAGGCCCGCGCCGCGATGGCGGCCGACGGCGTCGATCTCGTCCATGAAGACGATGCACGGCGACGCCTGCTTCGCCTGCTCGAACAGGTCGCGCACGCGCGAGGCGCCGACTCCGACGAACATCTCGACGAAGTCGGAGCCCGAGATCGAGAAGAACGGCACGCCGGCCTCGCCTGCGACCGCGCGCGCGAGCAGCGTCTTGCCGGTGCCGGGAGGCCCGTAGAGCAGCACGCCCTTCGGGATGCGCGCGCCGAGCGCCTGGAACTTCTTCGGGTTCTCGAGGAACTCCTTGATCTCCTGGAGCTCCTCGACCGCCTCGTCCACGCCGGCGACGTCCTTGAAGCCGATCTTCGGCGAGTCCGGCGTCATCCGCTTCGCGCGCGACTTGCCGAAGCTCATCACCTTCGAGCCGCCGCCCTGCACCTGGTTCATGAGGAAGATCCAGAACCCGAACAGGAGGACGAACGGGAGCAGCGAGGTCAGGATCGACCACCACGGCGAGCCGCCGACGCCCTTCGAGTCGAACGTGAGCGTCGCGCCCTTCGCCTGCGCGGCCTCGAGGAGATTCTGGAACTGGATCTGCGCCTGGTCGGTCGGATAGTGGACGACGACCTTCTTGCCGCTCTGCAACGTCGCGTCGATCTCCTGCTTCGTCGGGACGAACGTCACGCCCTCGATCGACGCCGGCGACGAGCGGACCTGGTTCTGCAGGTCCGACAGCGTCATCTTGACCTGCTTCGTCCCGTGGTTCCCCAGCGTCTGGAGCGCAAGCCAGACGAGGGCCGCGATGATGATCAGCGGGAAGAGCGCGCTACGGAAGAAGCGGTTCACTGGGTGGCCTCAGGGTACCAGCGGAATGCCGGTTTGAACCGTTTCGCGCTTGGTGCCTACGCCCCTTCAGGAATCAAGCGGGCATCCAGGACGCCCACATAGGGCAGGTTCCGGTACCGCTCGGCGAAATCGAGCCCGTAGCCGATCACGAACCGGTTCGGGATCTCGAAGCCGACGTAGCGGACGGGCACCTCGATCTCCCGCCGCTCCGGCTTTGTGAGGAGGGCGCAGACCTCGAGGCTGGCCGGGCCGCGCGCCTCGAGGTTCCGCATCAGGTACGAGAGCGTCAGGCCCGAGTCGATGATGTCCTCGACGACGAGGACGTGGCGGGCCTCGATGTTGATGTCGAGGTCCTTGAGGATCCGGACGACGCCGGAGGAGTCGGTCGAGGCGCCGTAGCTCGAGATCGCCATGAAGTCGATCTCGCACGGGACCGTGAGGTGGCGCATCAGGTCGGCCATGAAGAACACGGCGCCCTTCAGCACACCGACGAGCAGCAGGTCGCGGCCGTCGTAGTCGGCGGAGATCTCGGCGCCGAGCTCGGCGACGCGGCGACGAAGCGCGTCCTCCTCGATCAGCACCTCGCCGACCGCCCGCTGCAACTCGGCCGCGCTCATCCCCGCTCCGGCACCGGCAAAGCCGGCACCTGCGCTCCTGCGTCGCCTCCGTCCAGCCTACGGCTCACACCCGCTCCGCCGTCACGTCCGGATGATCGACGATCCCGGGCACGGCGACAACCTCGTCGCCGCGCACGACGAGCGGCCACGCCTCGCGCTCCGACCGGGGGATCTTCGCGTCGACGAAGACGTCCTGGATCTTCCGCGTCCGGCCGGCGAGCCGGTCGCCGGGGCGCCAGCCGCGCACCTTAAGCCCGCCCAGGTGCGAGGAGATCCGCCACGCGCCCCAGCGTACCTCGCCGTCGAGCGCGACGGGCCCGCGCTCGAGCCACAACCGGTCGTACTCGCGCACCGCCTGCACGCCGCCGCCGAGGTCGACGCGCTTCGAGCCCGCCGGCGACGCGAGGAGCTCCGCGATCGCGGGCGGGAGCGTGCCGCGCGTGTCGAGCGCGCGCAGGAGGTTCTCGTCCGCCGCGGGATGGAGCCGGCGCAGCAGCGGGAGGATCTCGTCGCGGATCAGCCCGCGCTTCGTGTCGGCGTTCGACGCGTCGACGCGGAACTCGAGCCCCTCGGCGCTGCAGTACGCCTCGGTCTCCTCGCGCCACACGGTCAGCAGCGGACGGACGACGCCGTCGGCGCGCCGCGGCTCGATCCCGGTCGCGCTCCCACGCGACACGAGCCGGTAGAGGATCGTCTCGACCTGGTCCGACGCGGTGTGGCCGGTCGCGCGGAGCCGGTCGCCCGCGACGGAGTAGCGAAGGTCGCGGAGCGCGGCCTCGGTGAGCCCGCGGCCGTCGAGCTCGACGACCTCCGCGCCGAGCGTCTCGGCGCAATGGCGCGCGTCCGCGTCGGAGTCGGCGCCGCGGAGCCGGTGGTTCACGTGCAGCGCGCTCACCTCGTAGCCGAGCCCGCGGAGGGCGTGCCAGAGGCAGGTCGAGTCCGCGCCGCCGGAGACGAGGCAGCAGACCTCCGCGCCGGGGGCGATCAGCTCCTGCCGCCGGACGTACGCCTCGATGCGCGCGCGGAGCGCCTCGGTCTCCACACGCCGATTGTGCCCGGTGCCGGGGTTACTCGCCCTTGAGGAGGCGCATCGGGTCGCAGCCCTTCGCCGCGAGCGCCGGCTGCGCCTTCACGAGGAGGTCGTGGACCTCGTTCGCGAGCGTGTACGAGAGACCCATGTAGACGCCGGCGTCGGTGCCGGTGCCGCGGGCATCGACCGCCTTCGCGTACTGCGTGAACATCCCCTTCAGCAGGCGCCGCGCCTGGTCGAACGTCGGGTCCGTCGGGCGCGTCGCGTCGATCTGGTCGGCCTCCGAGCGCGCCTGGTGCGACACCGTCGCCGGGTCCGCGTCGCCGGTGCTCAGCGAGTCCGACCAGTACGAGAGCTGGAACATGTTCGAGCTCACCGTGTCGATGAACTGCTTGTCCGCCGCGCTGCAGGTATGCGTGAGCCGCACCTGTGCGTGACCGCTGCCCAGGAAGTACGAGATTCCGAGCACAGCCGCAGAGCAGGCAAACGTTGCCAGGGTGAGCCGCCGCAGGGGCACCGGGCCAGAAATCGGCTCGGAGGGCGGGTCGGTTCATCACCCGTTCGGGTCTTCGGGCTCCCGGCGGCGGGGCATTCTGCCCGGAATCCGCGTGGATTCGAGGGGCGGCGCGCTCTGCGGGCGGCGCCGCGCGGCCCACGAGGCCGCCTCGAGGACGGCCCAGCGGGCGACCCAGAGCGCCAGCGCGATCCGGACGAGGCGCCTCACCAGGTCGGGTCCGCGAGCCACGCGTCGACCACCTCGACGGCGCGCCGCACCTCGGCCGTGCCGAGGAAGAACGGGGTCGCGTACTCGATCGGCGCCCGCAGGCGCGGCGCCGGCGGAAGCCCGTGCGCCGCATCGAGGAGGTACGCGATCGTGATCCCGTGCGCGACGACGAGGATCGTGCGCTGCTCGAGCGCGGCGACGTGGCGGTACGCGTCGGCCACGCGCGCGGCGATCTCGAGCCGGCTCTCGCCGCCGCCGGGGCACGGCTCGTCCGACGGCGCGTTCCACGCCCACGCGCGGTACTCGTCGAGCGTCTTCCCCTCGTAGCTCCCGACGTTCGGGTCGGCGAGGCCGGGGAGCACCTCGAACGGGACGTCGCGGCCGGCCATCGCGAGCTCCGCCGTCTCGCGCGTCCGGTGGAGGTTCGACGTGACGACGAGCTCGATCGGCTCGCCGGCGAGCTCGCGGCCGAGCGCGCGCGCCTGCTCCTCCCCGGCCGGCGTCAGCACGACGTCGACGGACGGGTCGCCGTTATTCAGGCCGCGGACGCTGTAGGTCGACTCGCCGTGCCGCGCGAGGATCAGCCGCTCCATGCGGCGGAGGCTACTGACCCGCCTACTGCGCCGGGCACGAGATCGTCCCCGCGCGCGCGGCCGCGAGCGCCTGGAGGAACGCGACGAACGCGGGCTTGGCGCTCCAGTCCGGGCGGAGGAGCCCCGACTGCCAGCCGGAGAGCGAGCTGTCGTCGCGCAGCTCGAAGTTGAAGAAGCCGCCGACCGCCGGCTCGCAGTACGCGAGCTCGACCGCGGCGGTGAGCTGCGTCGCCTGGACGGCCTCCGAGACGGGGTGCTTGTCGGTCTCGGTCCCGGAGTAGAGGGCGCCCGAGGACGGAACCGTCTGGAAGCCGTCCTCGAGGTACCAGACGGTGACGCGGCCCTCGCCCGGCAGCGGCTGCGCGGTGCCGCCGAACGCCTTTGTCAGCGCGGCGAGGAGCCGGTCGAGGTCGCCCTCGTCGATCGGCCCTTTCGCGTGGCGCGCGTCCGGCGCCTCGGCGGAGGTCTGCGGGTACGCGTTGTGCCCGACGGTGTCGAAGATCGGGAGCGTGCGGCCGCTCGCACGGTACGCCTTGCCGAGCCCGGCGAACCACGACGCGGGCTTCCCGTGCGGCGAGCTCGTCGCGATCACGTTCACGCCCGGCGCGACCGCGTGCAGCGTGTCCCAGCAGGTCGCGAGCAGCGCCTCGTACGCCGCGGGCGCGGTCGTGTGCGGCTGCCAGAACGCGGACTGGTTCGGCTCCGTCCAGATCGCGACGTCCCGGATCGACGGGAAGCTGCGGAGGATGTTCGCGACGAAGCCGCAGTACGACGCGCGGCCCGCGGCGTCGGTCGGCGCGGAGCTCGGCGCGCCGGTGACCGCGAGCACGACGCGGATCCGGCGCGACGCGGCGCCGACGCGGTTCAGCTCGGTGCGGTCGGTCCCGGCCGGATAGCTCTCGCCCGGGCTCCACGTCACGTTGACGCGGACGGCGCCGACGCCGAGGTCGTCGTAGATCGAGAGGAGCGACTGCGTGTGCGCGTACCAGCGCAGCGAGTCGTCGTCGACGCCGAGCACGAGACCGGGCGCCGCGGCGGCCGCCGGAGAGATGACGGCCGCCGCGAGCGCTGCCGCAAGGATGAAGCGCTTCACGGGCGCACCGTCCGACCGTTCCGTAAGGCGGATCACCTGCCGCCGGTAAGGCGGAGGTAAAGGTCAGAAGATGAGCGAGCGGTACGCGAGCCGCCGCTCCATCCCGATCGCCTCGTAGACGCGGATCGCCGGCGCGTTCTCCGGGCGGACGAAGAGGCACACGGTCGGCGTCTGCCGGAGCAGCAGGCGGCAGAGGTCGCGCATGCCGCGCTGCGCGTTGCCGCGGTTCCGCTCCTCCGGGTCGACCCAGACCTGCTGGAGCTGCACCGCCGACGGCGTCCACGCGGACGCCTCCGCCTTGAACCGGATCACGCCGTCCTCGAGCCAGAGCCACGAGCGGCCGTCCTCGATCTGCGCGCGCGTCCGCCAGCGGAAGCCGTCCGGGTCGCGGCGCAGCGGGTCGATCCCGATCTCCTCGCGGTGCGCCTCCGCGCACGCGGGGACGAGGCGGTCGAGGTCGGAGAGCGTCGCGGCGCGGAGGCCGGTCCCGCCCGGCTCCGGCGGCTCGGTGAGCGCGTAGACCGGCTGGCCGGGACGGTCGTCGCGCGGCTTCGGCATCCGCTTCCGCACCGCGGCCCAGAGCTCGTCGACCGCGCGCTCCTCGCCGATGATCATCCGCGCCTGCCCGCGCGCGGTCGCGTCGGCGAACACCGCGGTGCCGGTCCCCGACGGGACGACGTTCGCGCCGACGTGGCAGAGGGCGCTCAGCCGTCCGCCGTCCTCGATCGCGGAGAACCGGCCGAGCCCGCGCCGGGCGATGTCCTCGAGGAACACGCGCTCGACCGGCTCCTCGGCGCAGAACGCGAGGATCTCCTCCAGCGCCGGCGCCACCGGCTTCCCTCCCATGCGCGAAACACTAGATGGCTAATCGGCAATTCCTGAACTCCCAATTACCGATCAACCATCTAGGCTTCCGCCATGCCGATTCACGTCCGTGCCGAGCCCGGCGACTACGCCGAGGCCGTCCTCCTCCCCGGCGACCCGCTGCGGGCGAAGTACATCGCCGACACGTACCTCGACGACGTCGTCCAGACGAACTCGGAGCGCGGGATGCTCGGCTTCCGCGGCTCGTGGGAGGGGAAGCCGGTGTCGGTGCAGGCGACCGGGATGGGCTGCCCGTCGGCGGCGATCGTGATCGAGGAGCTCGTCATGCTCGGCTGCAGGAAGCTCCTCCGCGTCGGCACGTGTGGCGGGCTGCAGCCGCACCACGCGCTCGGCGACATGATCATCGCGATCAGCGCGGTGCCGCAGGACGGCACGACGAACACGTACGTCCACGAGCCGCACTGCCCGACCGCTGACTGGGGGCTCGTCCACGCCGCCGTCCACGCGGCGAAGGAGATGGGCCAGCCCGTCCACGTCGGGCCCGTCGTCTCGAGCGACGTCTTCTACAACCCCGACGACGGCCAGTACCGGCGCTGGTCGGACCGCGGCGTGCTCGGCGTCGAGATGGAGGCGGCGATCCTCTTCACGCTCGGCGCGCTCCGGAAGGTGCACGCGGGCTGCCTGCTGACGGTGAGCGACATCGTCGTCGAGGGCGAGTTCACCCGGATCTCGGACGACGAGCTGCGGGCTGCGGTCGACCGGATGACACGGGTCGCGCTCGCGACGGTCACCGGCGATTAGCGGGACGATCTTCCTCGTCAACCCGGCGTCGGACAACGGCGTCACGGGGAAGCGGTGGCCCGAGCTCGCGAACCGCGCGGCGCACCTCGGGCTCGAGGGCGAGACGTGGTTCTCGGAGCGGCCGGGGCACCTGATCGAGCTCGCGGAGCGCGCGGCGGCCGAGGGCGCGGAGCTCGTCGTCGCGGCGGGCGGCGACGGGACGCTGAACGAGGTCGTGAACGGGCTCGTGCGCGCAAACGCGACGACGGAGATCGCGACGATCCCGCTCGGGACCGGAATGGACTTCGTCCGCACGCACGGGATCCCGAAGCGCTTCGACGACGCGGTGCTGACGGCGCTCGACGGCGTCGGGCGCGCGGTCGACGTCGGCCGCGTCACGTACCGGACGTGGGCCGGCGACGAGGCGGAGCGCTACGTCGCGAACGTCGGCAGCGTCGGGATGAGCGCGGCGGTCGCGCAGCGCGCGAACGGGATGTCGAAGGCGGCGGGCGGCAAGGCGACGTTCTTCTACGCGCTCGTCCGCGTCTTCCTCGAGTGGGACAACACGACCGTCTCGGTCGAGCTCGACGACGGCGAGCGGCGCGAGGGGCTGATGCACGACGTCGTCGTCGCGAACGGCCAGTACCACGGCGGCGGGATGTGGCTCGCGCCGGACGCGAGCTGGAGCGACGGCCTCTTCGACGTGCTGCTGATCGGCGACATCACGAAGCGCGACTTCATGACGACGGCGCCGAAGATCTACAAGGGGACGCACCTCTCGCATCCGAAGGTCGAGCTCGTCCGGTCGCGCGTCGTGTCGGTCGACGCGCCGGAGCGGCTGCCGATCGAGCTCGACGGCGAGCAGCTCGGGACGACGCCCGTGCGGTTCGAGGTCGCGCCCGCAGCGGTGCGCGTCCGCATTCCGCGCGACGCGTGATGCGCGTACGCGTCGCGCTGCTCGCGGCGGCGTACGCCGCGCTCGCGGGACTCGTCGCGGCGGGGACGCTCTCGAGCGCGGACGAGTGGAGCGTCGGCCACGCGATGCCCGGCGCGCACTTCCAGGCGACGACGCAGACGTTCGTCGAGGCGGTCGTGCCGCTGCTCCACGCGTCGTACCACCCGTTCGTCCACGGGCTCGCCGTGATCTGGTCGGTGCCCGCGTCGTCGGTGCCGTCGCTCCTCCTCTGCGGCGCGGTCTGGATCGTGCTCTGGCGCCGCGGGCGGCATCGCGCGGCGGTCGCGTGGGCTGCGGCGTGGGTCGCCGGGACGGGGATCGAGGTGGTGACGAAGGAGCTGCTGACGCGGCCGGCGCTCCACGCGCACGGGCTGCACGTCGTCGGGTTCGACGCGTCGTACCCGAGCGGCCACACGATCCGCGCGGTGCTGCTCGCCGCGACGGTCATCGCCGCGTGGCCGGCGGCGCGCGTCCCCGCGATCGCGTGGGCCGCGGTCGCGGTCGTGCTGACGGAGCTCGCCGGCCTGCACACGCCGACCGACATCGTCGGCGGGCTGATCCTCGCCTGGCTCCTGATCGAGCTCGCCCGCGCCTACGCGGACTAGCTCGGCGACTTCTCGGAGCTCTTCGGGGCGGCCTTCGGGTGGCTCGCCTTCGCGAGCTTGTCGACCTTCTTCTCGAGCGCCGTGAGCCGCGCCTCCATCTCGTCGAGCCCGCGGAGCTTCTTCTGGAGATCGTCGAGCCGCTCGCGCGTCGCGTTGAGCGCGCCGACGAGCCGGTCGCCGCCGGGCGCGTCCGCGAGCCGCTTCATCGCGTCCCCGCTCAGGTCGGTGAGCTTCGCCTTCAGGTCGTCCGTGTTCGTGGTGGCCATGCCCAGACGATACCCGCGCTATCGTCCCGGGCAATGGACGGCTGGGAACGGCCGCTCACGCGCCGCCGCTTCGTCGCCACGGCCGCCGCAGCGGCCGGGACGCTGGCGGGCGCAGGGACGCTCGGCTCGCTCGCCCGCGCGGCGCACGCGACGCCCGCGGCCCTCCCCGCTCCCGCGCGCTCCGGGATCGACCACATCGTCGTCGTGATGATGGAGAACCGGTCGTTCGACCACTTCACGGGCTGGCTGCCCGGCGCCGACGGGAAGCAGGCGGGGCTCACGTACCTCGACGCGAAGGGACAGCCGCACGCGACGTTCCCGCTCGCGCCGGACTGGCAGGGCTGCGGCTACCTCGACCCCGACCACTCGTACGAGGGCGCGCGCGTCGAGTGGAACAGCGGAAAATGCGACGGCTGGCTGCTCCCGACAGGCGATGTGTACCCGATCGGCTACTACGGGCAGCAGGATCTCCCGTTCTTCGGCAAGGCCGCGCCCGCGTGGACGATGTGCGACCGCTACTTCGCGTCGATGCTCGGGCCGACGTTCCCGAACCGGATCTACCTCCACTCCGGCGTCACCGACCGGCTCGACGACTCGTTCACCCGCGTCGACCTGCCGACGATCTGGGACCGCCTCGCGGCGAAGAAGATCCCGGCGCGCTACTACTGCGGCAACGTCAGCTTCCTGCTCCTCTGGAACAACAGGTACGCGTCGATCACGAAGACGCACGCGCAGTTCTTCGCCGACGCGAAGAGAGGGACGCTCCCCGCCGTCTCGTTCATCGACCCGAACCTGACGTTCGTCGACGAGGGCCCGCAGTCGGGCATCTGGAACGACGACCATCCGCACGCCGACATCCGTGCCGGCGAGTACTTCCTCTCGACGATCTACAACGCGGTGACGCACGGCCCGCAGTGGTCGCGCACGCTGCTCGTCGTGACGTTCGACGAGTGGGGCGGCTTCTACGACCACGTGCCGCCGCCGACCGCGAAGGACGTCGACCCGCGCTACGAGCAGCTCGGGTTCCGCGTGCCGTGCCTCCTCGTGTCGCCGTTCGCGCGGCGCGGCGCGGTCGTGCACGGGACGTACGACCACACGTCGATCCTCCGGATGATCGAGTGGCGCTTCGGGCTGAAGCCGCTCTCGATCCGCGACGCGAACTCGGCGAACCTCGCGACGGCGCTCGACTTCTCGAAGCGGAACCTCGCGGCGCCGGCGATCGTCGCGCCGCGGCTCGTCGCCGGCGCGGCGTGCCCGGCCTGACGGATCCCCCTTTCAGACGTTTCTCGCCGGCCGACGTCTCACTAGATGTGAGGGGTCTGATGTTGGAACTGCGGCGTCGAATCAATCTGCTGCACAAGCACCGTGCCGTCAGCATGGAGCTCCTGGTCCAGCGCAACGGCGTTCCGTACCGGATCGAGCGCGTCGTGTGCGGCGACTGCGCCCGCGTCCTCGCGGAGCGCCCGCTGCAGCGCGCAGTGGCCTAGGGCGAGCCGGCGGGCACGGCAGGCGAGGCGGCGGGCACCGGCTCGACCGGGGAGTAGCGCGCGCCCAGAGAGGGCCGCGGGTCCGGCTCGCCGCGGTTCGGCCAGAACGCGAACGCGCGCTCGGCCTGCGCGGCGATCGTGAGCGACGGGTTCGCGCCGAGGTTCGCGGAGACCGCGGAGCCGTCGACGACGTGGAGGCCGGGCTCGGTCCAGACACGGTGCCACGGATCGAGGACGCCGTCTGCCGGCGTCGCGCCGATCGCGGCGCCGCCGAGGATGTGCGCGGTGAAGGGACGGTTCAGGAGCACCTCGTTCAGCCCCGAGCCGGGGAGCCCGCCCATCACGTCGGCGGCCTGGCGCGCGGCCTCGTTCGCCTCGGGGATCCAGGACGGCGACGGCTCGCCGTGGCCCTGCTGCGAGCGGAGCCTCCGCCCGTTCCACGTGAGGCGGAGCGAGTTGTCGCGCGCCTGCATCACGAGGAGGATCACCGTCCGCTCGGCCCAGCGGCGGACCCAGTGCGCGCGGAGGAACGTGCCCGGGTGTCGCGCCGCCGCGCCGGCCCAGCGCAGCGGCCGCGGAGTCGAGCCGCCGCCGTCGACGAGGATCGTCGAGAAGAGGCCCATCAGGCTCGAGCCGCGCGGGTAGCGCACCGGCTCGACGTGCGTCTCGGCGCTCGGGTGGAACGACGAGCCGATCGCGATCCCCGTCGAGTAGTCGACCGACGCGTCGCGCGCGCCTGCGCCGACGATCGCCTCCGAGTTCGAGCGGACGAGCACGCCGACGCTCGGGCCGCCGAGCCCGGAGCGGAAGAGCAGCCGCAGCGTCCCGAGGACGCCTGCGGCGAGCACGACGTGGTCGGCGCGGAAGACCTCTCGCCGCTTGCGCGCCCACGCGCCGCTCCGCTCGGTCTCGACCACCCAGCGCATGCCGTCGCGCCGCAGCAGCGTCGCCTCGCGCTGCGCGTGCACCGTCGCGCCGCCGCGCTCGGCGAGCCAGAGGTAGTTGCGGTCGAGCGTGTTCTTCGCGCCGTGCCGGCAGCCGACCATGCAGCCGCCGCAGCGCACGCATGGGCTCCGCGGCGGGCCGGCGCCGCCGAAGTACGGGTCGACGCCGTCCTCGTCGCCGAAGTAGATCCCGACCGGCGTGCGGCGGAACGTGTCGCCGACGCCCATCCGCCGCGCGACCTCGCGCACGACGTCCTCGGCGGCCGACTCGAACGGCGTCTCGATGACGCCGAGCATCCGCCGCGCGAGCGCGTAGTACGGCGCGAGCTCGGCGCGCCAGTCGGCGATCGCGCTCCACTGCGGGTCGTCGAAGAACGGCCCGAGCGGCTCGTACAGCGTGTTGGCGTAGACGAGCGAGCCGCCGCCGACGCCGGCCCCCGAGAGGACGAAGAGGTCGTCGAGCATGCTGAGCCGCTGGATCCCCCGTAGCCCGAGCCGCGGCATGAAGAGATAGCGGCGCACGTCCCAGTTCGTCCGCGCGAAGTCGCCGGCCGCGAAGCGGTTGCCCGCCTCGAGCACGGCGACGCGATAGCCCTTCTCCGTCAGCCGCAGCGCCGCGACGCTGCCGCCGAAGCCGCTTCCGACCACCACCACGTCGACGTCGTGCACCGTCACGCGGCCGATCGTACGACGCCGGTACCCTCCGGAGTCCCGTGCGCAGGCTCCTCCCGGTCCTCGCAGCGCTCGCCCTCGCGGCCCCGGTCGCGGCGGCGACGATCCGCGGCAGCGCGCGCGGCGATCTCATCGTCGGCACGCCGGCGGCGGACACGATCCGCGCGGGCGCCGGCGACGACCGGATCCAGGTCGCGTTCGGCGGCACGGACCACGTCGACTGCGGGCCCGGCCGCGACATCGTCAGCGCGGACGCCGGCGACTCCGTCGCGAGGAACTGCGAGGTCGTGTCGAGGCGGCTCTCCGTCGACACCGGGACGAACCCGTTGAGCCAGCACGAGACGGCGGTCGAGCCGGACGACTTCGCGTGGGGCTCGACGGTCGTCGCGGCGTACCAGCTCGGACGCCTCGAGTCGGGCGCGGCGGACACCATCGGCACGTCGGTGTCGATGGACGCGGGACGCACGTGGCGGCGCGCCGTCCTTCCCGGCGTGACGCAGTGGTCGACGCCTCCGGGCCCGGAGGTCGCGGCCTCCGACCCGACGGTCGGGTACGACGCGAAGCACGGCGTCTGGCTCGTCGGGACGCTGACGATCGAGCAGAGCAGCTCGCACGTGTTCGTCGCGCACTCGACGGACGGCCTCCACTGGTCGCTGCCGGTGAACGCGGCGACCGGCCCGGTGCTCGACAAGGACTGGGTCGCTTGCGACAACCACCCGGCGAGCCCGTTCTACGGACGCTGCTACCTCGAGTACACCGACGACGACCTGAACATCACCGTCAGCCAGTCGAGCGACGACGGCGGCCTGACATGGTCGCAGCCCGTGCGCGCGACGTCGATCCTCGTCGGCACGCAGCCGGTGATCCTCCCGAACGGGACGCTCGTCGTCGTCGCCGGCGACTACAACGGCGAGGCGGCGCTCAACGGCTCGATGGTCGCGGCGCGCTCGACGGACGGCGGGGCGACCTTCACGACGTCGACCGTCGCGAACCTGCAGGCGGCGTCGAACGACCCGATGCGCGCGATCGCGCTCCCGTCGCTGGACGTCGACTCCGCGGGGACGATCTACGCCGTGTGGCACGACTGCCGCTTCCGCCCCGGCTGCAAGGCGAACGACATGGTGCTCTCGACGTCGACGGACGGCGTGACCTGGACGGCGCCGGCGCGGATCCCGCTCGCGCCGGCCGCATCGACGTTCAGCGCGTTCATCCCCGGGCTCGGCGCGGACCCGGCGAAGCCGGGACGGCTCGGGCTCGTGTACGCGTTCTACACGCCGGGCTCGTGCGCGCACGGCGGGTGCACGCTCGAGATCGGCTACACGTCGTCGCAGAACGGCGGGAGGACGTGGAGCGCGCAGCAGCGGCTCGACGCGCAGCCGATGCAGCTCACGTGGCTCGCGCGCGCCGAGGGCGGGCGGATGGTGGGCGACTACTTCTCCGTCGCGTTCGCGGACGGGCGCGCCGTGCCGGTGTTCGCGCTCGCGACGTCGCCGCTCGGCGGGCGGTTCCGCGAGGCGATCTTCGCGAGCTCGCTTCCCGCGTCAGGCTAGGGCGTCGGCGAGCGCGCGGAGCGTCTCCCCCGCGCTTCCGTCGACGACGACGGCGGCGCGGCCGTCGTACTGCGTGCCGCCGCGGTTCACGACGGCGAGCTTCCCGCCGGCGGCGAGCGTCTCGCCCGGAAGGCTCGCGACGGGATAGACCTCGAGGGACGAGCCGACGCAGAGGAGGACACGTGCGCCGACCGCGAACGCGAGCGCGCGCTGCATCGCGCGCGGGTCGAGCAGCTCGCCGAACATCACGACGTCGGGCTTGAGGATGCGCCCGCAGCGCGGGCACGCGGGGACGGGCAGGAGCGCGGCGACCTCCTCCGCGGGAACGACGTTCCCGCAGGCGAGGCAGCTCGCGGTGCGCAGCGAGCCGTGCACCTCGACGAGCTCGCGCGTGCCGGCGCGCTCGTGCAGGCGGTCGACGTTCTGCGTGATCACCGCCCGCACGATCCCGCGCTCCTCGAGCTCCGCGAGCGCGACGTGCCCGTCGTTCGGCTCCGCCTGCGCGAGCACGTCGAGCCGCTGTGCATAGAAGTCCCAGACCTTCGTCGGGTCGGCGAGGAAGCCGTCGATCGACGCGACCTCCATCGGGTCGAACTGCGCCCAGATCCCCGACGACGAGCGGAAGTCGGGGATCCCGGACTCCGTGCTGATCCCGGCGCCGGTCAGCGCGACGCACGGCGCGTTCTCCCGGACGAGCGCTGCGAGGGCCTCGACGGTCCCCGTTCCCTGCCCCATGGCCGCATCGTAGAGTTCGCCCGCGATGGACGGGTTCACCTTCTCGACGACGGTCCGCGTCCGGTTCGCGGACACCGACGCGCAGGGGATCGCGCACAACTCGGCGTACGTCGTCTGGTTCGAGGTCGCGCGCGTCGAGTACCTCCGCGCGTTCGCCGGCGGCTACCAGCACCTGCGCGACGAGGGGATCGAGGCGCTCGTCCTCGAGTCGCACCTGCGCTACCGCTCGCCCGCGCGGTTCGACGACGTCCTTCACGTGCACGCGCGCTGCCGCGACGTGCGCGGCGCGCGGTTCCGCTACGAGTACGCGATCGTGCGCGACGACGGCGTGCTGCTCGCCGACGGCTGGACGGCGCACGCGTGCGTCGACGCCGGGACGTTCCGCCCGACGCGGATCCCGGCCTGGCTCGTCGAGGCTATGGAGCGGGCTGAGTCGTCGTCGGCCCCGTCGACGTCGTCGTAGCCGCCTGCTGCGCGGGCGGCTTCGCCTTCTTCGGCTTCTTCGGGCCGACGCGGACGAGCTCGGGCGAGGAGCGGTACGACGAGTAGAAGACGTCGTGGTCGAGCAGCTTGCCGTCCGGCGCGTAGACGTCGCGGGTGACGCTCGTCGTCATCGCGGGCTCGCCCGGGTCGTCGACGACCTTCTCGCCCGGCTTCAGCGACGGGTCGACGGTCTTCTTGATCGGCGCCTTGCCGTGGACGACGAGCGGCGCCGTCTGGCTCACGACCTTTCGGTGCGTCGGCGTCCCGTAGAGCCCGACGGTGAGCGAGTCGGAGCTGACGTACGTGCGGAGCAGGAGCCAGTGGCCGGTGTCGTTCACGAAGCGGAGGTCGACGTTCGGGTAGTCCACAGTCGCGTCGCGGCCCTGCGGGTAGTGGCTGATGTAGAGCGCGTGGTTCGTCCGCTCGGTGATCTTCAGGCCCGCCTCGTACGCGGCGTTGAAGACGGTCGTCGAGACCTGGCAGACGCCGCCGCCGAGGCCGGTCGTCAGCTCGCCGTTGATGATCACCGGCGCCTCGAGGAAGCCCTTCGCGGCGGTGCGCGCGCCGGTCGTCTTGTTGAACGAGAACTCCTCGCCGGGCGCGATGAGCTTGCCGTCGACGAGGTGCGCGACGAGCTCGACGTTGTGGATCCGGTTCGCGATCCCGCCGAACACGGTCGTGTACGTCGAGACGACGCCGTGGATCCCGAGCGACTGCGCCTTCGCCGTCGTGAGCTTCGCGGGCTGCTCGTGCACCGGGAGGACCGTGACGCGGCGATCCGGGCGGCGGTGGAGCGCGGCGGCGAGGACGGCGTTCGCGGCGGCGACCGCGTCGAGCTCCTGGCCCGGCTTCGCGGGGACGACGGCGATGTGCGAGCCGTGGACGGCGAAGGTCGCGTTCTTCGGCTTCGACTGGACGCCGCGGCCCAGGACCCTGAACCACTTGTCCGCGGCAGGGCCGCCGATCCGGAGCGCGGTGCGTCCGTCGGCGGGGAGCTGGAGGAGCGTCGCGAGCCGCTGCGGCTGGACGAGCCAGCGCTTCTCGCCGAGCTGCAACGCGACGGGACCGGAGAGCGCGACGCGCGCCTGGCGCGCGACGGGCGCGAGCGCGGCGGCGCGGACGCGCGGCGGATCGACGCGGAGCGGAAGGCCGACCGGGCCGGACGCGCGGTCGAGGGACGCGAGCGACGTGACGATCGCGTCGGCCGCGGCCGCCCGGTCGAGGACGTGGCCCGCGTGCGCCGGCAGCACGACGACGTTCAGTCCACGGCGGACGATCGCGGCGCTGACGCTCGGCCGGTCGACGGCCTTCGCGATCTGCGCGAGCTCGTACTCGAGCGCGCCGTGGAAGACGCGGATCGGCGGCGTCACGTCCGCGCCGAACACGTCGACGCCGAGGCGGCGGAAGCCGCGAAGCGGGCCGAAGCCGCTCCCCTGCCGCTGGGCCGAGTCGACGGCGGAGTGCCAGTCGGGCTCGACCCCGAGCTGCGTCGGGGCGATCGTGAACCGCTTGCCGGCGGCGACGAAGACGACCGGGCGCTTCGCGACGGCGTCGGAGCGCTGCTGCAGCAGCGTGCGCGCCTGGGACGCCTCGAGCCCGCCGACGTCGATCCCGTCGATCCGGACGCCCTCGGCGATCGTCGCCGGCGAGCCGGCGAAGACGAACCCGAGGACGGCGACGGAGCCGAGGACGGCCGCGGCGACGATCAGGAGGCGGCGCCCGGGCGAGGAGCTTCGGCGCCGGGAACGGTTCGAGGTCAGGCGGTCTCCACCACGGCGCACCAGGCGATGGTAGCCATGGCCGCAGGGGCGAAACAGGGCGTCCGCCTGTCACTTTCGGCCGCTGTCCCGGGGTCTGACCCCAGGACGTGTCCGCGTGCAAGCTCGACGCCGCGGCCGACACGGCGGGCGCGGCACACATCCCCTCCGCCACGAGTCGGCGCGGCCCAGACCCTGCGAGCGGAAAGCACAGCGCGAGGACGCGCGCGCGCGAAGCGCGCCCGGCCCGCGCGGAGCGGGCGAGCAGCTAGAACACGAACAACTCGACGCCGCCGGCGACGTTCAGCTCGACGCCGGTGATGTAGCTCGCGAGGTCGGAGCAGAGGAACGCGATCGCGTTCGCGATCTCCTGCGGCTCGCCGGGCCGCCGGAGCGCGGTCCGCGCGACGATCCGCTCGTTCATCGCGGCGTTCCCGAGGTGGTACGCCTCCGAGCCGATCACGCCGGGGACGATCGCGTTGCACGTGATCCCGTGCCGGCCGCCCTCCATCGCGAGGGTCTTCGTCAGCCCGAGCAGGCCGGCCTTCGTCGTCGAGTAGCTCGCCTGGCCGAAGCCGCCGAGCGTCCCGGCCACGGAGGCCATGTTCACGATCCGCCCCCAGCCCTGCTCCTTCAGGTGCGGCCACACCGCCTGCGCGCAGTTGAACGCGCCGGTGAGGTTCACCTGGAGGTCGCGCTGCCAGAGCTCCGGCGACTGGTTCGGGAACTGCGCGACGTGGTCGAGCGTGCCGGCGTTGTTGACGAGGATGTCGACGCGGCCGAGCTCCTCGACGGTGCGCGCGACCGCCGCATCGACCTGCGCGCGGTCGGTGACGTCGCAGCGGACCGCGAGCGCACGGCGCCCCATCCCGCGGATCTCGGCGACGGTCTCCTCCGTGTGCACCATCCCCTGCTGCCGCGCGACGGTCGCGAGCGCGCCGTAGCGGTCGGTTTCCTCCGAGAGCTCCGACTCGACGAGGAGGTCCGCGACGACGACGTCCGCGCCGGCGCGCGCGAGCGTCAGCGCGTCCGCGCGCCCGAGCCCGCGCGAGCCCCCGGTGACGAACGCGACGCGTCCGGAGAGGTCGATCTCGACTGCCACAGCGCGGAGCCTAGTCCTTCGGCAGGAAGATCTCCTTCGCGATCACGAGCCGCTGGATCTGCGAGGTGCCCTCGTAGATCTGGAACAGCTTCGCGTCGCGCATGAGCTTCTCGACCGGGTACTCCTTGATGTAGCCGTAGCCGCCGAA
>DATJOZ010000052.1:0-11920 GCA_035506655.1 Gaiellaceae bacterium
GCCCCGACCGCGACCCAGCCGTACGTCGAGAAGAACGGCTCGGCCACGAGCGCGACGACCCTCACCTCGGCCGACGGCCAGATGAGCGTCACGATGCCGGCGAACGACTGGTCGGGCGGCGGCCCGAACGACTGGCTCGTCGTCCGCGTCGACCCGACCGCGCCGACGGCCGCGCCGACCGCAACGGTCGCGCTGAAGTCCGTCGTCGACGTGAGCGCGTACTGGGCCCTCGCGGGCGGCTCGGTGCACGCCTTCACGCAGCCGCTCGACGTGACGATGCAGAACTCGACCGGCGGCGGCGTCAACGCGGCGACCTACGACCCCGGCGCCGGCACGTGGCGCATGCTCGAGGCCGTCCCGACGCCCGGCTCGCTGCCGGCCGGCTGGAACGACGGCTACTACGTCAGCGGCAACGCCGTCCACATCCTCACGCGCCATCTCTCGCTCTTCGCCCTCACGGCGGACATCCAGCCGCCGGCGTCCCCGACGAACGTCTCGGCCGCGGTGAGCAACGGCAACCTCGTCCTGTCGTGGTCGCCTCCGCCGGGCGGCGGCGCGGCGAACTACATCGTCCTCGTCGACGGCAACCCGGTCGCGAACGTCGACGCGACCCAGACGCAGTACGTCGTCGGCCCGTACGACCCGAACGACGCCCACACGTACGCGGTCGTCGCGGTCGACTCGAGCGGCAACTCGAGCCAGCCGACGCCGAACTTCCGCCTCGTCCCGAACCTCGTCGGCCTGACGCTCGACCAGGCGCGCGCGGCCCTCATCGCGGCCGGGTTCACCGTCGGCGACATCACCGTCGGCAACTCGACCTCGCCCGCCGGCACCGTCGTCGGCCCGGTCGGCCTGCGCATCGCGCCGGTCGGCAGCGCGGTCGGCTTCGAGCTCTCCGACGGCTCGACGGTCGTCACGAAGAACGGCTTCTCCGTCGTCGACGCGAAGGGCGTGCCGCTCGCGCAGCGGAAGTGGGTCGGCGTCTACATGTTCGGCATGACGCGCCCGATGAACGTCACGCTCCAGCTCGTGAACAGGAAGCACAGGGTGCTGAGGACCTGGCACACGGTGACGCGCGGCAAGGTCGCGATCCGCAAGCTGCTCCTGCCGAAGGCGGCCCGCAAGGCCGGCACGATGTACACGCTGCGCTCGACGGCGACGGTCGTCGGCGGCCCCGCGGTCTTCCATCGGACGAACGCCGTCCGCGTCTACCGCTCGCTCGCGGCGATGAAGGCGTCGCCGAGGCGGACCGTGGACGTCGTCGTCGCCGGCACGCAGCTGCCGAAGAAGCTCCCGAACGGCACGAAGACGGCACAGCGCGTCGTGGCGGGCTCCGACTCGTCGACCTTCACGATCGCGGCGAACCGGAGGCGCAACGTCCAGGTCGTCGTCGTCGACGTCGACGAGTACGGCGTGCGCCTCATCCACAACCTGCGCCTCGTCTTCCCGGGCGTGAAGCTGATCGCCGTCACGAACAGCCCGGCGAAGGCCGCGCGTGCCCGCCGCTTCGGCGCGAACGTCGTCCTCACGAAGGCCGCCGTCAAGACGAAGCTCGCGAAGACCGTCTCGGCGCTCGCCGTGCCGCCGACCCGCACGCCCGCCGGCCGGAAGCGCTAGCCGCCCGGCTTCCAGAGCGGCTCGTCGACGCCCGCCGCCGCGTTCGCGGCGCGCGCCGCGATGAAGAGGAGATCCGAGACCCGGTTCAGGTAGACGAGCGCGAGCGGGTCGACGCCGACCGCCGCGTCGGCCGCGAGCGCGTCCCGCTCGGCGCGCCGGGCGACCGTCCGCGCGACGTGGAGCCGCGCGGCCGCCTCCGAGCCGCCGGGAAGGACGAAGCTCTTCAGCTCGGGCAGCGGCTCGTTCAGCGCGTCGCAGTCGCGCTCGAGCGCGTCGATCTGCTCCTGCGTCACGCGCAGCCGCCCCTCGCCGGGGAACGGGACGGAGAGGTCCGCGCCGACGTCGAAGAGCTCGTTCTGCACGCGCGCGAGCGCCGCGCGCAGCGTGTCGGGCAGCTCGCCCGCGAGGACGACGCCGAGCTGCGCGTTCAGCTCGTCCACCGCGCCGTACGCGGCGATCCGAGGGTCGCTCTTCGGGACGCGCGAGCCGTCGCCGAGGCTCGTCTCGCCCTTGTCGCCGCCGCGCGTGTAGATCGTCGTGAGGCGGACGGGCTCGTCGGGGCGGCGCGGG
The DNA here is from genome assembly GCA_035506655.1 of Gaiellaceae bacterium. GTDB lineage: Bacteria > Actinomycetota > Thermoleophilia > Gaiellales > Gaiellaceae > Palsa-739. The sequence goes on from DATJOZ010000052.1 coordinate 2,188, forward strand.
CTCATTCCCGCTCCGACGCCGGCCGAGCCGGCATCTCCGCTCCTGGGTCGCCTCCGTCCAGCCTACGGCTCATTCCCCTTAGATTAGGCCGCGTGGAGGTCAGGCTCGCCACACCGGACGACGCCGACGCCGTCGCGGCCGTCTTCACCGCCTCGTTCCGGACGCTGACGTTCCTCCCGATGCTCCACACGGCCGAGGAGGACCGCGCGCACATCGCGCGGGTCATCGCACGGGACGAGGTCTGGGTTGCGGAGGACGACGGCCGGATCGTCGGGATGGCGGCGCTCGCCGAGCAGCTCGACGCGCTCTACGTCCACCCGGACGCGCAGGGCGGCGGCGCCGGCAGCGCGCTCCTCGCGAAGGCGAAGGAGCGACGACCGGGCGGGTTCACGTTCTGGGTCTTCCAGCAGAACGAGGCCGCGCGGCGGTTCTACGAGCGCCGCGGCTGCCGCGCCGTCATGCTCACGGACGGGTCGGGCAACGAGGAGAAGACGCCCGACGCGCTCTACGAGTGGCAGCCCGACGGAGAGGAGAGCGAATGACGCGCGCGCTGGTCGTCGTCGACATCCAGAACGACTACTTCCCGGGCGGCGCGTTCCCGCTCGCCGGGCCCGAGGAGGCCGCGGGCCGGGCGCGGCATCTCCTCGACGCGTTCCGGCGGAGCGGCGAGACCGTCGTCCACATGCAGCACGTGTGGGACGCGCCGGACGCGCGCTTCTTCCGCCCCGGCACCGAGGGCGTCGAGATCAACGAGCGCGTCGCGCCCGCCGACGGCGAGACCGTCATCCGGAAGGAGCACCCGAACAGCTTCCTCGAGACGAGCCTCGAGTCGTTCCTCCGCGAGCGCGGCGTCGACACGCTCGTCGTGTGCGGAATGCAGACGAGCATGTGCGTCGACGCAACGGTCCGCGCCGCCGCCGACCTCGGCTTCGACACGAGCGTCGCGCACGACGCGTGCGCCGCGCCGAGCCTCACGTTCGACGGACGCGAGGTCGCCGCGGCCGACGTCCACGCCGCGTTCCTCGCGGCGCTCGCCGGCGGCTACGCGCGCGTCGCCTCGGCGGCCGAGCTCGCCTGAAGGTCGAGGATCGAGCGCGCGATCACGAGCCGCTGGATCTCACTCGTCCCCTCGTAGATCTCGGTCACCTTCGCGTCGCGGTAGTAGCGCTCGACGGGGAACTCCTTCGTGTACCCGTAGCCGCCGAGGATCTGGATCGCCTCCGCCGTCTGGCGGCGCGCCATCTCCGACGCGAAGAGCTTCGCCTTCGCGCCCGCCTCCGCGTGCGGCTCGCCGCGCTCCTTCAGCACGGCGGCGCGCTGCGTCAGCAGCCGCGCCGCGTCGATCTCCGTCGACATGTCGGCGAGCTTCTGCTGGATCGCCTGGAAGCGCGCGATCGGCTGCCCGAACGCGACCCGCTCCTTCGCGTACTCGCGCGCGACGTCGTACGCGGCCTGCGCGATCCCGACCGCCTGCGCCGCGATCCCGATCCGCCCGCCGTCGAGCGTCGCCATCGCGACGGTGAAGCCCTTGCCCTCCTCGTGCAGCAGCCGGTCGCGGCCGACGTGCGCGCCCTCGACGACGATGTCGTTCGTCGCGGACGAGTTCAGCCCGAGCTTCTCCTCGTCGCGCGTGACGCGGACGTGCTCCGCGTCGAGGACGAACGCGCTGACGCCGCGCGCACCCGGCGTGTCCTGGTCGGTTCGCGCGAACAGGATGAACGTGCCGGCGAAGCGGCCGTTCGTGATCCACTGCTTCGCGCCGGTGATCCGCCAGCCGTCGCCGTCGGCGTCCGCGCGCGTGCGGAGCGCGCCGGCGTCGGAGCCGGACTCCGGCTCCGTCAGCGCGAACGCGCCGATCTGCTCGCCGCGCGCGAGCGGCGGCACGAACCGCGCCTTCTGCTCCTCGGTGCCGAACATGAGCAGCGGCAGCGTCGCGGCGCTCGTGTGCACCGCGACCGTCACTCCGACACCCGCGTCCGCGCGCGAGAGCTCCTCGAGGACGAGCACGTACGAGAGGAAGTCCGCGCCGGCGCCGCCGTACTCCTCCGGCACGCAGACGCCCATCAGCCCGACCTCGGCGAGCGTCGCGAACACGTCGCGCGGGAACCGGTGCTCGCGGTCCCACTCGGCGGCGTGCGGCTCGATCTCCTGGCGCGCGACCTCCCGGGCGAGCGCCTGGATCTCGCGCTGCTCCGGGCTCAGCTCGAAGTCCACGCGCCGGACTATAGTCCGGGCGTGAGGCAGGCCCTGGCTCTCGGAGCCGTGCTCGTCGTGGCGGCGGCGGGCTCGGGAGCGGTGGCGGCGACTCCGACGCCGTCCGAGGTCGTCCGCGCCTGGAGCAAGGCGCTGAACGCGAACGACAACGAGGCCGCGGCGAGCCTCTTCGCGCACAACGCCCGCATCGTCGAGGGCAGCGTGTCGGTGCCGCTCGTGTCGCACGAGCTCGCGGTCGAGTTCAACAACTCGCTCCCGTGCGCCGGCAAGGTCGTCGCGCTCGACGTGCAGAAGGACGGGTCCGTGGTCGCGACGTTCGTCCTCGGCCACCGCCCGAAGCACAGGTGCGACGGCCCCGGCGAGAAGGCGGCGGCGCTCTTCGTCGTGAAGCACGGGAAGATCGTGAGCTGGGTGCGCGTCGCCGTCCCGAAGCCGAAGTCGCCCGGGATCTAGTACTCGTAGAACCCGCGGCCCGACTTCCGCCCGAGGCGGCCGGCCTGCACGTACTGGCGGAGGAGCGGGCACGGCGCGAACTTCGGGTCGCCGAGGCCGCGGTGCAGCACCTCCATGATCGCGACGCACGTGTCGAGGCCGATCAGGTCGGCGAGCGCGAGCGGCCCCATCGGATGCGCGAACCCGAGCTTCGCGATCGTGTCGATGTCCTCCGGCTCCGCGACGCCCTCGAGCAGCGCGTACGCCGCCTCGTTGATGAACGGCATCAGGATCCGGTTCGAGACGAAGCCCGGGAAGTCGCGCGCCTGCGCCGGCGTCTTGCCGAGGTCGACGGCGAGCTGCGTGATCGCCGCGGCCGTCTCGTCGGACGTCTCGAGCCCGCGGATCACCTCGACGAGCGCGAGCACCGGGACCGGGTTGAAGAAGTGCATGCCGATCACGGCTTCGGGACGGCTCGTCGCCGCCCCGAGGCTGGAGATGGGGATCGACGAGGTGTTCGACGCGAGAATCGCCTCCGGCGGCAGCGCCGCGTCGGCCTCACGGAAGAGCGCCTCCTTCACCTGCGGGTCCTCGACGACCGCCTCGATCATCAGGTCGGCCGGGACGAGCCCGTCGACCGGGGTCACGCGGCCGAGCACCTCGTCGGGATCGGCGCCGCCCTTCTCCGCGAGCCGCGTCAGGCTCTTGCGCATCGTCTCGACGCCGCGCTCGACGGCGCCCGGCGCGGCGTCGTGGAGGGAGACGCGGCGGCCGGACGCGGCGACGACCTGCGCGATCCCGCCGCCCATCTGGCCGGCGCCGACGACGAGGACATGCTCGAAGGCCACGCGCGGAGGCTATCGTCGCGCCGTGGGGACGGCCGAGGTGAACGGTGCGAGGCTCTGGTACGACGAGGCGGGCGACGGCCCGGCGGTCGTGCTCGTCCACGGCGGCCTCGGCGACTCGCGGCTGTGGGAGCCGGAGGTGGCGCCGCTCGCCGAGCGGTTCCGCGTCGTGCGATACGACCTGCGCTTCTTCGGGCGCTCGACCGGGCCGGCGGCACCGTTCTCCCATGTCGAGGATCTGCTCGGGCTGCTCGACTGGGTCGAGGCCCCGCGCGCCGCGCTCGTCGGCCTCTCGTTCGGCGGGCTCGTCGCGTTCGACGCGGCGCTCGCCGCGCCGGAGCGGTGCCGGGCGCTCGCGGGCGTGTGCCCCGCGCTCTCCGGCCACGACGCGGACGCGTACACCGCGGAGCAGGACGCCGCGTTCGAGGCGGCGCTCGAGGCGGGCGACCTCGAGCGCGCGATGGAGATCGACTTCGAGGTGTGGGCACCGCTCGGCGCGGACGACCTGATGCGCGAGCTGTGGCACGCGACACCTGACGCGAACCCGCTGCCGCCGGGAGTCGATCCCCGCCCCGCGCCGAGCCCGGCGAGGCCGCGTCTCGACGAGCTCGCGGCGCCGACGCTCGTCGTGACCGCGCGGCACGACCCACCGGGTTTCCGGGAGGTCGGGGAGATCGTCGAGCGCGAGGCGCCGAACGCGCGCCGCACCGAGGTCGACTCAGACCACTACCTCACGCTCCGCGAGCCGGCGCTCGTCACGCGGCTGCTGCTTGACTTTCTGACGGAGACGGAGCCCGAGCAGTAGCAGCCCGATCGCGACGACGCCGAGCCCGGCCGCGATCCAGCCCCACGGCGTCGCGCGGTGCGCCGGCGTGATCGCCCACGTCCCGGTCGCGACGTCGAGCCACGGCCGGCCGCTCTTCCAGCCGACGGCGAGTGTCCGCCCGCCGTTCCGGAGCGAGAGCACGAGGTTGTAGACGCCGTTCGAGCTCTCGAGCGGCAGCCCGATGCAGTGCGCGACGCCGCGAACGGTGTCGAGCGCGTGGACGAACGGGTAGCCGTCGCCGCCGTTCTGGTACAGCGTGTAGACCCAGCGTCCGTCGGCGCTCGTCACGCGTGTCAGCGGATAGCCGTTCATCACCCAGCTCTTCTGCGTGCGGTCGGCGATGCGGCCCGGCAGCAGCGTGTCGGTCCGGAGGTCGTACGCGCGCACGACGTAGTGCGCATAGTCGCCGTCGAGCGCCTGCGTGTGCTGGATCAGGTAGAGCCGCGAACCGTCCGGCGACAGCGCGTCGAACGCGAAGCTGCCGGGCAGCGCGAACGCGTCGCGCATCCGCAGCGTCCGCGGGTCGAGCACGATGAAGCGGCTCACCGGATCGAGCGTCGGATTCGCGACGACGAGCGTCCTCCCGTCGGCCGAGAGCCCGGCCGGGATGTCGTACGTGATCGCCGGGATGCCGTACGCGCCGAGGAGCGTCGTCGCGTTCCGGAGCGAGCCGTCCTTCGTCTGCACCGCCTCGACGACGGTGTCCGCGTTCGCGCCGACCGCGACGTAGCGGGTCGAGCCGTCGGCGCCGAGGATCCCCGAGCCGCCCTGGGTCGCGAACGGCATCTGCCCGTCCGCGCGCGCGGCGGGCGCGACGGCGAGCGCGACGACGGCGGCGAGCAGAAGGCGGCGCATCGCCCCCTAGTACGGGCGGCGCGCCTGCGGAGGTCCCTCGGGCTAGACCTCGACGAGGAGCGCGTCGCCCTGGCCGCCGCCGGAGCAGATCGCGGCGAGCCCGACGCCGCCGCCCTCGCGGCGGAGCTCGTGCACCATCGTCGCGAGGATCCGGCCGCCGCTCGCGCCGATCGGGTGGCCGAGCGCGACCGCGCCGCCGTTCACGTTGACCGTGTCGGGGTCGGCGCCGAGGAGCTTCGTCGAGTTCGTCGCGACGGACGCAAACGCCTCGTTGATCTCGACGCGCTTCACCTCGCCGATCGTCTTGCCGGCGCTCGCGAGCGCGGCGGCGCCGGCCTTCGCGGGCGTGCGCGCGAGGTACGCGAACTCGTCGGCGACCCTGCCCTGCGCGAGCACCGTCGCAAGCGGCTCGAGGCTCCGCCGCTTCGCGAACTCCTCCGAGCACACGACCACGCACGACGCGCCGTCGTTCACGCCGGGCGCGTTCCCCGCGGTCGTCGTCCCGTCCGGGTCGAAGACGGGCTTCAGCGCGGCGAGCTTCTCGAGCGTCGTGTCGCGGCGGACGGACTCGTCGGCCGCGAGGTCGCCGACCGGGACGATCTCGTCGTCGAAGCGGCCGGCGTCCTGCGCCGCGGCCGCGCGCTCGTGCGAGCGCAGCGCCCACGCGTCCTGCTCCTCGCGCGAGATGCCGAGCTCGCGCGAGACGAACGACGCCTGCTCGACCATGTGGCGACCGTCGAAGGACGAGACGAGCCCGTCGTGCGTCATCAGGTCGATGAGCGAGCCGTCGCCGAGCCGGTAGCCGAAGCGCGCCTTCGCGAGGATGTACGGCGCGTTCGACATCGACTCCATCCCGCCCGTGACGACGAGCTCGGCGTCGCCGGCGCGGATCATCGAGTCGGCGATCTCGACCGCCCGGATCGAGGACGCGCAGACCTTGTTGATCGTGTCGGCGGGCACCTCGATCGGGATCCCGCCGCCGACCGCCGCCTGCCGCGCGGGAGCCTGGCCCGCGCCGCCCTGCAGCACCTGGCCCATGATCACGTAGTCGACCTCGGCGCCGTCCAGCCCGGCGCGCTCGAGCGCCGCGCGGATCGCGATCGCCCCGAGCTCGGTCGCCGTGTGATCCTTCAGCCCGCCGCCGAGCCGCCCGAAGGGCGTCCGTACCGCGGAGACGATGACGGTCCTGGTCACGTCCGCCAGCGTAGCCGCGCGAACGGTGTCTGGCACCAAACGCCCTTTTGGTGTCAGATACCAAATCGCCGAGCGGTGTCAGACACCAAGACGCCGATCGGTGTCAGACACCAAATCGCCGATCGGTGTCGGACACCCGGCAGGGTCAGCGCGCGAACGAGACGCCCGGCTCGAGGCGCGTTGCGAACGCGACGATGAGCGCGATCGCGGCCTCCACGTCGTCGAGCTGGATCGTCTCCACCGGCGTGTGCATCGAACGGAGCGGGATCGAGACGAGGCCCGTCGCGACGCCGCGGCGGCTGAGGTACACCGCGTCCGCGTCCGTGCTCGTCGTGCCGCGCGAGACCTCGATCGTGAACGGGATCGACTCCGCCTCCGCCGCCTCGTGCAGCAGCTCGAACACGCGCGGGTGGATCGACGGGCCGCGCATGATCACCGCGCCGCTGCCGAGCTTGTGCTCGCCGTCCTCCTCCGGGTCGCCGCCGCGCACGTCGGTCGCGTACGTCACGTCGACCGCGATCGCGACCACCGGCTCGAGCTCCCACGACGCCGTGCGCGAGCCCGCGAAGTCGCCGACCTCTTCCTGCACCGCCGCGACGCCGGCGACGTCGCCGGGGACACCGGCCGCCGCGCACCGCCGCGCCACCTCGAGTGCCACGTAGCACCCGACGCGGTTGTCGACCGACCGGGACGCGATCCGCCCGTTCCGCAGCTCGACCGGCACGCCGGCGACGACCGCCGTGTCGCCCGGCCGCACGAGCCCGCGCGCCTCCTCCCCGTCCTTCGCGCCGACGTCGAGGTACACGTCGTCGAAGCCGACCGGCTTGCGCTCCTCGCCCGGCTTCCGCTTCATCCGACGCGCCGACGCCACCGCCGCGACCGGCCCGTCGCGCGTCAGGATCTCGAGCCGCTGCCCGAGCAGCACGCTCGGGTCCCAGCCGCCGATGCCGCGCACCGCGAGCAGGCCGTCGTCGCCGACATGCGTGACGACGACGCCGATCTCGTCGATGTGCCCGACAACCGCGAGCAGCGGCCCGCCGGCCGTCCCGGGAACGCGCACCCACGACGACCCGAGCATGTTGCTCGACACCTCGCCGAACGACGACGCGGCCTCGCGCCACACCGCGGCGGCGCGCGACTCGTCGCCCGACGGCCCGGGCGCCGTCAGCAACCGCTGGAGTAGCTCCGGGATCGCCACGGCCCGACTCTACCGGCGCCCGGGCGCGCGACACCGCGATAGGTTCCCGCCCACCGTGAGGCTCCACACGCTCCCCGACCTCTATGCGATCGTCCGGCTCGACCCCGACGGCGCCGTCCCCGACTGGGTGCTCGACAGCCCGTTCTGGTCGGTCACGCGAAGCGACTCGGAGCTCTCGATCGTCTGCGCCGAGGAGGACATCCCGGACGACGCGCGCGCCGAGCGCGGCTGGTGCGCGCTCGAGCTCGCCGGCCCGCTCGACTTCTCGCTCGTCGGCGTCGTCGCCTCGCTCGTCTCGCCGCTCGCCGAGGCGAAGGTCTCGATCTTCGTCATCTCGACGTTCGAGACCGACTACCTGCTCGTCCGGGAGACCGACCACGCCCGGGCCGTCGCGGCGCTGCGCGAGGCGGGCCACGCCGTCGACGCTTGACGCGCCCGACGGTCGCACCTAGGCTGGAAGCGATGACTCCCGTGACCCGCAGCTGGTGGGGCTGGCGCTCCGAGCGGGGCGGGAGCCTGCGCTAGCGTCGAGGCGCAGCACATCCCGTTCCGCTCCAATCCGGCTCCGCGAGGAGCCGTTTTCGTCTGCATCGACCATGACCACGAACGCCGAGATCGCAACCGACCTCCTCACCCCGCTCGGGGCGTACCTCCGCCTGCGCGGCCGCGCCGGCTCGTTCCTGCTCGAGTCGGTGGAGCGTGGGCGCCTCGGCCGCCACTCGTTCGTCGGCTGCGGCTCGCGGCTCGTCGACGTCGACGAGGCGGAGGCGCTCGGCGAGCCCGTCGTCGGCTACCTCGGCTACGACGCGGTCGCGCGCCTCGAGCCGACGGTGCCGCTTCCGGAGAACGGCCCCGGCTTCCCGGAGAGCCGCTTCGTCGTCCCGGAGCTCCTCGTCCGCTTCGACCACGCCCGCGGTGTCGCGGAGACGCTCGTCGGCGATCCGGCAGAGGCCGCCGCGCTCCTCGCCGCCGCGCAGCCGGACCCGCCGCGCGGCACCGGCGAGCCCGGCCCGCTCCGCCGCTTCCCGGACCGCGACGAGCACCTGCGCCGCGTCGAGGTCGCGAAGGAGCACATCCGCGAGGGCGACGTCTTCCAGGTGGTGATCGCGCAACGTGCCGAGCGGCCGACGTCGGCGTCGGCGTTCGAGCTCTACCGCGCGCTCCGCCGCGTCAACCCGTCTCCGTATCTCTTCCTGCTCGAGCTCGACGGCCTTGCCCTCGTCGGCAGCTCGCCGGAGACCGTCGTCAAGTGCGAGGGGACGCGCGCCGCGCTGAACCCGATCGCGGGAACGATCGCGCCCGGCGAGGGGGACGCGGAGGCGCTGCTCTCGTCGGAGAAGGACCGCGCGGAGCACGTGATGCTCGTCGACCTCGGCCGCAACGACCTCTCACGGGTGTGCATCCCCGGAACCGTGCGCGTCGAGCAGTTCATGACGCCGGAGCGCTACTCGCACGTGACGCACCTCGTGAGCGAGGTCGTCGGCGAGCTGCAGGGCGACCGCACGCCGTTCGAGCTGCTCCGCGCGTGCTTCCCCGCGGGCACCGTCTCCGGCGCGCCGAAGGTGCGCGCGATGCAGATCATCTCCGAGCTCGAGAACCACCGGCGCGGGATCTACGCCGGCGCGGTCGGCTATGTCATCCCCGCCGCGAACGAGATGGACACGTGCATCGCGATCCGGACGCTCGTGCTGCGCGACGGCGTCGCGTATCTCCAGGCCGGCGGCGGGATCGTCGCCGACTCCGACCCGGCGGCGGAGCACCAGGAGTGCCTGAACAAGCTGGCGGCGCTCGAAGCTGCGATCGACCTGGCGGAAGAGGAGGCCGCGCGATGAGCATGCTGCTCGTCGACAACTACGACAGCTTCACGTACAACCTGGCGCACCTGTTCGGGGCGCTCGGAGTCGAGGTGACGGTGCTGCGGAACGACGAGCTCGACGCGGACGGCGCGGAGCGCTTCGCGCCGTCGCACCTCGTCGTCTCCCCCGGTCCCGGCCGCCCGGCTGCGGCGGGCGCGACGCTCGAGATCATCCGGCGGCTCGCGCCGACGACGCCGACGCTCGGCGTCTGCCTCGGCCACCAGGCGATCGTCGAGGCGTTCGGCGGCGAGGTCGGCTACGCCCGCGAGCTGCTGCACGGGAAGGCGAGCCCGGTGCACCACGACGGCGCGGG
>DATJOZ010000053.1:0-55901 GCA_035506655.1 Gaiellaceae bacterium
GCGCCGACGTCCACCAAGCGCACCCAGAGCGCGTCCGCCGCCCGGAACCGCGCACGCCGCGGCGACGCGAGCAGCAACAACAGCGGATGGTCGAGCGGGAGGTCGGACGCCGTGATCGTCTCGTTCCAGTCGACGTCGAACAGGTATCGCCAGATCTCGGCGGTCGCCTGCGGCGTCGCGCCGACCGCCTCCTGGACCTCGAGCTTCGCGCTCGAGCTTCCGTCCGCCCAGCCGGGATGCCTGCGGTAGATCGCGTACGCCTGCGTCGAGCCGTCGAGCTCGAGCGCGACGTAGCGGCGCGGGTTGTCCTTCTCCTCGTCCGGGACGCGGAGCGTGCGCAGCCGCCACCACGCGTCCGAGCGCGACGGGACGCCGGGACGCTCGCGTCGCAGCGCGTCCCACACGGCCGGGAAGAGCTCCGCCGCCTCGTCGAGCGAGACGAACCGCACCTGGCCGCGGCGCTCGAGCGGCTGCGCGAACGCGCTCCACACGCGGGTGAGCGTCATCTCGCAGCCCCACGCGGCCGGGCCGTAGCCGAAGCGGCCGTAGATCGTCTCCTCGGACGCCCACAGCGCGGCGATCGGCTCTTCGCGGCGGTGCGTGTCGGCGAGCTGCTCCTCCATCATCGCGCGGAGCGCACCGCGGCGGCGGTGCGTCGGGTAGACGCCGACGACGGAGACGCCGGCGCACGCGATCGAGCCGCCGGGCACGGTCAGGTCGAACGGGAACGAGCCGGCGCCGCCGACGATCTCGTCGCCGTCGAACGCGGCGAACATGCGGTCGAGCGTGGTGACCTCGAGGAAGCGGTCGAGCCGCTGGTCGTCCGGCGGGCGCGCGAACAGGTGCCCGATCGCGTTGATCGCGCGGGTCAGCTCGTCGCGGTCGCGACACGGGCGGACGGTGAACGCCACGACCCGGGAGACTACGGGCTACGAGACGCGGACGGTGAGGACGAGCGTGTTGTCCGCGCCGATCGTCGTCATCCCCATCTGCTCCGAGCTCTCGACGTTCGTCGCCTGGAGCCGGTAGACGCCGCGCTTCGCGAAGACGATCGTGCGGAGCGTCCCGGGCTGCATCCGCGGGTCGCCGAGGGCGAGCGCCGGGCCCGAGAGCTGGACGAGGTCGAACGACATCGGGCAGTTGACGCGGATCTGGAGCGACGTGCCGCGCTTCACCGTCACCGTCCGCGTCGGGCCGAGCGGCTGCGAGAGCGCGGTGCCCCAGGAGTGGCAGCCCTGGACGACGTGGACGATCGTCAGCCGGACGGTCGGCGAGACGGCGGCCGCGCCCGCGGTCGGGACGCCGACGGCGGCGACGACGAGGGCGAGACCGAGGAGCAGCTTCCGCATGGCTCCAGTATCCCGCCCCGGCGGCGCGGCGCTCACCGGGGTAGCTACGGATTCGCACACCGGCGGACTACGCTGCCGCCGTGGCCGAGCGCTGGACACGAGCCGTGATCCGGTTCCGGGTGCCCGTCCTCCTCGCGTGGCTCGCCGTGCTCGTCGTCGGGGCGCTCGCGTCGGCGCGGCTGCCGGCGCTGCTCTCGAACACCTTTACGGTGCCTGGCACCGATTCGAACCGCGCAAGGATCGTCCTCGCGCGCGAGTTCGGCGAGCGGCCGGACGGCGTCTTCACCGTCGTCTTCCCGGTCAAGACCACGAACGACGCGGCGCAGCGCGCGCGGCTCCAGCGCGAGGTCGACGCGGCGGCGCGCCTCGTCCCGACGGCGCACGCGGGCCGGCTCCAGGCGGGCGGCGGGATCCTCTTCGCGGACATCCCGACGACGCTCGACCTCCAGCACGCGAAGCGGTGGACGACGACGCTCCGCCGCGCGCTCCCCGCCGCGCTCGTGACGGGGCAGCCGGCGATCCAGCACGACCTCGAGCCGATCCTCTCGGCCGACCTGCGCCGCGGCGAGGCGATCGCGCTGCCGATCGCGCTCGCGGTGCTCGTCGCGGTGCTCGGCCTCTCCCTGATGGTGCTGATCCCGTTCCTCTTCGCCGCGTGCACGATCACGCTGACGCTGACCGCGGTGTACGTCCTCGCGCGGCTCTTTCCGATGGTCAGCTACGTGACGAACCTCGTCGAGCTGATCGGGCTCGGCCTCGCCGTCGACTACTCGCTGCTCATCGTGTCGAGGTTCCGGGAGGAGCTCGAGCGCGGCGACTCGACGGACGACGCGATCGTCCGGACGATGCGGACGTCGGGCCGCGCCGTGGTCTTCTCCGGGGTCACCGTCGCGATCGGGCTCGCGCTGCTCCTGCTCGTGCCGGTGCCGTTCGTGCGCTCGATCGGCGTCGGCGGGTTCCTCGTGCCGCTCGCGTCGATCGCGGCGGCGGCGACGCTGCAGCCGGCGCTGCTCTCGCTCGCGGGGAGGCGCGGCGCGCGGCGCGTGCCGGTCGCGAAGTGGATCCGGCGGCAGCTCGGCGTGCCCCTGCCGCGGCTGCCGGGGACGGTCGACGTCGACAACGGCTTCTGGGCGCGGCTCGCGCGCGACATCATGCGGCGGCCCGTCGCGTTCCTCGTCGTCGGCTCGGCGATCCTCGTCGCGCTCGCGGCGCCGGCGTTCTTTCTCCACGTGACGCCGGGGCGCGTGTCGGCGCTGCCGTCGTTCCCGCAGTCCGTCCGCGGGCTCGACCTGCTGCGCGCCGGGGCCGGCGCGGGCGCGCTCACGCCGACCGAGATCGTCGTCGACGCAGGGAGACCGGGCGGCGCGCGCGCCGCGCCCGTCCACGCCGCGATCGAGCGGCTCGCGAACCGGCTCTTCCACGACCCGGAGGTCTCCGTCGTCGCGCTCGGCCGCGACCGGACGTACGTCTCCGCGGACGGCCGCTTCGCGCGCGTGATCGCGGTCAACCGCCACGAGTACGGCGACGCGGCCTCGCAGGCGTTCGTCCACCGGCTGCGCGGCACGCTCGTCCCCGCGGCGCGCTTCCCGGCGGCCGTGCGCGTCGTCGCGGGCGGCGCCGCGCCGCAGGGCGTCGACTACCTCGACCGCTCCTACGGCGCGTTCCCGTGGCTCGTGCTCGCGGTGCTCGTGCTGACGTACCTCGTCCTGCTGCGCGCGTTCCGCTCCGTCGTGCTGCCGCTGAAGGCCGTGCTGCTGAACCTGCTGACGGTCGCGGCGGTGTACGGCGTGCTCGTCGTCGTCTTCCGCTGGGGCGTCGGCCACGCGGTGCTCGGCCTCTACCACGTGCCCGAGATCGAGGGCTGGATCCCGATCTTCCTCTTCGCGGTCCTGTTCGGGCTCTCGATGGACTACGAGGTGTTCCTCGTGTCGCGGATGCGCGAGGCGTGGGACCACGTGCCCGACAACAGGCGCGCCGTCGCGCACGGGCTCGAGCGGACGGGGCGGATCATCACGGCGGCGGCCCTGATCATGGTCGCCGCCTTCTCGGGATTCGTCGCCGGGCGGATCGCCGGCCTGCAGGAGTTCGGCGTCGGCCTCGCGTTCGCCGTGCTCCTCGACGCGACGCTCGTCCGGATGATCCTCGTCCCGTCGCTGATGGCCGTGCTCGACAAGCGCAACTGGTGGCTGCCCGCGCGCGTTGCCCGGATCGCGCGCGTGCAGCCATCAGGCGTTGCTAGCGCACGACGGTGATCGCCAGCCGGATCGCGGGGAGCTGGTAGCCGAGCGCGAGCCCCGGCTCGTCCGTCGCATAGCTCAGGAACGGCTGCATCCCGTACGGTGTGTTCGCGTACGACGGCTGCTGCGTGTAGAGCAGCGGATAGCCGTCGATGATGTGCGTGCCGGGACCGCCGGTGGCGACGATGTTGAGGACGACGTCACCGTTCGAGTTGAAGCCGCAGCCGTACCCGACGTAGCTGTTGTCGTAGTCGACGGCGACCGTGTTGTCGAGCTGCGTCCAGCCGAGGCCCTTGAGGTGGACCTGGAAGACCTGGCCCTCCTTCACGACGAGCTTCGGCACCTGGAAGATGCTCCGCTTCACGTAGTACGGGACCTGCGCGATCACCTTGCCGCCCTGCAGCAGCTGCACGACGTGCCAGCCGCCGAGGCCGTCCGGGACGGTGATCGAGCTCGCGAGCGACCCGTCCGCGGCCGCCGTCGCGCTGCCGAGCGGGATCGAGAAGAGCGCCCAGCAGGTGCCCGAGCAGTTGACGCGGTTGCCGACGACCGTCGACCACTCCATGTCGACCGGAGCGCTCGGCGTGAGCCCGCTGGCCGTGACGCTCACCTTCGTGTTCACGGTGCCCGCGGACGACGAGAGCGTCGCCTGCGCGGTCGAGCTCGACGAGACGGAGGAGAGCTGCATCGTCGTCTTCGCGTTCATCGTCGGGTCGACCTTCACCGGCCAGTCGAGCTGCGCCTTCGGCCGGCCCGCGTCCTTCGTCACCGTGAACGTCCGCTGGAACTCCGTCGTCCACGGCAGCGGCGACTGCGGCACGTTGAGGTAGCCGAAGTTGACCGCGTTGTCGAGGGAGATGACGTGCTTCCCGACCGGTCCGGCCGCGCGGATGTGCGCGACCGCGACGCCGCGGGTCCAGTTCGCCGTCAGCGCGCCGGTGAAGTGGTTGTCCCAGAGCAGGGCGGCCCCGCCCTCGTAGAGCGAGGAGCCGAGCCCGGAGTACGTGATCGTGATCGGCGTTCCGATCGGGCCGCTCTTCGGGCTGATCGTCGCCGAGCGGGCGACGAGGAACCCGCCGTGTGCGACCTGCTTGCCGCCGACGACGGCGTAGAGGTCGTGGACGCCGCCCCAGTCCTTCGGCGCGACGAGGTCGAGCGAGAACGAGCCGCTCGCGTCCGTCGTCGCGTTCGCGAGGACGACGTTGAGCTTCGTCGTGACGCGGCCGAGGTAGTCGACCGTATCGGGGCGCGGGTCGAGCGTCCAGGTGACGTTCGCCGAGCTCCACGTGATCGCAACCGGCTGGTTCGCCGGCAGGTTGCTCCCGCTCAGCGTGAACCGCGTGCCGACGAGGCCCGTGTCGGGCTTCGTCTGCAGGGTTCCCATCGTCGCCGCGGGCGTCGCCGCGGGCGCGACCGCGCCGGGAAGCTGCGCCGCGCCCGGAATCGCCGGTGCGACGAGGTTGATTGGCGTCGCCGTCGCGAGCGCCGGCAGGAGCAGGACCCCTGCCAGCGCTGCGATGACGGCGGTGAGCTTGGTGACCATTTCGCGACTCCTCAGCCTTCGTCTACGACGGGATGATGTTGATGACGTAGTCGTACGAGCCGGTCTCGCCTGTCGTGGTCGTGTACACCACGTGGATCGTCGTCGTGCCGAGCGGATAGCTCGCCGGGATGATCCAGAAGTTCGACCAGAAGTAGATCTGCGCGCCGGTTGCGCCGTGCGCGCTCCAGGCCATCGTCGTGTCCGGCTGGCCCGGGATCGAGAACGTCGCCTTGTCGACGTTGTCGTTGGAGAGCACGGCGTTCGTCGTCAGGTCGGTGCCCCAGCTGCGAACGACGACGCGCTCACCGCGCTTGTAGACGTTCGTCTGGGTGCAGCCGATCGGCCGCGCCTGCGTCCCCGCCGGAGCGGTGCCGTTGACGCTGTCGACGTAGAGCGCGAGCTTCATCGGCGCGCCGTTGTTCGAGCCCGCGACGCCGGCGGGAGCCGCCGGGGCGAACGGCGTCGGCGCGGTCGGCGAGATGTTGAGGCTCGCCGTCAGCACCGGCATCTGCACGAACTGACCCTTGAGCTGCTTGCCCGTGTTCTGCTTCAGCTGGATCAGCACCTTGAAGGGCACCGATCCCGTCGCGTAGGTCGCCGGAACCGACCACGTCCCCGTCCACGGCATGCCGGTCGAGGCGCCGGGGGCCGCCGCGCCGTACTTCAGCTTGACGTTCGGCTGGTTCGGGATCGTGACGTAGAAGTACTTGACCGTCTTCGGGTCGACGATCTTCTTCGTCTTCGGGTCCACGGCGTACGCGCGGAAGACGACGTTGTCTCCCGGCTTGAACCAGCTGGTCATGACGCCGTCGGCCGTCACCGTCTGCGCCGCGACGAAGACCTGGACGACCTTGTCGGCTGGGAACGGGACGGGGTTCGCCGCGGACGCCGGCATCGTCACCGAGGCAACGACTGCGGCGAGTGCGGCACCGAGAATCAGGATGCGCTTCATGGCTCCTCCGCTACTTCGTCAGGGTGCCGCTGACCTTGACCGAGAAGCTGCCGTCGTCATGGCTGTAGGTGCCCGTCATCCGCAGGGTGCCCTTGGCCTTGGCAAGCTTCCCCGTCGCGTTCACAACGGCGAGCTTGGACGTGATCGTGAAGTTGTGGCCGCCCTCGTCTCCGCAACCGGTGGAGGGGGACAGCACCTTGAAGGTGATCGTGCCGCCGCTTCCCGTCATCTTCCCGGTGCCGGTGAAGGGGATGCATGGCTGCTGGCTCGTGTCGCCGGTGCCGAGACCCGCGATCGAGCCCGAGCCGATCTGCGAGGCGGTGCCGGTGCCGGTGGCTGAGATCGTGGCGGTGTTGCCGTCGATCTTCGTCGTCGCGTTGCCGCTGTACTTCGCGGCGAACGCAACTTTCTTGGGTGCGGCGGCGAGCGCCGCAGTGGCGGTCGCGGCGACGAGAAGCGCCAACGCGACGGCCGTGGTCGAGAAACGGATCGTTTTCACCGAACGACTCCTTTAGCGGGTACGTCCTGCATGGTCGACCCGGCCCGGCGAAACGGCATCCGGGCGCCTCCGGCGCACGGCTACGGGGAACTACGGGCGTCGGTGCGGGGCGCTACAGCTTCTGGAGCGGCGCGTAGTCGAGCATCAGGCGCCGCTCGGAGCCGTCGTCGGCGAACCGGACGGTCACGACGCCGCCCGCCTCGATCCGGACGACGACGCCCTCGCCGAGCGTCCCGTGCCGGACGGAGTCGCCGGTCTGAAGCGACGGGACGTCCTCCCGCGGTGCGACCTGGCTCTGCTTCGGGGCGCCGTAGCCGGACCACGACGCCGGCTGGAGCCGCTCGCGGTCGACGTGCCGGTCGGGGAGCTCGTCGAGGAACCGCGACGGGAGGTTGTACGAGCGCCCACCGTAGAGCATCCGCGACGACGCGTGCAGGAGCGTCAGCTTCTCCATCGCACGGGTCATCCCGACGTAGCAGAGCCGGCGCTCCTCCTCGATCCCCTGCTCCTCGATCGAGCGCGAGTGCGGGAAGATCCCCTCCTCCATGCCGATCAGGTAGACGGCGCGGAACTCGAGCCCCTTCGCGTTGTGCAGGGTCATCAGCGTCACGAGCGAGCCGTCGCCGCGGATCGCGTCCTGGTCGGAGTAGAGCGAGATCTCCTGGAGGAACGACGCGAGGCTCGGCTCCTGCGCCTGCTCCTGCCACTCGCGCGCCACGGCGACGAGCTCTTGGAGGTTCTCGAGCCGGCCCTGCGCCTCGATCGTGCGCTCCGCCTCGAGCGACTCGATGGTGCCGCTGCGCTCGAGGACCGCCTCGATCAGCTCCGGCACCTCGAGCTCCTGCGCGGACGACATCAGCGACTCGATCAGCGTCCGGAACGACGCGACCGCCTTCGCCGGCGCGGTACCGACGCCGGCCGCGTCGGTGCGGGCCATCGCCTCCCAGAGCGACATCTCGGCCTGGTCGGCGAAGATCCGCAGCCGGTCGAGCGTCGAGTCGCCGATCCCGCGGCGCGGGCGCGTCGCCGCGCGCCGGAGCGAGACGGCGTCGAACGGGTTGTCGATCGACTGGAGGTACGCGACGAGGTCCTTCACCTCGGCGCGCTCGTAGAACCGCGGGCCGCCGATCACCTGGTACGCGACGCCCTGGCGGACGAGCACGTCCTCCAGGACCCGGCTCTGCGCGTTCGTCCGGTAGAAGACGGCGATCTCGCGGCCGTTGTAGCCCTGCTCCACGAGCATCGCGATCTCGGCCGCGACGTAGCGCGCCTCCGCGTGCTCGTCCTCGACCTCGATCGCGCGCACCGGCTCGCCGTCGCCGAGCTCCGACCAGAGGTTCTTCTCCTTGCGCTCGCGGTTGTGGCGGATGACGCCGTTCGCCGCCTCGAGGATCGAGTTCGTCGAGCGGTAGTTCTGCTCGAGCGCGATCGTCCGCGCGCCCGGGAAGTCGCGCTCGAACTCGAGCACGTTGCGGATGTCCGCGCCGCGGAACGCGTAGATCGAGTTGTGGGTGACGAGGCCCTCGGCGACGAAGTTGTGGGTGCGCTCGATGTCGAGGTCGTAGACCGCGGCTTCGAGAGCGACGCGCTCGACCCGCTCCACGAGATCGAACTTGCCGTCCTCGCCCACCATCACCATCCCGGGCCTGACCGAGGACGCCGGCATGAAGGGGAGCGAGTTGCGCTCCTTCCCGGCGGAGCCGTCCTGCTCGGCGAGCCTCGCCGTGTACCGGACCGAGACGTCGACGCCGTCCCGGATCCGCTCGACCGTCTCGTGCAGCTTGCCGAAGTCGGCGAACGAGGACTCGTACCTCCAGCCCGACGACCCTCGATACGCGGGTCGCAACGGAAGGCCGAGTCGTTCGAGCGCCGCGCGACCCTCGTCGTCGTAGCCGAACAGCGAGATCCTGTGCTGGGGGCCTGCGCCGCGACGATCGCCGCAGAGAGCGACCGTGAGGCGGCGCCTGACGCGCGCGCCGCTCGTGGTGGTCGCGGCGGTGAAGTGCGGGTGAACGAAGCTCAGGCCCTCGGCGGCGAGGAGACGACGGCCCGCGGTCTCGGTGTCCAGCTCGGAGAAGACACGATCGAGAAGCCCCTGGTCGCCGACGACGCCGCGGCCTTGGCCGGTTCGGCCGATGCGCGCCACGAACGGGATCGTCGGGAGCCCGTAGCGGAGCGAGAACAGCATCTCGCTCGTCCGCGCCTCCGACTCGTTCTCGTACGTCCCGAGCACCCACGCCGCGTCGGCGTGCTCGCCGTTGAGCCGGATCGCAGGCCCGGCGAGCGACCGGTTCCTCGCGTCCGTGTAGGTCCTCGACGTCCCGATCCGAAAGCCGTGGCCTCGCTTCCACATGAGGTAGGTCATGTGCATCTGCGGGGTCCGTCCGACCTTGAAGCCCGCGAAATGCACGTGCTCGGGTGTCGAGACGATCCGACGACCGGACGCCGTCGTGACGACGATGACCTCGGTTGTCTTCGACTCGTGCGTGCGCGTGACGCGGCCGGGCCCGAAGACGCCGCTGCCGATGCAGGTGAGAACGCTGTCGCCGATCTGGACGTCCTCGATCGGCTTCGTCGTGCCGTCCGCCATCGTGATCCGGGTCCCGGCGACGAGGCATTGGTCCGGGTCGCCGACGGCGAACACGTTGTTGTGCTCCGCCGCGAGCAGCTGCAGGAAGCGGTACTGCGCGTGGTTCGTGTCCTGGTACTCGTCGACGAGGACGTAGCGGAACGAGCGCTGCCAGCGCTCGAGCGCCTCGGGGAAGCGCTCGAGGACGTCGACGGTGAGGAACAGCATGTCGTCGAAGTCGACGGCGTTCGACGTGAACATGCGGCGCTGGTAGAGGTCGTAGACGTCGGCGACGGTCTGGTCGTAGAAGCTCGCGACGCGTTCCGCGTACTCCGCGGGCGAGACGAGCTGGTTCTTCGCGTTCGAGATCTGCGAGTGGATGCCGCGCGGCGTGAAGCGCTTCGGGTCGCGGTCGAGCTCCTCGAGGCACTGCTTCGTGAGCCGGACCTGGTCCGCGGAGTCGTAGATCGTGAAGTTCGTCTTGTAGCCGAGCCGCGGCGCCTCGCGGCGGAGGATGCGGCCGCACGCGGCGTGGAAGGTCATCACCCAGGAGCCGCGCGCGGGCGGGCCGACGAGGTCGGCGACGCGCTCGCGCATCTCGGCGGCGGCCTTGTTCGTGAACGTGATCGCGAGGATCTCCGGCGGCTTCACGCCGACCGCGGCGAGCAGGTGCGCGATCCGGCGCGTGAGGACGCGCGTCTTCCCGGAGCCCGCGCCGGCGATCACGAGCAGCGGCCCCTCGGTCGTCAGGACGGCCTCCCGCTGCGCCGGATTCAGGTCCTCGAGGTAGGTCTCCGGCGTCGTCGCGGCCACCGTCCGATCGTAGCGGCCGCCCTCTCCGGCGCCGCTCAGCCCCGGCGTGCGGCCTTCGCCTCCTTGGAGACGAGGAACTGCATCACCTCGTCGTAGCTCCCGTCCCTGTTCGCGAACTCGACGTAGTTGCGGGCGGTCGCGAGCCATTCGAGCGTCGTCGGGCGCATCCGCGCGAGCGCGGCGTCGAAGTCGGCCGCCCGCAGCGGCCGCATGTCGCCCGTGTCCAGCGCCTCGTCGATCGCGACGTCGATGGCGCGCTCGACGAGCGCGTGGATGTCGGCGCCGCTGAACAGCGGGGTCTGCTTCGCGAGCCGCTTCAGGTCGATCTTCTCGGCGGGGCGCCCGGCGACGAGATTCTCGAGAATGGCACGGCGCGCCTCCTCGTCCGGCGGCGGCACGAAGACGAGCCGGTCGAACCTCCCCGGCCGCTTCGTCGCCTCGTCGACGTCCCACGGCGCGTTCGTCGCCGCGAGGATGAGCATGCCCTCGTTCTCCGAGCCGATCGAGTCGAGCTCCTGCAGCAGCTGGTCGACGAGCGGGCGGCCGGCGCCGCCGTGATGCTTCCGCCGCGCGAACCCGATCGCGTCGAGCTCGTCGAGGAAGAGGACGCACGGCGCCGCCAGGCGGGCCTGCTCGAACACGTCGTGGAGGTTCCGCTCGCTCATGCCGAACATCGGATCGAGGATCTCCTCGATGCGGACGTTCGAGAACGGGAGCCCGCACTCGGTCGCGGTCGCACGCGCGAGCATCGTCTTGCCGCAGCCGGGTGGCCCGTACAGCAGGACGCCGCCGCCGGCGCGCCGCCCGTACTGGGCGTAGAGCTCCGGGCGCTGGAACGGGAGGATGATCGTCCGGTGAATCACCTTCTTCACGTCCTCGAGGCCGCCGATGTCCGAGAACGTCGTCGTCATCGACGACTCGAACTCCACGACGGGGCCGGTCCCGTCCGGGCCGGTGTGCCGGGTGACCTGCATCACGCCCTCGAGCCCGAGCGACGCGTCGATTCGCCGCGTGAGCTCGGCCACTCCCTCGATCACGCCCGCTTTCCGGGCCGCCTCGGCGAGCTCGCCGGCGAGCGCGAAGTCGCCCGCGTCGAGCGCGGTGTCCGCTGCGTCGAGGAGCGCCTCGTCCGGGAGCGCGCCGTCGTCGAGCAGCACCCGGTACTCGGCGGCGGCCTCGACCGGCGCGCCCTCGTCCGCGAGCGTCTCCGCGAGCAGCAGCCGCAGCGCGTGGTTGTCGGGCGTGAGCGCGAGGGCCGCGCGCAGCGCCTCGGCCCGGTCAGAAGCCACCGTACTTCCTTCCCTCGCGCCACCTGAGGTAGCGCGGGCCCAGCCGCGAAAGCACGACGAGGACGAGCCAGATCACCCCGCAGATACCGGCGATCCAATCGAGCCCGGCGGCCCTGAACCCGATGAAGAGCGCGAGGAAGACGATGTACGACTGCTGCCGCCCGAAGCGCCAGATCGGTCGCACCGGTGCGAGAAGCGGGTGCATCAACAGACGGGTCTCTCTCGCGTTCGCTGCGTGCGCTGCGTCCGCCGGATCGATGTGCGCGGCGGCGTCGAACGCCTGGGCCGCGTCGGAGAAGCGCTTGTCCCGCAGCGCGAGGTGGCCTCTCAGCGCGTGGGCGAGGTCGTCGCCGGGATCCTCGGCGAGCGCCTCGTCGACGAACCGGTCGGCGTTCCCGTGCCCGGACATCACGGCGATCTGCGCCCGTATGCCGAGCGCAACGCTCGACGACGGGTCGAGCTCGAGAGCACTCGTCACCATGTCCATCGCCTCCGGGAACCGCTTCATCTCCGCGAGGACGAGCGCGAGGTTGGCGCGCCGCTGTGGCGACCACGGCTCGAGCTCGACCGTGCGGACGAGCTGCTTCTCCGCCTGGTCGGGCTCACCCATGCGGAGCCACCCGAACGCCAGGACCGTCAGGAGGTCGGTGTCGTCGGGATCGAGCGCGAGCCCGCTCTGGGCCGCCTTGATGCACTTCCAGGGCTGACCGACGCCGAGCTCGGCGCGGGCGCGAAGCCACCAGTACCGCGGATCGTGGAGCGCGTCGCCGCGGGCATCGTCGAGCGCTCGGAGCGCGTCGCCGAAACGATCGAGCTCGAGGTAGTGATCGGCGAGCGCGAGGCTGGCGTCCGTCGTTTCCATCTGTCCCACCATATCGGGCTGTCCGGCAACGCTTCTCGAGCGGAACGTAGGATCGTGACGTGCGTCTCGCGCTGATGATCGAGGGCCAGGAGGGCGTGACCTGGGAGCAGTGGTGCGCCCTCGCCGACGCCTGCGAGGCGCACGGCGTCGAGACGCTGTTCCGGAGCGACCACTACATCTCGTTCTCCGACGAGTCCGGCCGCGTCGCGCACGACGCCTGGACGACGCTCGCGGCGCTCGCGGCCCGGACGACGACGCTCCGGCTCGGGACGCTCGTCTCCCCCGCCACCTTCCGCGCGCCGGCGCTCCTCGCGAACGCGGCGGCGACGGCCGACCACGTCTCCGGCGGGCGGATCGAGCTCGGGCTCGGCGCGGGCTGGAACGAGCGGGAGCACGAGGCGTTCGGCTTCCCGTTCCCCGAGACGGGCGTCCGCGTCGAGATGTTCGCCGAGCAGCTCGAGATCGTGCACCGGCTCTGGACGGAGGAGCGCGTCGACTTCCGCGGGCGCCATTACACACTGGAGAACGCGCCCGGGCTCCCGAAGCCGGTGCAGCAGCCGCACCCGCCGCTGATCGTCGGCGGCGGCGGCCGGCGCGGCACCGCCGAGCCGGCGGCCCGCTTCGCCGACGAGTACAACAGCCCGTTCCGCTCGCCGGACGAGTTCGCGGCGCTGCGGGCGCGCGTCGCCGCCGAGTGCAAGAGCGTCGGACGCGACCCCGCGACGATGCGGTTCTCGACGATGACGGGCTGCCTGATCGGCGCAACGCGCGACGACGCGCTCGAGCGCGCCCGCGAGCAGTACGCGCGCTCGCCGCGCGAGCACGACTTCGACACGTGGATCGACGCGTACGCGCAGCGCGCGTTCGTCGGCTCCGTCGACGAGGTCGCGGCGCGCCTCCGCGAGTACGAGGCCGCCGGCTGCGACCGCGTCATGCTCCAGCACATCCTCCACGAGGACCTCGAGCCGGTGCGGCTGATCGGCGAAGAGCTCGCGCCCGCGGTGGCATAGATGGGCGGGGGCGAGACCGGGACGACGCGGATGGAGACGTTCAGCGACGGCGTCTTCGCGATCGCCGCGACGCTGCTCGTCCTCGAGTTCGCGGTGGACGAGGCGAACGGCGCGAACCTCGGCAGCCAGCTTCTCCACCTCTGGCCGTCGTACCTCGCGTACGTCACGAGCTTCGTCACGATCGGGATCATCTGGATGAACCACCACTACTGCGTCGAGACGATGGCGCGCGTCGACCGCACGCTGCTCTTCATCAACGTCCTCCTGCTGATGACGATCGCGTTTCTGCCGTTCCCCACGAAGCTCGTCGCGCAGTTCCTCCAGAAGGACGGCGAGCAGGCCGCCGTCTACGCGTACTCGGCGACGTTCGTCGTGATGGCGGTTCTCTACAACGTGTGGTGGCGGTACGCGCGGACGGGCCGGCGGCTGATCTCGGACCGCGTCCCCGACGCGCGGCTCCGGGCGATCGACCGTGCCTTCGATCCCGGCGTGCCGATGTACGTCGCCTGCCTCGTCGTCGCGATCTTCAGCCCGCTCGCCGCCGTGTTCCTCACGTTCGCGATCGCGGCGTTCTACCTGCCGTCAGCCGCGCTCTTCGAGCGCGCCGGCTAGACGCTCCTCGAGCCACGCCGACGCCTCGGCGAGCTCGTCGGCGTCGCTCGACTTCACGACGACCTCGACCTCCGGGCCGCCCGCGGGGAACGTCGGGTACGAGCCGACCGGCAGCCCCGGCCAGCGCTCGCCGAACTCGACGAGCACCGGCGCGATCACGCTCTCGCGCGTCTCGTAGAGGCGCCGCCACGTCGCGATCGGGCTGCCGCGGCGGAACTCCTCCTCGATCGCGAGGAACATCGCCTCCATCTCCGCCGGGAGGCCGGGGAAGACGAAGACGTTCTCGATCGCGAACCCCGGCGCGCCCCCGAGCGGGTTCGGGAGCGGGCGGCTGCCGCGCGGGAGCAGCGCCCAGCGCGCCGCGTACTCGGGGTCTCGCCCGAACCGCGCGCGGAGGTCGGCCGCGAGCTCCGGCACCTCCTCCTGCGGCACGGCGAACGCGTGCGCGATCGCCTCGCGCGTCAGGTCGTCCGGCGTGCCGCCGAGCCCGCCGGTGACGAGGAGGAAGTCGACGCGCGGCGACTCGTCGCGGACGAGCTCCGCGATCTGCTCGATCTCGTCCGGGAGCGACGCGAGCAGGCGGACGGCGACGCCGAGCGGCGCGAGCTGCTTCGAAAGCCACGACCCGTTCGTGTTCGGCACGTCCCCCGAGACGAGCTCGTTGCCGATCGTCAGGATCGAGGCGGTCGCCATCCTTCCGAGGCTACAGCTCGAGCGTCCGCGTCGCGCCGAAGCGCTCGAGGAAGACGCGGTCGTGCGAGACGAGGAGCACGGTGCCGTCGTAGCCGGCGAGCGCGCGCTCCAGCTCCTCGATCGCCTCGACGTCGAGATGGTTCGTCGGCTCGTCGAGGACGAGGCAGTTGACGCCGCGCGCGGAGAGAAGCGCGAGCGTCGCGCGCGTGCGCTCGCCCGGCGAGAGCGACGCGCCGGCGCGGAGGACGTCGTCGGCGCCGAGGTCGAACTTCGCGAGGAGCGTGCGTGCCTCCTCCGGCACGAGGCCCGACGCGGCGAGGAAGCCGTCGAGGAGCGGCTCGCCGGTCGAGAAGAGCTCGCGCCGCTGCTCGAGCTCGCCGAGCACGACGCCCGGGCCGACCCAGCGCGAGCCGGACGCGAGCGGGATGCGTCCGAGCAGCGCGTCGAGGAGCGTCGTCTTCCCGCTTCCGTTCGCGCCGAGCACCGCAACGCGGTCGCCCCAGCGCACGTCGAGCTCGAGCGGGCCGAGGGCGAACGCGCCGCGCTCGACGCGAGCCTTGTCGAGCCGGACGACGACGTCGCCGCTCCGCGCGGCGGGCGCGAGCCCGAGCCGAAGCTCCCACGGCTCGTACGGCTTCTCCGCGACGTCGAGCCGCTCGAGCCGCTTCGCCGTCGCCTTCTTCACGTCCTTCGACTTCTTCTTCTTGCGGCCCTGGCCGTAGCCGCGCTCCTCCCACTGCTGCATGCGGCGGCCCTGCTCCTCGACGCGCTCGCGCTCGGCGACGTAGCCCTCCCAGCTCGCGTACGCGCGCTCGCGCCGGCGCGCACGCTCGGCCTCGTACTCGCTCCAGCCGCCCGCGTACTCGCGCGCGCCGCGCGTCCAGACGTCGAGCTCGACGATCTTCGTCACGGCGCGGTCGAGGAACGCGCGGTCGTGCGAGACGACGACGACGGCGCCGTCGAACGCGTCGACGAACGACTCGAGCCGCGCGAGCCCGGCCGCGTCGAGGTCGTTCGTCGGCTCGTCGAGCAGGAGCACGTCGAAGCGGCTCAGCAGGATCGACGCGAGCGCGGCGCGCGCGGCCTCGCCGCCCGAGAGCCCGGCGAGCGCGCGGTCGAGCCCCGCGCCGAGGCCGAGCTCGGCGAGCGTCGCAGCGGCGCGTGCGTCGAGGTCGGTGCCGCCGCGCGCGAGGAACGCGTCGAGCGCGTCGGCGTGCTCGGCCGCGAGCTCCGGCTCGTCGCCGAGCCGCGCGGCGAGCTCGTCCATCCGCTGCTCCGCGTCCGCGACGCCGGTGCGTCGCGCGAGATACGCCCGGAGCGTCTCGCCGTCGAGCGGGTCGCGCTCCTGCGGCAGATGGCCGACCGCGAGCGCCGCGGGGTTGCGCCTCACCGTCCCCCCGTCCGGCGCGTCCTCTCCCGCGAGCAGGCGGAGCAGCGTCGACTTCCCGGCGCCGTTCGGGCCGACGAGCCCGATGCGCGCGCGCGGCGGCACGACGACGTCGACGTTCGCGAGGACGACGTGGGCTCCGTGCGATTTCGTGACGCCGGACGCGGCGAGGGTGCCGACCGGGCGCATCTGCACCTCCTGACGAGACGGGAAAGGAACGCGGGAGTTGGGTCTCGTCAGTCCGTCATAGACGGCGCGCGCAGCGCCGCGGCGAGTCTAGCGGAGCGGGAACGGCTTCCGCGAGAGCGCGGGCAGCGCCTGGGCGGAGACCCAGAGCGGCGTCGTCGCGTAGCGCGCCGAGTAGCGGAGGCTGCCATCGGCGCGCGTCATGCGCGCGAGGTAGCGGAACGCGGCGGCCGGCGGCGCCGCGCCCGCGGCGAGGAAGGCCTGGATCGCCCACGCCGTCGACTGGACGTTCGAGCCGGTGCCGGGCTGGAGCTCGAAGCCGCCGTCCCTCGTCTCGCGGGCGCGGAGGTACGCGAGCGCGCGCGTCACCGGCGCGCCGCGGACGCCGACGGCGGCGAGCGCCTCGACGGCGGCGGCGGTGTCGTCGTTGTCGGGCGTGAGCCCGCTCGCCCACGCGAAGCCGCCGCTCTTCGTCTGGCCCGCCTTCAGCACGGCGACCGTCGCGGGCGCCACGGTTTCGCCGGCCTGGCGGAGCGCGAGGATCCCCCAGATGGTCGAGTTCAGCGTCGGGCCGATCGCGCCGTTCGGCCTCTCGAGCGCGTGCAGCGACGCGAGGAGCCCGGGCGACGCGCCGCCGCTCGCGGCCTCCGCCATCGTCGCCAGCTCGAGCTCGGTCGGCGTCAGCCCGGTCTCGTGCGCCTCGAGGTACGCGCGCGCCGCGTCCGGCACCGGCGCGCCGGCCGCGCGGAGCGCGAGCACGGTCGTCGCCGTGAGCCCGGCCGTCGAGCGGCCGCCGGGCTCGGCGTAGCCGCCGTCGGGCTGGGCGCGTCCCTGCACGAACGAGAGGACGCTTGCCGCGGCGAGGATCGCGACCTTCAGGACCACACGATCACCGTGTGCAGGCGCTTGCCGTAGCGCTCGAGCAGGCGGCGCAGCTCGGGCCCGGCCGCGAGCGCGAGCGCGACGTTGCCGAGCGCGTGCGCGGAGTCGAACGGGAAGCCCGCCGCCTGCCGCGCGACGAACGACGACCACGTGTGCGGGTAGAACCCGTACCAGTTCCAGACGTCGAGGACGAAGCCGTAGACGTACGCGAGCAGGAAGCAGCCGACGGCGAGCCGGACCCGACCGCGCAGAAGCGGTGCGGCGAGCGCGCCGACCGCGCCGCACAGCCCCCACGCGAGCATCTGCCACGGTGTCCACGGGCCCTGGCCGAGGAAGAAGTTCGAGACGAACGCGGCGGACGCGCCGACCGCGATCCCGGCGCGCAGGCCGAGCGCGACGCCGGTGACGACGACGATCACCGTCACCGGCTGCACGTCGGGGATCGGCGCCATCAGGACGCGGCCCGCGGCGGCTGCGGCAGCGAGCGTCGCGATCAGCGTCACCTCCTTCGCCGAGGTCGGGCCGCCGTCGATCCACGTCATCCCGCCGACGATCAGCGCCGCCGCCGCGAGGAGGAGCGCGAGCGCCGACGCGTGCGTCGCGAACGCGACCGCCGCTGCGGCGGCGAGCGCGATTCCGAACCCGATCTGAGCCGAGCGGCTACGCAACGAGCGCCTCCCGCCGCGTGCCGAGCGAGACCTCGCGGTCGGCGACGGCGCGCGCGAACGGGACGTCGTGCGTGACGACGAGCGTCGCGCGGCTCGCGGCCTGCGCGCGGAGCAGGCGCGCGAGCTCGGCCTTCCGCTCGGGGTCGACGCCGCGTGTCGGCTCGTCGAGCACGAGCAGGTCGGGCGCGTCGACGAGGACGGTCGCGAGCGCGAGCCGCTCGCGCTCGCCGCTCGAGAGGTCGCGCGGGTGGCGCGCCTCTGCCCACGCGAGCCCGACGTCGGCGAGCGCGCACCGCGCGCGGCGCCCGTCGGCCCCGAGCGCGACCTCGGCGAGCGCGGTCTCGGACACGAGATAGCGGCCGGGGTCCTGGAGGAGGAACGCCGCGCGGCCGGTTCGCTCGACTGCGCCGCCCGCGGGCTCGAGCAAGCCGGCGGCGAGCTTCGCGAGCGTCGTCTTCCCCGAGCCGTTCGGCCCGGTGAGCGCGACGACCTCCCCGCACCGCAGCTCGAGCGACGCCCCGTCGAGCACACGCGGACCGGTCGGGTACGCGAACACCGCGTCGCTCACGCGGGACACGACGGCTCCCCCGCGCCCTTCCAACAGACTGTTACTCGGCTGGAGTGACGTCCACGCGGGGCGATGCTCGTCGAGCCACGCGATCGCGGCGTCGCGCGGCGCGTCGAGCAGGACGACGCCGTTCTCGAAGAACACGACACGGTCGGCGCGCGCGAGCGCGGCGGCGGGGCGCTGCTCCGAGATCACGACCGCCGCGTCGCCGGCGAGCGCGTGGTCGAGGAACGCCTCGGCGCCGTCGGGGTCGAGCTGGGACGTCGGCTCGTCGAGGAGCAGGAGCTGCGGCTCGAGCGCGAGCGCCGACGCGAGGCACACGCGCTGCAGCTCGCCGCCGGAGAGCTCGGCGATGCGGCGGCCGGCGAGATGCTCCGCACCGACGGCGGCGAGCGCGTCGTGCACGCGCGGGAGGATCGCGGCCGGCGGCGCGCCGACGTTCTCGAGCCCGAAGGCGATCTCGTGCTCGACCTGCGCGAGGACGACCTGGTCCTCGGGATCCTGGAACACCGTCGCGACGACACCTGCGAGCTCGGCGGGACGCACGCGGCGCGTGTCGAGTCCCGCGACCTCGACGCGGCCGGCGAACCGACCGCCGTGGAACCACGGTACGAGGCCGGCGAGCGCGCGCAGGAGCGTCGACTTCCCCGAGCCGGACGCGCCGAGCAGCAGCACGACCTCGCCGGGCTCGACGGACAGCGACACGTCGCCGACGGCGGGCGGTGCGCCGGGATACGCGAACGTCAGCTGCTCGACGCTCGCTACAGCCATATCGCCACCACGACGATCGCGACCGCGGCGGCGACCGCCGCGACGTCGAGCGCGCGCCACGGCGGCGACGGCAGCCGTGTCCGCCCCGGCCGGCCGAAGCCGCGTGCCTCCATCGCCTCGGCGAGGTTCGTGCCGCGCTCGAGCGAGCCGGCGAGGAGCGGCGACAGGAGCGCCGCGTGCCCGCGCAGCCCCTCCGGCGCGAGGTTGCGCCCGCGCAGCGCCTCGACGAGCCCGGCCGCGTCGCGCTCGAACGTCGGCACGAGCCGCGTCGCGAGCACGGCGGCGAGCACGGAGCGCCGTCCGGTCGCGGCCGCGATGAGGCGGTCGTGGTCGAGCAGGAGCGCGTACACCGCGAACGCGAGCCCGACCGCCGCGAGCCGGAGCGCGTTCAGCGCCGCGACCCACAGCTCCTCGCGCGTCACGTCGAGCCGCCCGAGCACGGGGACGACCGGCCCGCTCCAGAGCACGTGCCAGCCGGTCGACTGCAGGAGCGGCGAAAGCAGGAAGACGAGGCCCGCGCTGACGAGCGTCCCCCAGAGGTACGGCCGCGCACGCCGCCCGGCGCGGAGGCACACGCAGAGCAGCCCGAGCGCGAGCGCGCCGACCGACCAGAGGTGGTCCGCGACGAGCGCCGCGACGGCGAGCGCGGCGAGGAGCGCGGCGGCGGCGGTCGGCCTCACGGCACCGCGTACCGGTAGCGGTAGAGCGACGGGTCGCGCGCGAGCGCGGCAGCGTCGCCGGAGTACACGAGCTCGACCGCCCCGCCGGGGAGCTTCCGCGCAGTGAACCGCGCAGGCCCGCCCTCGAGCCGCAGCACGTTCGCGCCCGGCGGCGCGGACACCCCGACCTTCCCGTGCACGAGCCTCGCGAGCGAGCGCGCCGCCGCCGTGTCGGCGCCGACGACGACCGCAGGCCGCACCGTGCCGGCGTACCCGTGGACGAACGGCTCCGGGAACGCGCCGACGACGACCGGCACCGACTCGCCGACGCGGCCCCAGTCGCGGTAGTCCCACCACTCGACGTCGCCGGGGTGCAACACGTACTCCGCCGCGCCGCGGTCGGCCTCGATCCCGTTCACGAAGTAGAACCAGTCGTGGCGCGCGCCGGCCGAGCCGGCGAGGCCGTCGATCGACTCGACGAACCGTCCGCCGTAGCGCGTCGACAGCTTCGTCGACCGCGCGAGCGCCTGCATCGCCGTCTCGCCCGCCGGAACGGTGCGCACGAGGAGCAGGTGCTTCCCCTCGTCGCGGGTCACCCACAACGTCGCCTTGCCTCCGCCCGTGCCGCCGCCGCAGCCGGCAAGGAGCGCGGCCGCGGCGGTGACGACGAGAGCGGACCGGATCACGGCAGCCGGTTCGAGCGCACGGCGCCGGGCGCGGTCGCCCACACGAGCCCGTGCGCCTTCGCGAAGCAGATGTGCCCCGCGGGCGCGGGGATCGTCCGGCCGTCGACGTGGTAGACGAGGCCCGTCGGAACCTTCTTCGCACCGGTGTCGTCCTGGCCGGTCGCGGCGTAGCAGCGCGCGGACGTCTTCGCCAGCGCGAGCGTCGGCGGGCCGCCGTTCGCGCCGAACGTCGCGTAGTACCACTCGACCGTGTCGCCGTCCTTCAGCTGCACCTGGTCGGCGCCGACCGGCGGCGAGACGCCGTTGACCTTGAAGACCCAGCCGGCGTCGCCCGAGCCGCCGTAGTAGCCGACCTGGTCGACGTAGTTGCCGAACGACGACGACGCGACGTGCGCGTAGAACTCGCCCGCCTTCGCTGCGATCTGCAGCGCGTCGAGCGGCGTCGAGGCGACGACCGTCGGCTGCGTCGCGCCGAAGATCGTCTGCGTCTTGCCCTCGACGCGGATGTGGACGAGCGCGGCCGCGGCGAACGGGACGACCACGAGGGCGGCCAGGAACGCCGCGACGACGATGAGGGAACGGCGAAGCACGAATCCTCCTTCCGCGAGGGGTTCGGTGTCTGCGGCGGGCGGCAGGTCTTCTGACTCGGGGCTCCCTCCTCCGCCGCCTTCCCAGGCCTCGCGGCCCAGTGACGTCGTGGCGGAGAAGCATCTCCCCTTACAGCGGCGGGACCGTCCCGGCCTTGCACCGGAGTTCCCTCACCGCTCGCCGATGTGTGGCGGGACTCTAGCATCGGGGCATGCAGCCTCTCGCGCTCGACCTCGACGCCGTGCTCGCCGACACGCGCCCGCTCTGGCGCGACTGGCTCGAGGACGCGTCGCGCCGTGCGCGCGTCGAGCTCGACGTGCCGGAGGACCGCGCCGCGGCCGCCGCGGTGCTCGACGAACGGCTCGGCGACTGGCGGCCGCTGCTCGAGCGGTTCGCCGAGGACCGCGCGCCGGTCTACTTCCGGCCGCGCGCCGAGACGACGGCGCAGCTGCGGCGGCTCCAGGCGGCCGGTGTCCGGCTCGGCGCGTTCACCGATGCGCCGCGCGAGCTCGCGGACGTCGCGCTCGCACACTCGGGCGCGTCGCGGCGCGTCGCGGCGGTCGGGACGCTCGACGAGGTGCTGCGCGAGCTCGGCGACGGCACGGTCGTCGTGCGCTCACGCGAGGAGCTCGCGGCGGCGGCCGTCTAGAGTTCCGGCATGGAGTCCGACCTCTCAGACCGCCGGTTCGAGGTGCTCCTCGAGCGGCTCGACCGGATCGGCGACGAGCTCGCGAAGATGAACAAGCGGCTCGACACCGAGGAGAGCCTGCTGCGGATCACGCGCGAGCTCGCGGCGCTGAACGAGTCGCTCCAGGCGATCGCGTACGCCGCGCTCGGCCAGCAGGCGCCGCAGGTGCGGCGGCGGCGTCCCGGCTGAACAGGTCCTTGCGCGACGCGTCCGGTGCCTGGCACCGGACGTGGCCGTTCGGGCTAGGGCCTCGACCAGATGTCCAGCACGCCGCTCGTCGAGTGGCTGTTCGCGTCGCCCTCGGGGAGCGCGACGCGGCCGTCGACGACGATCGGCGAGTTCCAGTGGCCGCCGCCGGCCGGGAGCGTCGCGACGAGCTTCCCCGTCTTCGGCGCGTACACGTCGAGCCCGCCGCCGCCCGGGTTGTAGACCCAGAGGAGCCCGCCCGCGACGACGGGGCTCGTGCCGCCGGTCGAGTTCTTCCACGCGGAGACGAGCCGGCCGCCGGCGAAGCGCCACGCCTGCGTCCCGCCGCCGTCCGCCGCGAACATCCACTCGCCGGAGCCGCCTCGCCACACCGCCGGCGCGGTGAACAGGTCGCTGCCCGACGGCGTCGAGACGATCTGGAGCTCGCCGCCCTTGTGCGGTGCAGTCCCCTTCATCCGCGCGACGCTCAGCAGGCGGATCTTCCCGTCCTTGCCTCCCTGCGCGATCACCGCCGGGCTCAGCACGACCGGCGACGTCGACCCGAGGTCGGCATCCGTCGAGTTCAGCTCGGCGGTGTTCGCCGGCGTGTAGTTGCCGACGAGCTTCGAGGCGTCCGGCGAGAGGCGCAGCACCGCATCGCCCCAGTTCGTCTTCCCGTCCCACGGCGCGTTCCCGGTCGCGACGAGCAGCTGGTGCGTCGTCGGGTCGACGACGGCGCCCGCGCGTCCCCAGATCGCGGAGTCGCTCGCGCCGCAGCTCGCCGGGAAGAGCAGCGTCGTCTGGTTCGAGCAGAGCGAGTTCCAGACGTGGAGCAGCGTCCCGTTCGCCGGGTCGAGCTCGACGACGTGGCCCTGGTACGGCGGCTGGTCGCCGATGTAGCCGCCCGTCGTCGCGATCACGCGGCCCTGGTCGAAATTGAGCGACGCGGCGATCTTCTCCCGCGCCGCGAGCCGCGTGATCGACGTCGTCCACGCGGGCTTGCCGTTCGCGACGGAGAGCTTCGAGATCGTCCCGCCCGGCGACGCGGCGTAGATCCACGCCCGGCTCGGGTCGGCGACGGGCGTCGCGGTCGTGATCTGGTACGAGCCCGCCCACGACGTGTAGCCCTGCGGCGTGTAGCGCCAGAGCACCGCGCCGGTCTTCGCGTCGATCGCCTCGGTCTTCCCGTACGTCGTCGTGACGAAGAACGTGTCGTGCGTCCCGCCGGCGACGGGCACCGCGCGGAGGTAGATCGGCGACGAGTCGACGGTGCCGTCGAGCTGCACCGTCCGCTTCACGAGCTTCTTGACGTTCGCCGCGGTGATCCCGGTCGGCGCGGTCGACGCGTTCGTTCGCGCGGCGTTCCAGCCGAACCGCGTCCAGTCGCCCGCGCCCGCGGCCGCATGCCCCGTCGACGTGACGAGGATCGCCGCCCCGAGCGCGAGCGCCCTCATGCCGACAACTTGTACAGCGTCCCGTTCAGCGACGTCGCATACAGCTCGCCGTTCCCGTCCTCGCCGAACGACGAGAGGCCGGCGATCTTCGAGCCCTCGACCTGCGGCGGCGAGAGCCGTCCGGCGCCTGCGCGGAAGCTCCAGATCGTCCCGCTGCAATAGTCGCCGTAGAAGTACCGCCCTGCCGCGGCCGGCACGGCAGAGCCGCGGTAGACGTAGCCGCCGGTGATCGAGCAGCCCTGGGAGTGCGGGTAGACGACGGTCGGGACGACGGCGTCGCCCTTCCCGAGATACGGCTTCGACGCGTCGTAGACGGAATTTCCCTCGTAGCGGCTCCAGCCGTAGTTCGCGAGCTTTCCGATCTTCGCGGCCGGGCGGTAGTCGACCTCCTCCCACGAGTCCTGTCCGACGTCGCCGATCCAGAGGTTCCCCGTCGCGCGGTCGAACGAGAACCGCCAGGGGTTGCGGAGCCCGTACCCGACGATCTGCCACTTCGACGGACGGCGCAGCGGGTTCGTGCGCATGAGTTTGCCGAACCGCGTCGAGAGGTTCTGCGCGCGATTCTGCGGGTCGCCGCCCGAGCCGCCGTCGCCGAGCCCGAGGTAGAGGTAGCCCTGCCGGTCGAACTGGAGGTTGCCGCCGTTGTGGTTGTCGTACGGCTGGTCGACGAAGAGGAGCTGCCGTGTGCGGACCGGCGCGCCGCCGGCGGGAACGCGGTACTCGACGACGCGCGAGTCGCCGTTTCCGTCCGTGTACGAGATGTAGAAGAGACGGTTCGTCGCGTAGCCCGGATGGAACGCGAGTCCGAGCAGCCCCTGCTCGCCGCCCGCCTTCACGAGGCTCCGCACGTCGAGGAACGTCCCCGTCACCTTCCCGCCCTTCACGATCTTTACGTCGCCGACCTGCTCGACGACGTAGAGCGTCGTCGGGTCGCCGGGCGCGCTCGTGACGTACAGCGGCGAGTCGAGGCCGCCGGCAACCGGCACGAACGAGTACGACCCCGCCGCGCGGCCCGCCGCCCCGGCGCAGAGCGCGAGCGCAATGCTGCCGGCGGCGGCGAGTCCGCGCATTCCCCCCACACGGACTAGGACGCCGGCCGCGCGCAAAAGCTTGCGCCGCGCGTCAGTGCTTGAGGAGGACTTTACGAAGCTCGTCCTCCTTGCCCGGCTCGAGGATCGCGAGCACCTGGTCGCCCGGCTCGAGCATCGTCGAGCCGACCGCGATCTCGGCCTTGCCGTCGCGCATGACGGAGATGAGGCGCGCGCCCTCCGGCAGCGCGAGACCCTCGACGCGCTTCCCCGCCGACGGCGAGTCGCGGTCGATCTGCACCTCGACGATCTCGAGGTTCTCCTTGCGGAGCTCGAGGAGGTGGATCAGGTCGTGCTCCGGGACCTCGTGCTCGACGAGCGCCATGATGCTCGACGTCGCGCAGATCGTCGGAGAGACGCCGAGCAGGTCGAAGTGGCCCTGGTTGCGCGGGTCGTTGACGCGCGCGATCGCCTTCGGGACGCCGTAGCGCTCCTTCGCGATCTGCGAGATGACGACGTTGTCCTCGTCGTCGCCGGTCAGCGCGAGGACGATGTCCGGCGGCCGGGCGATGCCCGCGCGCTCGAGGACGTGGAGCTCCGTCGCGTCGCCGCGCTGCACCTGGTGCTCGAACTCCTCCTCGAGCCGCTCGAAGCGGTCACGCCGCTCCTCGATCAGCGTCACCTCGGCGCCGAGCCGGAGCAGCGAGCGCGCGACGTTCGCGCCGACCTTCCCGCCGCCTGCGACGACCGCGTACACCTATGCCGTGCTCCTCTGCGGGATCGGGAGCTCGCAGGCGCGCACGGCCTCGGTCAGCGTGTCGATCGCGGTCTTCGTCGGGCAGACGGTGCGCATGCCGAGCGACGCGTAGAGGTCCGCGCGCGCCGGGTCGAGCACGCGGACGACGACGCAGTCGATCCCGAAGCGCTTCTGCGCCACCTGGCCGACGACGATGTTCGTGTTGTCGCCGTTCGTCGCGACGACGACGGCGTCGGCGTCCTCGATCCCCGCCTCGCGGAGGATCTCGACGTCCATCCCGTGCCCGACGAGGAAGAGCCCGGGCCAGTGGTCGCCGAGCCGGGTCAGCGCGTCCTCGTTCTCGTCGACGACCGTGACGTCCCAGCCCTCGCGCTGGAGCTGCAGCGCGATCGACGAGCCGACGCGGCCGCAGCCGATGATGAGTGCGTTCAGTCCGAGCGTGCCCATGTGCCGTGCAGAGCGTAGCGCGTCACGCCCCTGCCTCCTCGAGGACGCCCTGCGGGAACGCGACGATCAACACCTCGGCCGGGGAGCGCCGGAGGACGTAGTCGACCGTCGGCGAGAAGAACCGGGACTGGCGCCGCCAGCGCGGGGACGAGCCGAGGACGATCAGGTCCGCCCCGCTCTCCTCCGCGGCCTGGACGATCGCCTCGCCGATCGCGCGGGCGCGGATGATCCGGCCCGTCACCTCGACGCCGTGGTCCGAGCCGAGCGCCGCCGCCTCCTCGATCGACGCCGCGGCCTGCCGCTCGAGGTCTTCGAGCGGCGCGTCGAGCGGCTGGTCGAGCGGGACGCGCATCACGAACAGGGCCTCGACGGTCGCCCGCCGCTCCTGGGCGAGCTTCACGGCGGTCGCGACCATCTCCTCTCCGATCTCGCCGAGCTTCATCGGGACGAGGATCCGCGAGAACTCCGCCTCGGGGAGGTGCTGCTCGTCGGCGGCGGTGACGTGCTCGAGCAAGCCTGCGCCGCGCTCGTGGCGGACGACGAGGTAGACCACGACCCCGGCGAGCAGCCACGCCGGGCCGCCGAAGCGCGCGCCGACGTGCGTCACCATCGCGATCACGAAGACGATCGCGGTGAGGATCGCGCCGATCAGCGACGGCAGCGGGAGGACGCCGCCGCGCATCCGGATCCCGAGCGGGACGCGGAACGGGCGCCGGAGGTCCGGCTGCGAGAAGCGCAGCTTGATCACGGCGAGCTGTGCGGCCGTGAACGCGAACAGCACGCCGAACGAGAAGAGGCTCGCGAGGAACGTGACGGGCCGCGTGAGGAACGCGGTCAGGAGCAGCAGCGCGATCGAGATCGCCGCCGCCGCGACAACCGACGCCGGCGAGACGTGCGTCCGCCGGTGCAGCCGGCCGAACGCGCGCGGCAGCTGTCCGTGCTCGCCGAGCGAGTACGCGAGCCGGCCGAACCCGGAGATCGACGTCGTCGCGGCCGCGAGCAGGATCAGCGCGCCGGTGAGCCCGACGTACGTGTTCAGCACCTCGCCGAACCAGTGCGGCAGGTGGCCCTGCAGCTCCGAGACGATCCCCATGATCGGCGCGCGCAGCCACGTCGTGCCGAGCTCGGTCGTCCCGCCGCTCTGCGGGAACGCCGAGAGGCCGACCATCGCGATCAGCACGTAGATCACGACGACCGCGCCGATCGCGCTGAACAGGCTCCGCGGCAGGTCGCGCCCCGGCCGCCGCGCCTCCTCCGCGAGGTTCGCGACCGTCTCGAGGCCGGTGTACGCGAGCATCGCGAGCGGCAACGCGAACGCGAGGTCGTGCCAGGTCGGCACGGTCCCGAGCGAGAGCCCGCGCGTCAGCGCCGACGTCGAGTAGAGCAGCGCGAAGCCGAGCACGACGAGGATCAGCTGCGTGACGAGGTCGAGCACCGGCACGACGACCGCGAACGTGTAGAAGTGGCTGTGCCGCACGAGGCGCACCGCTGCGATCGCGGCGATGAGCAGGCAGCCGACGATGGCGTCGCCCGGATGCCGCGCCATCCACGGGATGTGCAGCGCGATCCCGAGGTAGTGCGGGAAGAAGAGCGCCGAGAGCGCGATCACGATCAGGTAGTCGAGGAAGAGCACCCAGCCGGTGAGGAAGCCGGCGAAGTCGTTGAACGCGACGCGGACGAACGTCGCGGCGCCGCCCGTCTCGCGGATCGCCGCGGTTCCCTCCGCGTACGACAGCGCGACGAGCAGGAACAGCGCGCCGACGATCCCGAGGATCACCGGCGTGAAGCCGAGCGCGTGGAGCGCGATGATCCCGAGCGCGAAGTAGATCGAGGAGGCGACCTCGCCGTACGCGACCGAGGCGAGCGCGGGCGCGTCGAGGACCCGTTCGAGGCGGGGAAGCTTGCGGGCCATGCCGCGGGGAGACTAGTGCCTAGCGCCGGCGGACGAGGTACAGGCGCCCGGCGCCGAGCCCGACGAAGAGGGCGCCGAAGAGGTAGCCGACCCCGCCCCCCGCCGCGGCGGTGCGGACGAGGATCGCGATCCCGAGCCCGATCGCGACGAGCGCGAAGAGGATCACCGTCTGCCGGTGCGCCGACCTCACGCGGCCGACCGCCCGGCCGCCACCATCACGCGGCACGGCGCGTGCTTCAGGACGAAGTCGACCGTGTCGCCGAAGATCGCGCGCCGGCCGGCGCGGAGGCGGACGCGGCGCGGCCCGCCCATGACGACGATCTCCGCCTCGCGGCGGCGCGCCTCGGTCACGATCGCCTTCCCCGCGTTCCGCGAGCGCGCGATCCGGCCGATCACGTCGACGCCGTACGACTCGCCGATCGCGCGCGCCTCGTCGAGCTGCTCGTTCGCCTCCTCGACCCGGTCCGGCAGGTGCGCGTCGAGCGGCAGGTTCAGCGGCACCTCGATCACCGTCACGGCGACGATCGTCGCGCGGCGCTCGGTCGCGAGGCGGCACGCGACGTCCATCGCCTCGTCGGACGGATAGCCCGCGGCGATCGGGACGAGGATGCTCCGGTACTCGAGCGCGATCGCCGGGCCGACCTGCACCGGCGCGCGGATCGTCCTGCTCATCGGCTCGTGGAGGATCCGCCGCCGGTAGACGACGTAGAACACGAGCCCGATCACGAGCCAGCCGATGCCCGCGTACCGGATCGCCGGCGACTGCGTGACGATCACGAGCCACGAGAGCCCCGTCCCGAGCCCGCCGACGATCGCGAACAGCGGCCACTCGACGCCGCGCAGCCGGATGTTCCCCTTCGACCGGTACGCGACGTCGTCGTGCACGCCGCGCGCGAGCTTCACCCGGATCGCGACGAGCGACGCGTGCGCGATCGTGAACGAGAACGTCGCGCCGAACGCGTAGATCGCGCCGAGGAACGCCGTCCTCCCGGAGAGGGTCAGCAGCACGGGGATCGCTCCCGCGAACACGACGAGCGCGACCCACGGCGTCTTGAACCTCGGATGGATCTTCCGGAACGCGAGCGGCAGCTGGCGGTAGCCGGACATCGCGTAGGTGATCCGCGACGCGCCGATCACGCCCGCGTTCGCGCCGATGAACAGGATCGTCGCCGCGAGGATCCCGAGGTAGACCTGGAGCACGTGCGTGATCCCGGGCCCGAGGCCGAGGTTGTCGACGAGCCCGAGCACCGGATCGTTCTGGTAGCCGTGCTGGCCGTTCAGGTGCTCGGTCGGCGGGAGCGCGAGCAGCGTCGTGTAGCCGTGCTCCGCCGAGTGCACGACCGGCATCGCCGAGAGCGCGATCCACGGAAGCGTGAAGTAGATCGCGAAGACGGCGACCGCGACGAACATCACCGCGCGCGGCACGGTCCGCACGGGGTCGCGCGCCTCCTCCGACATGTTCGAGACGGTCTCGATGCCGGTGTACGCGAGCATCGCGACGGGGATCGAGAGCGCGAAGTTCGACCACGTCGGCGCGACGCCCCAGTGGATGTTCGACGTCAGGATCGACGGCGAGAGGACGAGGATCGCGCCGATCGCGACGAGCAGCAGCTGCGTCGCGAAGTCGGCGCCGGCGAGGAAGATGTTGATCCGCGCCGACTCCTGGACGCCGATGATGTTCACGATGACGAGCACGACGATCACCACGACCCCGACCACGATGTCCCATGGGTTCTGCCGCAAGGGATGCCAGAACACGGAGAGGTAGTGCGGGACGAAGAACGCGGAGACCGCGATCGTCGCGATGTAGTTCAGCATCTGCGCCCACGCGGCGGTGAAGCTCACCGTCTCGTTGAACGCGTGTCGCGCGAAGCTCGACGAGCCGCCGGCCTCGGGGTAGCGGACGGTGCCCTCGGCGTACGTCGCCGCGGTGCAGGCGAAGATGAAGCCGGCGATGATGAAGACGACCGGCGTCAGGCCGAGCGCGTAGACGGCGACGACGCCGAGCGCGTAGTAGATCGACGAGCCGACGTTTCCGTACGCGGTCGCGAACAGCGCGTTCGTTCCGAGGACACGCTCGAGCTGGTGCTGCCTCCGCCGCCTGCTCACGCGAACGACTCTAGACGCCGCCCGCCGCCGCAGGGCCCGTCGCGACCATCACCCGGCACGGCGCGTCGCGGAGGACGGACATCACATCCGGCGGGAAGGCGTGCCGGAAGCCGCGGCGCGACTCGACCGGCGCGCCGACGACGATGAGCTCGGCGCGATGGTCGTGGGCGACCTCCGCGAGATTCAGCCCGAGCGCACGGTTGCGCGTCCGGACGAGGCGCCGGCGCGTCCCGACGCCGTACGAGTCGGCGATCGCCGCCGCCTCCCCCATTCCGGCGCGGAGCTCCGCGGTCTCGGCGTCGAAGTGCGCGTCGAGCGGCAGCTCCGGCGCGACGACGAGCGGCGCGACGAGGATCACGCGTGCGCGCCGGTCGGCGGCGAGAAGGCAGGCGAGGTCGACGGCGTGACGCGTCTCCTCGCGCCCGAGCAGCGGCACGACGATGCTCCGGTAGCGGACTGCGGCGGTCCGCCGGAGCCTCCGGCGCACCCGCCGCGCAGTCTTGCGGAGATCGAGCCGCCGAAGCTTCATCGGAGGATCTGGTACGGGACGCTCGCGAGGATCACGCCCGGCTCGAGGAGCAGCAGCCGCTTGATGTACAGCGACCGCTGGTTGTGGAGGAGGCGGCGCCAGCCGTGCGTGACGAGCTCGGGCATGAGCACGAGCACCTCCGTCCCCTCCTCGGCGGTGAGCTCGCGCAGGTAGGTGAGGAGCGGGCCGCCGATGTCGCGGTACGGCGCCTCGTCGACCTCGAGCGGAAGCCTCGGGCCCTTGTCGGCCCAGTCGCGCCGGATCATGCGGGCGTCGGTGGGGCTGAACGCGAAGTTGACGGCGCGCGTGTCCTCGATGCCGAGCGTCGTCGCGTAGTTCACGGCGCGCATCGTCGTCGCGTTGACGCCGGAGACGAGCACGCGCGCGACGAGCCGGCGCGTCCTGCCCTCGGGCCGGCCGACGATCGTCGGCACGTCGGCGATGACGACGCCCGGCTCGGTCAGCAGCCGGAACTTCAGCGCGAGCTCGCTCGGATGGCGCACCTGCGACCACATCGACGCCGACTCGAACTGCTCCGGCACGACGACGGTGACGAAGTCCGACTCGCCGCGCGGCAGCCGCCACACCTGCTCGAGCATCGCCTCGCTCGTCCCGAGGCTCCCGTCGAGGACCTCGAGCTGCGGCTCGCCGTCGACGAGGTGGAACCAGCGCGGGCGGATCCCCGGGTCGGTGCCCGAGCGCGGGATGTGGACCGCGCGGAACTCGCCGCCGGAGATCTGGCGCGCGAACCAGAGCGCACGCTCCGTCGCGTCGTCGAGCGACTCGACGACGAGGATCGTCTTGTTGCGCGCCGGCGGCGCGGCGACGACGGCGGCCGCGCCGGCGGCGAGGCGGCGCGCCGTGCGGACGTAGTGGCGGCGCACGCCGTAGAAGCCGAGGATCATCACCGGGATCGCGACGATCACCATCCACGCGCCCTCCTGGAACTTCGTGAGGATGACGACGATCGCGACGACGAAGGTCGCGGCCGCGCCGACGCCGTTGACGACCGAACGCCATTTCCAGCCGGGGCCGTGCGTCCGAAGCCAGTAGCGCACCATCCCGGCCTGCGAGAGCGTGAACGCGGTGAACACGCCGACGACGTAGAGGTGGATCAGGTTGTTGACGTTCGCGTGGTAGATCCAGACGAGGAGGCCCGCCGCGGTTGCGAGCACGACGACGCCGTTCGAGAACACGAGCCGGTCGCCGAGGTTCGTGAACTGCCTCGCGATGAAGCGGTCGTGTGCGAGGAGCGCCGAGAGGCGCGGAAACCCCTGGAACGACGTGTTCGCCGCGAGGATCAGGACGGCGAACGTGAAGATCTGGACGACCCAGTAGAACCAGCCGACGCCGCTGCCCGCGGGGAAGACGGCGCGGGCGATCTGGGAGACGACGGAGTCGGTCGTGCTCGGGCGCGCGTGGGTCGCGACAGCGAGGTACGAGACCCCGACGAAGATCGTGATCGCGACGACCCCGAGCACCCCGAGCGTGCGGGCCGCGTTCCTCGACTGCGGGTGCCGGAATGCGTTCACGCCGTTGGCGATCGACTCGACGCCGGTCAGCGCGCTCGCGCCCGAGGCGAACGCCTTCAGCACGAGGAAGAGCGTGACCGCCGCAACTCCCGGGGCGATCGCATGAGGCGTGACCGCGCGCGGGCACGTGCTCACTGCGCACTTCGTCAACCCCGTCCCGACCGCGATCAGCATCGCGAGGATGAATCCGTAGGTCGGGAGCGCGAACGTCAGCCCGGACTCACGGACGCCGCGGAGGTTCACGACCGTGATCAGGACGACCGCGAGCAGCGAGAGCTCGGTGTTGTAGCTGTTGAGTGCCGGGACAGCCGACGTGATCGCGAGCACGCCGCTCGAGACCGACACGGCGACCGTGAGCACGTAGTCGACGAGGAGCGCCGCCGCAGCGACGAGGCTGGGCAGCGTGCCGAGGTTCTCGCGCGCGACGACGTACGCGCCGCCGGAGGTCTCGTACGCGCGGACGGTCTGGCGGTACGACGCGATCACGATCGCCATCAGGAGCGCGACGGCGATCGAGATCGGGAGCGCGATGTGGAGGGCACTCAGCCCCGCGGTGAGCAGGACGACCATCGCCGCCTCCGTCGCGTACGCGACCGACGAGATCGCGTCGGCGGCGAAGATCGGCAGCGCGAGCCCGATCGGGAGGAGCTCGTCCTCCGCCTGGTGCGACTGCATCGGGCGGCCGACGAACAGGCGCCGCGCCCGCCGCGGCGGCTGG
This sequence comes from Gaiellaceae bacterium, assembly GCA_035506655.1. Classification (GTDB taxonomy): domain Bacteria; phylum Actinomycetota; class Thermoleophilia; order Gaiellales; family Gaiellaceae; genus Palsa-739. The sequence continues at coordinate 32,184 of DATJOZ010000053.1, forward strand.
ACGGGAGCGCCCGGAGGGGCAGGAGTCTGCGCCGTGCTCACGGCGCACAACGCTAGTCCACTAGGCGGCGGTGCGCGCGGCGGCCGGGGTCGGCTTCAGGACGAGCGTCTCGGTGGGTGCGTGCGCGAGGAGCCAGGCGAGCTCCTTCTCGTTGAAGCCGCCGCCGCCGTTCACCGGGGCCGGCGCGACGATCCGGTCGAACTGCTCGACCTCCCAGAGGCGGCGGAGCGCGTGCGTCAGCGTCCGCCCCTTCTCGATCCGGGCGTCGACCGGGACACCCGCACGGAGGGCACGGTGCTCGACGGCCTCGAGCACCGGCATCGCGAGCTTCACCTCGTCGCGGAGCGGCGCATCCTCGCCGTAGCGGAGCGGCACGATCAGCAGGTACGCGGGGACGAGCACGGCGCCCTCGGCGCGGGCGATGCGGATCGCCGCGTCGAGCACGGTCGGGTCGAGGGCGCCGGAGAACGGCACGAGCACGCGACGCGCCGCCCCGGAGACCGGCAGCCGCTTCGGCGGGCGGCGGCGGGCGAGCACGACGACGAGCGCGACCGCGAGGACGATCGCCGCGCCGAGGAGGCCCGCGTCGAGCTTCGTCATCGCACCTCCTCCGGCCGGTCGGCGCGGTTCGCGACGACACGGATGTCGACACCCGGAAGCTCGCGCACGAGCGCGGAGACGAGCGACCCGTGGAGGATCTCGCGCTTCCGGCTCTCGTCCGGCGTGCCGACGAAGACGTAGGTCGTCCCGCGCTCGTAGACGACGCTGCGCACCGTCGCGACGAGGTCGTCTCCCTCCTCCTCGACGAAGTGCGCGCCGAGGATGATCGCGAGCCGGCGCAGCGCTGCGAGCCCGACCTGTTCCTCCTCGTCGAGCTGCGCGCCGGGCTTCCGCACCCAGAGCGCGTCGAGCTGTGCGCCGAGCCGCTCGGCCGAGCGCCAGGCGCGACGGAGGATCCGCTGCGAGCGCGGCTCCGGCGTGACGAGCGCGAGCACGCGCTCCGCGACGGCCTGCTTGCTGAGCGGGTCGAGGACGAGCGTCTGGCGGCGCGCCTCGACGTCCTCGGCGACCTCGCGCAGCGCGAGCTCGCGCAGCGCCGAGAGCCGCTCGAGCTTGAAGAAGTTCTGGAGCGCGACGTCGACGCGCTCCTGCGGATAGACCTTGCCCGCGCGCAGCCGCTCCTGCAGCGCCTCCGGCGTCAGGTCGACGAGCACGACCTCGTCCGCCTCTTCGAGGATCCGGTCCGGGAACGTCTCGCGCACGCGCACGTCGGTCAGCTCGGCGATCGCGTCGTTGAGGCTCTCGAGGTGCTGCACGTTCACCGTCGAGATCACGTCGACGCCGGCGTCGAGGATCTCGTCGATGTCCTGGTAGCGCTTCTCGTTCCGCATCCCCGGCGCGTTCGTGTGCGCGAGCTCGTCGACGAGCGCGAGCTCCGGCGCGCGGCGGATCACCGCGTCGACGTCCATCTCGTCGAGCGCGAGGCTCCCGTGCGCGGTGCGGAGGCGCGGCACGACCTCGAGCCCGTCGGCGAGCGCCGATGTCTCCGGCCGGTCGTGCGGCTCGAGGTAGCCGATCACGACGTCGTGGCCGTCGGCCTGCGCGTGACGGCCCTCCTGCAGCATCCGGTAGGTCTTGCCGACGCCGGCCGCCATCCCGAGCAGGATGCGGTAACGGCCGCGCAAAGGGCTTACGCCCCGAAGACGTTGTGGACGAGCAGGTCGATGAGCTTGATCCCGATGAACGGGAGGATGACGCCTCCGAGCCCGTAGATGCCCAGATTGCGGCGCAGGAGCGCGGTCGCTCCGATTGCGCGGTAGCGCACCCCTTTCAGGGCGAGCGGGACGAGGGCCGGGATGATCAAGGCGTTGAAGATGATCGCAGAGATGATCGCGCTCTTCGGGTCGCCGAGATGCATGATGTTGAGCTTGTTCAGGGGACCGCGCTCGCCCGGAGCAGCCGCGTAGGTGAACGCGAACATCGCCGGGAGGATCGCGAAGTACTTCGCGACGTCGTTCGCGATCGAGAACGTCGTCAGCGCGCCGCGCGTGATCAGCAGCTGCTTGCCGACCTCGACGATCTCGATCAGCTTCGTCGGGTTCGAGTCGAGGTCGACCATGTTGCCGGCCTCCTTCGCCGCGGTCGTCCCCGTGTTCATCGCGACGCCGACGTCGGCCTGCGCGAGCGCGGGCGCGTCGTTCGTCCCGTCGCCCGTCATCGCAACCATGCGGCCACGCGACTGCTCGTCCTTGATCAGGGCCATCTTCGTCTCCGGCGTCGCCTCGGCGAGGAAGTCGTCGACGCCCGCCTCCTGCGCGATCACGGCCGCGGTGACGCGGTTGTCGCCGGTGATCATCACCGTGCGGATGCCCATCTTGCGCAGCTCGTCGAAGCGCTCGTTCATGCCGCCCTTGACGATGTCCTTCAGATGGACGACGCCGAGCGCGAAGTTGTCCTTCGACACGACGAGCGGCGTGCCGCCCTGCTCGGCGACGCCCTGGACGATGCGGTCGAGGTCGGCCGGCGCCTGGCCGCCCTGCTCGGCGATGAACTTCTTCACGGCATCGGCGGCGCCCTTGCGGATGAGCGTGCCGTTCATGTTGACGCCGCTCATGCGCGTCGTCGCGCTGAACGGGACGAACTCGTGCTCGCCGAGCGTCTGCTCGCGGAGGCCGAACCGCTCCTTCGCGAGCACGACGATCGAGCGGCCCTCCGGCGTCTCGTCGGCGAGCGACGCGAGCTGCGCGACCTCGGCGAGCTCGCGCTCGTCGACGCCGTTCACCGGCAGGAACTCCGCCGCCTGGCGGTTGCCGAGCGTGATCGTGCCCGTCTTGTCGAGGAGCAGCACGTCGACGTCGCCGGACGCCTCGACCGCGCGGCCCGACATCGCGAGCACGTTGCGCTGCACGAGCCGGTCCATCCCGGCGATGCCGATCGCCGAGAGGAGCGCGCCGATCGTCGTCGGGATCAGCGCGACGAGGAGCGCGATGAGGACGGTCTCCGACTGCGGCGAGCCGGCGTAGATCGCGTACGGCTGCAGCGTCACGACGGCGGCGAGGAACGTGATCGTCAGGCCGGCGAGGAGGATGTTCAGCGCGATCTCGTTCGGCGTCTTGCGGCGCTCGGCGCCCTCGACGAGCGCGATCATCCGGTCGAGGAACGACTTGCCGGGCTCCTGCGTCACCTGGATCACGAGCCGGTCGGAGAGGAGCTTCGTGCCGCCGGTCACCGCCGAGCGGTCGCCGCCGGACTCGCGGATCACCGGGGCGGACTCGCCGGTGATCGCGGACTCGTCGACGGACCCGACACCCTCGATGATGTCGCCGTCGGCCGGGATCACCATGCCCGCCTCCACGACGACGACGTCGCCCTTCTGGAGCTCCGGCGCCGCGATCTCCTCGAGCCGGCCGTCGTCGTTGCGCCGCAGCGCCGTCGTCGTCGTCCGCGTCGCGCGGAGCGCGTCTGCCTGCGCCTTGCCGCGTCCCTCCGCGATCGCCTCGGCGAAGTTCGCGAACAGCACCGTCAGCCAGAGCCAGAACGCGATCACGCCGACGAACCAGAGCTGGCTGTCGTTCCCGCGGGCGAGCTGGAGGACGAAGATCGCCGTCGTGATGATGCTGCCGAGCTCGACGATGAACATCACCGGGTTCTTCAGCTGCTTCCGCGGGTCGAGCTTCGGGAACGAGCCCTTGATCGCCGCGAGGACGAGATCCTGCGAGAAGATGCTTGCGCTGCGCGCGGCCATCACGATCCTCCGAGCTTGTCGAGTGCGAGATTGAGCTCGAGGACGTTCACGCCGGGCTCGCCGAAGAAGCCGAGGCTGCGCCCGTCCGTGTGCTCGGAGATGAGCTGCTGGACATCCGCAAGCGAGAGGTGGCGGACCGCCGCGATCCGGTGCGCCTGGAGCTGCGCGTACGCCGGAGAGATGTCGGGGTCGATCCCGGAGCCCGACGTCGTGACCGCGTCGACCGGGATGTCGTGGACGGTGAGCCCCGGGTTGTACGGGCCCTCGAGCTTCAGGATCGCCTGCACGTTCGCGTTCACGTTCTTCGCGAGCTGCGGATTCGTCGGACCGAGGTTCGCGAACGTCGTGCCGGCGGCGTTGTAGGCGGGCGAGGTCGCGGACGGCCGCTCGTGGAAGTACTGCGGCTTCGCGAAGCCCTGCGCCGCGAGGCGCGAGCCGATCACGACGCCGTTGCGCTTGATGAGGCTCCCGTCCGCCTGCGACGGGAACGCGACCTGCGCGAAGCCCGTGAAGAGCGCCGGGATCGCGAGCCCGAGCACGAGCGTGAAGATCACGCCGGCCACGATCGAGCCGCGGATGTCGCGGAGCACCATCAGTGCGTCAGCCCCTCGACGATCGGGCCGAGCGTCAGGGCCGGGAAGACCATGAGGCCCGCGGTGAGGAGGATCACGCCGACGAGGAGCACGACGAACGTCGGCCCGTCGGTGCGGAACGTCCCGGCGGACGCCGGCACGATCTTCTTCTGGCCGAGCACGCCGCCGAGCGCGAGCGCCGCGATGAGCGGCACGAACCGGCCGAGGAAGAGCGCGACCGCCCCGAGCTCGGCGCTGAAGTTCGTCAGGCCGAAGCCCGCGAACGCGCTGCCGTTGTTGTTCGACTGCGACGTGTACGCGTAGAGCGTCTCGGAGAAGCCGTGCGCGCCGGGGTTGTAGATCGACGCGAGGCCGACCTTCGTCACGATCGAGATCGCCGTGAGCGTCAGGACCATCGTCGGGACGAAGAGCGCACCGACCGCCGCATACTTGATCTCTCGCGCCTCGATCTTCTTCCCGAGCCACTCGGGCGTCCTCCCGACCATCAGCCCGGCTATGAAGACCGCGATGACGATGTAGAAGAACATCCCGTAGAGGCCGCTGCCGACGCCGCCGAACACCACCTCGCCGAAGAACATGTTGAGGATCGGCACCATCCCGCCGAACGCGGTGAGCGCGTCGTGGCCGCCGTCGACGGAGCCGTTCGAGGCGTCGGTCGTCGCGGTCGCCCAGAGCGCGGTGTTGGCGATCCCGAAGCGGACCTCCTTGTCGCTCATGTTGCCGCCGCTCTGCCCGTTGCCCTGCGTGATGTTGACGCCGGAGGCGCGCAGCACCTGCGAGCCGTGCTGCTCGGCGGGGAACGCGATCGCGACGCCGATGAGGAACAGCACGACCATCGACGCGAGCACCATCGCCGCGTGCCGGCGCGCGAGCACCATCTTCCCGAACATGAAGACCTGGCCGGCGGGGATCAGCAGGATCGCGATCACCTCGAGGAAGTTCGTGATGCCGTTCGGGTTCTCGAACGGGACGGCGGAGTTCGAGTTGTAGAAGCCGCCGCCGTTCGTCCCGAGCTGCTTGATCGCGAGCATCAGTGCGACGGGGCCGCGCGCGATCTGCTGCACGGCGCCCTCGAGCGTGTGCGCGGAGACGGTCGCGCCGAACGTCTGCGGGTCGCCCTGCGTCAGCAGGATCGTGCCGAGCACGAGCGAGAGCGGCAGGAAGATGTAGATGAGGCTCCGGTAGAGGTCGACCCAGAAGTTGCCGAGCGTGCCGGCCGAGCGGCGCGCGATCCCGCGGATCACGGCGGCGAGCACGGCCATCCCGACGCCGGCGGCCACGAACTGCTGCAGCGCGAGCCCGGCCATCTGCGTGAAGTAGGACATCGTCGACTCGCCGGCGTAGTACTGCCAGTTCGTGTTCGTGATGAAGCTCGCGGCGGTGTTCAGCGCGAGGTGCGGCGGAACCGCCGCGTCGTGGTTCGGGTTGAGGAAGAGGTGCGCCTGCAGGCGCTGGATCGCGTAGAGGACGAGGAAGAAGAAGATGCTGAAGACGAGCACCGTCTTCGCGTAGCTCTTCCAGTCCTGCTCCTTCTTCCGGTCGGTGCCGACGAGCCGGCAGTAGCCGCGCTCGAGCGCGTCGAGCCACGGACCGCCGAACCGCGGCGCCGTGTACACGCGCGCCATGTAGAGCCCGAGCGGGTACGCGAGCGCGATCAGCACGATCGTGTAGACGCCGATCTGCGCGATGCCCTGGCCCATCTAGAAGCGCTCCCCGCGGAACAGGGCGTAGACGAGATACGCGAGCACCATGAGCGCGATCACGAGGCCGACGACGTCGCCCGCGCTCATACCCGCTCCAGCACCCAGAGCATCAGAAAGATGAACGCGAAGCAGGCGGCCGCGATCGCGAGCGCCGCGAGGTCGTACATCAGCGCATCACCTCGAGACTCGCGCGGACCGCGGCGAGCTCCGCGCCGACGTCGCACGGACGGTCGTCGACGAGTGGGCGCGCATACAGCGCGCTCCCGGGCTCCGTCAACAGGCGCCGCACGGCGAGGATTCCTGCGGGCGCGACGGGGCTGTCGAGATCGTCGAGCCGGTCCGCGAGCGCGGCCAGCTCCGCGGTGTGCGGGCGGAGTGCGACGCGGTTGAGCGGCGACGCGCCGGGAAGCCTTTGCGGCGAGATCTCGCCGACGATGTCGCGGACCGAGCCGCCGAGCCTCCGGCGCTCGCGAGCGGACGTCAGCTCGGCGATGCGCCAGCCGTGCGACGTGCCTGCGATCGCCGGGTGGCGGGCGATCCACGTGTCCGCCTCTGCACAGAGGCTGCGACGCTCGTCCCAGCGACGGATCGCGAGAACAACGCCGAGCAGCGCGAGGGAGATCGAAGCCGTGAGGACCGGATCGCCCGCGTCGCCGGCGAGCGTCCCGACGCCGAACACCGTGGCAGCCGCCGCGACGAGCGCGACAAGTGGCGTGAGCGGTGTGGGCGGCGCCTCGAGCCGTGTGTGGATGACCGCCATGCGGCCACGGTATGACGGCCTCGGTCAACGAGCCCTAGAAGTTGCCGGAGCCGCTCTTAAAGTCGTCTAAACGTCGTCGCCCGGGTCGACGAGGCGGTAGCCGGCGCCCGGTTCGGTCAGCAGGTAGCGCGGGCTCGACGGGTCGGGCTCGATCTTCCGGCGCAGGTGCGAGACGTAGACGTGGAGGTAGTGCGCCTCGACCTCGTACGCCGGGCCCCACACCTCGCGCAGGAGGGCGCGGTGGGTGAGCAGCTTGCCGTGGTTCTGCGCGAGCACGCGCAGCAGGTCGAACTCGTGCGGGCTCAGCTTCACGCGCTCGCCGCCGACGCTCGCGACGCGCTCGGTCACGTCGATGCGGAGGTCGCCGACCTCGATCACCGGGTCGGCCGCCTGCCCGCGTCGGCGCAGCACCGCGCGCAGGCGCGCGAGCAGCTCGTCGACGCTGAACGGCTTCGTCACGTAGTCGTCGGCGCCCGCGTCGAGCGCCGCGATCTTCGCCCTCTCCTCCCCCACCGCCGAGAGCACGATCACCGGCGCGTCGCTCCACGAGCGGAGCTCGCGCGTCACGTCGGTCCCGTTCCCGTCCGGCAGGACGAGGTCGAGGATCACCGCCTCGGGCGGCCGCGCCGCCGCCGCGGTGAGCGCCTCCTCCGCGGTCGCCGCCGACTCGACGGTGTAGCCGGCGCCGCGCAGCGTCGCGCGCAGCGCACGGAGGATCTGCGGCTCGTCGTCGACGACGAGGACGCGCTGGCCGCTCATTCCCGGTTGCCTCCGTCGAGCCGACGGCTCACGCGCGGAGCTCCGCCGGCACCTCGACGACGGGCAGCGCGAGCGCGAACGTCGCGCCCTGCCCCGGTCGCGACTCGGCCCACACCCGGCCGCCGTTCGCGGCCGCGAAGCCGCGCGCGATCGCGAGCCCGAGCCCGGCGCCGGACCGCGTGTCGGAGCCGCGCCGGTAGAACGGCTCGAAGACGCGCTCGAGCTCGTCCTCCTCGAGCCCCGGTCCCTGGTCGACGACACGGACGATCGCCTCCTTGCGCGTCGCGGTGATGCGAACGTGCACGGTCGCGTCCGGCGGGGAGAACTTCAGCGCATTCTCGATCAGGTTCGCGAGCACGCGCTGGACCTGCGTCCCGTCGACGTTGACGAGCGGCGCCTCGCCTGCGACCTCGACGCGCCCGCGTGCGCCCAGCGTGTCGACCGCCTCGCGGACGAGGTCGTCGAGCGACCACAGCTCGGGCTCCGGCGCGGCGCCGCCGGCCTCGAGCCGCGAGAGGTCGAGCAGGTCGCCGACGAGCCGGCTGAGGCGCTCCGAGTCGAGGTCGATCGTCTCGAGCAGCTCGCCCCGGTCCTCGTCGCTCAGATGGAGCGTCGCGTTGCGCAGCGCGCCGACCGCGGTGCGGATCCCGGTGAGCGGCGAGCGGAGGTCGTGCGACACGGCCCGCAGGAGCGCGGTCTTCACGAGGTCGCTGCGGCGGAGCGCCTCGGCCTCGAGCGCCTCGCGCTCCAGGCGGTCGCGTTCGACCGCGACGGCGAGCAGCGCGGAAAGGGCCGGGAGGAACCGGTGCAGCGCGGCGACGTTCGCGTCGGATCCGGCGGGCGTGTAGATCGTCCCGACGGTGCGGTCGGCCGCCTCGAGGAGATGCGGCGACGAGTCCGGCGGCGGCCGGTGCGCGGGCCCGAGCTCGATCGTCGCCTCCGGCACGCCGAGGACGATCGCCGTCCGGCTGCCGACCTCGCCGAGCTCCTCGCCGAGCTCGCGCCCGCGGAGCAGCTCCGTCGCGAGCTCCGCGAGGAGCGCCGACTCGCGCTCGCGCTGCTCCGCCGACGCGGCGCGACGGCGTGCCCGCGCGGCGAGCTCGCTGACGACGACCGCCGTCGCGAGATACACGGCGAGCGCGAACCAGTTCTCGCTGTCGGCGAGCGTGAACGTGTGGACCGGCGGCAGGAAGAACCAGTTGAACGCGAGCATGCTCAGCACCGACACCGGCAGCGCGAGCCACAGCCCCCACACGACGGCGATCGGCAGCACCGCGAAGACGTAGAGCACGCCGAGGCTCAGCACCGGCACGTACGGCTTCACGAGGAAGATCACGCCGGTGACCACGGCGACGGCGCCGATGCTGCAGAGGACTCCGATCGTGACGGTGCGAGCCGAGAGCCGCTTCACCAGCGGAACGCTACTCCGGACGGCGGGAGGCGGCGGGTCCGACATCCCCCGCGCCGGGCCATTCCCGCGGTCCGAGGGATTGCGCAACCCCGACGGCGCGACGATCCGAGTCGCATGCGGACATCACTCATTGCGCTGCTCTCGGCGGCGCTGCTCGCGGCACTTCCGGCCGCGGCCCTCGCCGACGGCAGCCCGACCAAGCCACAGAAACCGACGAACCAGCAGGGCGGCCCGCCGCCCCCGGCGGCGATCGCCGCCGACCTCTGCCGCGCAGAGGCGGCGAAGCTCGGCAAGGACGCGTTCGTCGCGAAGTACGGCAGCTCCGACACCCTCCAGAGCTGCGTCGAGCAGGAGGTCGTCGCCGTGCAGGCGGCGATCGACTCGTGCAAGAGCTCGAGCGGCTCGTCGCCCGACTCGATGAAGCCGTGCGTCGGCAAGGCGCTCGGCCTCCCGCCGCCGCCCAAGCCGGGCCCGGGCGGCCAGAACGGCGGCCAGGGCCAGAACACCGGCCACGGCCCGGGCGACGGCCAGGGTCAGAACGGCCCGCAGGGTCAGCGCGGGACGCCCGGCAACGGCAACCAGCCGGGCGGTCGAAAGTAGGAGCGCCGGGGGGCGGTCTCGCGACCGCCCCCTGTAGCGCGTTCCCGCTCCGCGGCGCTAGCCGTGGATCGAGATCAGCAGCGGGATGATCAGGATCGCGACGATGTTCGCGATCTTGATCATCGGGTTGATCGCGGGCCCGGCGGTGTCCTTGTAGGGGTCGCCGACGGTGTCGCCCGTGACCGCGGCGGCGTGGGCCTCGGAGCCCTTCCCGCCGTACGCGCCGTCCTCGATCAGCTTCTTCGCGTTGTCCCAGGCGCCGCCGCCCGAGGTCATCGCGATCGCGAGGAAGAGGCCGGTGACGATCGTCCCGATCAGCAGGCCGCCGAGCATCTTCACGTTGATGATCCCGACGACGATCGGGATCGCGATCGGGATGATCGCCGGCGCGATCATCGAGCGGATCGCCGAGCCCGTGACGATGTCGATCGCACGCCCGTACTCGGGCCGCGACGTCCCCTCCATGATGCCCGGGTCCTCGCGGAACTGACGGCGCACCTCCTCGACGACCTCGCCGCCGACGCGGCCGACCGCCTGCATCGCGAGCGACGCGAAGAGGAACGGCATCAGGCCGCCGATGAACAGGCCGGCGATCACCCACGCGTCGGAGAGGTCGAACATCGTCGTGCCGAGCGAGCCGTGGCCGGCTCCCTGGGTGTGGAGCGCGTCGGCGTACGACCCGAAGAGCACGAGCGCGGCGAGCGCGGCCGAGCCGATCGCGTAGCCCTTCGTGACGGCCTTCGTCGTGTTGCCGACGGCGTCGAGCGGATCGGTGATCGCGCGCACCTCCGGCGGCAGGTCGGCCATCTCGGCGATGCCGCCCGCGTTGTCCGTGACGGGGCCGTACGCGTCGAGCGCGACGATGAGCCCGGTCATCGAGAGCTGCGCCATCACGGCGACGCCGATGCCGTACAGCCCGGAGAAGTGGTTCGCGAGCAGGATGCCGGTCGCGATCACGATCACCGGCAGCGCCGTCGCCTGCATGCCGACGGCGAGACCCTCGATGATGTTCGTCGCGTGCCCGGTGAGCGACGCCTTCGCGATCTTCTTGACCGGGTTCCAGCGCGTGCCGGTGTAGTACTCGGTGATCCCGACGAGCAGCGCCGTCACGACGAGACCGATCAGCGCCGAGCCGTAGAGGTTCCCGAACGAGAACTGCCCGGTCGAGTCGAACGCCTTCGTCACCGGGATGAACAGGAGCGCGGAGATCACGGTCGCGACGATCACCGCGCGGTAGAGCGCGTTCATCACGTTGCCGCCCTCGCGGACGCGCGCGAACTGCACGCCGACGATCGACGCGATGATCGAGACGCCGCCGATCACGAGCGGGTAGAGCCAGAGGTGCGTGCCCGTCTTGTAGGCGGCGCCGGTGACGCCGAGCAGCATCACGGCGACCGCGGTCACCGCGTACGTCTCGAAGAGGTCGGCCGCCATGCCGGCGCAGTCGCCGACGTTGTCGCCGACGTTGTCCGCGATCACGGCCGGGTTGCGCGGGTCGTCCTCGGGGATCCCGGCCTCGATCTTGCCGACGAGGTCCGCGCCGACGTCCGCGGCCTTCGTGTAGATGCCGCCGCCGAGTCGCGCGAAGACGGAGATGAGCGAGCCGCCGAACGCGAGGCCGATCAGATGCTCGATCGCGAGCTTCGGCGAGTCGCCGATCCACGCGGTGAGGACGCCGTAGTAGCCGGCGACCCCGAGCAGGCCGAGGCCGACGACGAGGAGCCCGGTCACGGAGCCGGCGCGGAACGCGACGTTCAGCGCCTGCGGGAGCCCGTGGCGCGCCGCCTCCGCGGTGCGGACGTTCGACCGCACGGCGACGTTCATCCCGATGAAGCCGGCGGCGGCGGAGAGGATCGCGCCGATGAGGAAGCCGACCGCGGTCGCCCAGCCGAGCGAGTGGTAGAAGCCGATCAGGAGGAACGGTGCGATCGCGACGATCGCGATCGTCCGGTACTGGCGCCGCAGGTACGCCGCCGCGCCTTCCTGGATTGCGCGCGCGATCTCCTGCATGCGCTCGGTGCCGGCGGGCTGGCGCAGCAGCCACACCGTCAGCCAGATGCCGTAGACGACTGCCGCCGCTCCGCAGAGGAGCGCGAACAGCACCGCGTGATCCATGAACCAGCTCATCGCCTGGGGGCTCTCCTTCGCCTGGGACAACACAAAGACGGCGCCGGGTGTCCCCGGCGCGGCGTGCTTTGTATCAGATCAGCGCATGCCGTGGCCGGGGAGCCGAACCGGCTTCACCTGCGCCTGGCGCGGCGGCGCGAACTGGTCGCGCCCGTGGACGGCCTGCTGGTCGGGGCGGCCGCTCGGCTGCGCCGTCTTCGTCTTCGTCCGCTTGCGGGTTCGCTTCTTCGCCATACCGGAAGCGTCTCACACGACGTCGGCGAACGCGAGCTGGAGATTCGCGAGCGCGGCCTGGACGTCGCGCCGCGAGTCCTCGGGGAGGAGCGGCAGGAGCACGGTCAGCGCATCGATCGCGCGCCGCGCCTCATCGAGGTCGCGGGTCTCCTCGGCGAGCCGTGCGGCCGCGAGCGCGGCGAGGACGGCCGCCGTCTCGACGAGCACGTCGGCGGCGGTCGGCAGCGCCTGCGGCTCGCTCATCCGGCGACCTTCTCCGGCTCGACCTGCTCGGCGAAGATCTGCTCCATCGTCGCGCCCTCGGCGTGGCGGGCGATCTGCCGCTCGGCGGCGTTCGCGGCGGGGACGGCGAGCCAGGGCGCCGCGCCGAGCTCCTCGGCGACCGGCAGCACCCACTCGACGAGCCGCTCGATCCGGGCGCGCGCCGGGACGACCTCGCCCTTGTCGAGGTCGATCAGCTCGCCGGAGAGCCCGTGCCTGATCGCGCGCCAGAGGTTCTCCTCGAGCAGCCGGTTCGGCCACGACGGGAGCGGCTCGCCCTCGTCGAGCGCACGGGCGAGCCGCGCGGTCAGCGAGTAGACGAGCGCCGCGAGCGAGCGCGCCTCGCCGAGGTCGGGCTGCCCGTCGCAGATCCGGAACTCGACGGTCGGGAACGCGAGATGCGGGCGGACGCTCCACCAGACCTGCGTGTGCTCGGTGATCGAGCCGGTCTCGTAGAGGAAGCGGATGTACGCCTCCCAGTCGTCCCACCCGTCGAACGCGTCCGGGATCCCGCAGCGCGGGAACATCCGCGTGAAGATCTGCGTGCGCGCGGAGTGGAGGTGCGTGAAGACGCCCTCGACGAACGGCGAGCTCGACGAGAGCGCGAGCATCTCCGGGAGGTAGTTGCGGAGCGCGCTGCAGACGCGGATCGCGCGGTCCGGGCCGTTGACGCCGACGTGGACGTGGAGGCCGAACGTGTTGTTGCGCCACACGACGTATCGGAGGAGCTCGTCGTTGCGACGGTAGTGCGGCGTGTCGATGATTCGCTGCTCCTGCCACGGGCTCCACGGATGCGTTCCGACCGCGGAGAGCCCGATCCCGAGCCCGTCCGCGAGCGCGCGGAGCTGCGCGCGGCGCTCGCCGATCCGCTCCGCCCCTTCCGCGAACGTCTCGCAGCGGCCGGTGCGCACCTCGACCTCGGACGCGATCAGCTCGCCGACGAGGTGCGGCTCGAGCTCCGTCCCCTTCGCGGCGGCCTGGATCTCCTCGAAGCGGTCGACGAGGCCGAGCGTCGCCGGATCGAGGAGCGCGAACTCCTCCTCCACCGCGACGGTGAAGTCCGGCACGTCCTCGAAGCCCGCACGAGATTGCGCGAGCAGCTCCTCGTAGCCGACCTTCTGCTCGTCGCCCACGGGGAAAGCCTAGATCAGAGGAGCAGCCGCTCCGCGATCCGGGCCCAGCTCCAGTTGCGCTCGACGGCGCGGCGGGCGGCGAGGCCGAGCTCGCGGCGCTCGTCGGCGGGGAGCGCGAGCAGCGTCGCGATCGCGGCGCGGAGCGCGTCCGCGTCGCCCGCCGGGCATGCGGCGGCGTGCGCGAGCGCGGGCGGGTACTCCGCCGCGATGCCCGCCGCGACCTCCGCGAGGCCCGAGTGGTCGGCGCAGACCGGCGGCACGCCGGCGGCGGCCGCCTCGGCGGCGACCATCCCGAACGCCTCGGGGAAGATCGACGGGACGACGGCGACGTCGACCAGGGGGAGCAGGTGCGCGAGGTGGCGGTGCTCGAGCGGCCCCGTGAAGAGCGTGCCGGGCGGAGCCATCGCCTCGAGCTCCACGCGGTAGTCGCCGAAGCCGACGATCACGGCGCGTGCGTCGAGCCCGCGCAGGGCCTCGAGCAGCACGTGGACGCCCTTGTTCTCGATCAGCTTCCCGAAGTAGAGGACGGTCGGCGCGTCCTCGGCGAAGAACTCGGCGAAGCGCTCGGCGTTCCCCTCGTCGGGCAGCCGCTCTTCCGCGTTCCCCGGGTTCGGCGGGTCGCGACGCGCCTCGTCGAGCAGCGCCGTGAGCGCCTCGTCGCGCGGCTCGGGACGGAAGCGCTCGACGTCGACACCCGGCGGGACCTCGTGCACGTGGTCGACGTGGCCGACGACGTCCTCGAGCACGCGGCGGATGTGCTCCGAGCCGACGAACACCGCGTCGGCCTGCGCGAGCGACTCCGCTCCCCACCGCTCGAGCTCGGGCCGTCCGCGCATCGAGTACTCGAGCTCCGACCCGTGCGCGTAGACGGCGCGGCGCGCGTCGACCGCGGCCGCGACCGGCCCGCCGAGGAGGACGTGGTTCGCGAACACGAGATCCGCCGGCAGCAGGTCGCGCAGCGCCGCCGCGTTCGCCTCGACGTAGCGCGCACGCTCCTCCGGCGTGAAGTCCTGGAGCAGGCGCGGCTCGAGCCCCTCGTAGCGGTCGAGCACGAACACGGGCAGGAGCCCGTCCGGCAGCTCCGGCCTGACGACGCGCGCGCCGCCGAGGTCGAGCGAGCCCGGGTCCCGCTCCTGGCAGACGATCGTCACGTCGTGACCCGCGCGGCTCCATTCGCGCGCGACCGCGCGCGCGTAGACGTTGGAGCCCGTACCCCCGAGGAGGTACCCGTGCCAGAGGAGGATCCGCACGCGGCGGACGCTACGTCAAATGGAAGTACAGGGCGTACAACAGCTCGACCGCCGGATTCGACGTGTGCACCGTCACGTCGGCCGGTGTCTCGAGCAGCGCCTCGGAGTAGTTGAAGATGATCTTCACGCCGGCGTCGACGAGGTCGTCGGCCGCGCTCTGCGCTGCGCCCGCGGGAACCGCGAGCACGCCGACGATGATGTTCTTGTCGTGGACGAGCTGCGCCAGCTCGCCGTACTCGCTGACCGTGACGTTGCCGACGGGCCGCCCGACCTTCTCCGGGTCGGTGTCGAGGACGGCGGCGATGTTGATCCCGTGCTCGGCGAAGATCGGCGAGCTCGCGATCGCCTGGCCGAGCCGGCCGGCGCCGATGAGCGCGATGTTGTGCTGGCCCTGTGTCCGGAGGATCTTCCGGATCTCGCCGAGGAGCGAGTCGATGTTGTAGCCGACGCCCCGCTTCCCGAACTTGCCGAACGCCGAGAGGTCGCGCCGGATCTGGGTCGCGTTGATGTTCGTGTACTCCGCGATCTCCTGGGAGGAGATCCGGGCCTTCCCCATCTTCCGGGCCTGGGTCAGCACCTGGAGATACCGCGACAGGCGCGCCGCCACGCCCACCGTCAACCGATCCGACACCTGCGTCCCTTCCGTCGCGTTTGTAACACCGGCGGCTGTTGTAGCAAGAGCTATGGGGCACTTGCTTGTGCAACCGCGTTTCGTAGCCCATCTGGGTGTACGTGGTACGTGAAGCGGCGCCGGCCGTCGATCTCCACGACCGGGATCCACTGCCGGTAGGCCGCCTCGAGCTCGGGGTCGCCGTCGATCTCGACCTCCCGGAGCTCGTAGCCGAGCTCGGCCTGGAGCGCCCTCGCGTGGGCCAGGGCCGGCTCGCACAGATGGCAACCGCGGGCGTGGTAGACGACGACCTCGACCACGGAACGGAGGGTAGTAGACTCGCGGACAGTCGGACCCCGGGAGCTCGTTACCCGTCTGCGGCAGCCAAATCCACACGAGGAGGACTGCCCATGAGCCCGTCCGCTGCGATCAAGGTCGAGGGCGTGCGCAACATCGCCCTCGACGAGCCGGCGCTGCGCGCGCACGTCATCACGCCGCCGGCGCTCGCCCACGTCGTCTCGAGCCGCGGCCTCGAAGAGGGCATGAAGCCGGCGAAGTTCACGTTCCCGCCGTCGAAGAAGAAGATCCACACGTTCGACGGCGCGGGCTTCTGCGACGCGCTGCACAACGCGCTGAAGGACTCCGTCGCCGGCTACGTGATGCGGATGCGGCAGAACGGCGCGACGATCTACACGCTCGAGTGGAACTGGGCGAAGGAGCCCGCGGACGGCGGCGAAGGCTGGAACCCCGACGTCCGGATGCACATCGCGAGCTGCAGCAAGCTCGTCACCGCGATCGCGATGACGAAGCTCCTGCACGACAAGAACATCTCGTACGACGCGCCGATCATCAGCCACCTGCCGAACTACTGGGTGAAGGGGCCGAACGTCGACAAGATCACCTTCGCGAACCTCATGACGCACACGTCGGGGCTCGCGTACCAGGTACCGACGTCGGCCTCGGACTACGAGTTCATGAAGTCGCAGATCGCCGCGGGCACGCAGAACCTCGGCAAGTACAGCTACCAGAACATGAACTTCGGGCTCTGCCGGATCCTGATCTCGACGATCAACGGCAACATCGCGCCGAGCACGACGTTCCCGCTCCCGTTCCTGCCGAACCCGAACGACATGGTCTGGGACTACGTGACGATCAATGCCTACGCCGCGTACGTCAACAGCCACGTGTTCTCGCCGTCCGGCGTGTCCGGGCCGACGTTGAACCATCCGGGGCCAGACGCGCTCGCGTACACCTTCCCCGTCTCCGGGAACGGCTGGAACTCCGGCGACCTGTCGACGATGGCGGGCGGCGCCGGCTGGCACATGTCGGTCGACGACCTCCTGAGCGTGATGCACACGTTCCGGAAGAGCGGCTCGATCCTGCCGGCGACGGAGGCGCAGACGATCCTCGACCGCGGCTTCGGGATCGACATGATCCTCTCGACCCCGCTGGGCAACCTCTACAACAAGAACGGGCTCTGGGCGGATGGGGCCGGCCACACGGAGCAGAGCCTCGCGTACTTCTTCCCGCAGAACATCGAGTGCGTCGTCCTCGCGAACTCGCCGATCGGCAAGCCGGCGAAGTTCTTCCGGGACGTCGTCACCCAGATCTACACGTCACACGTGACGTGACGCGTCACGGGTAGATCCCACGCGTCACGGTCGCCTCCGCGACGCGCTGCACCGCGAGCCCGTACGCTGCCACCCGCATCGGCAGCGTGCGGCGCTCCGCGGTGTCCCAGGTCTCGTCGAACGCGCGACTGACGATGTCGTTCAGCTTCGCGTTCACCTCCACTTCCTTCCAGAAGTACTCCTGGAGGCCCTGCACCCACTCGAAGTACGAGACGACGACGCCGCCTGCGTTCGCGAGCACGTCCGGGAGGATCAACACACCCATGTCCTCGAGGATCTTGTCGGCGCCCGGCGTCACGGGCCCGTTCGCGCCTTCGCAGATGATCGAGGCCTTCACGTGCGCGGCGTTCCCCTCGTGGATCACCTGCTCGAGCGCGCACGGCGCGAGGATGTCGCAGTCGAGCACGAGCAGCTCGTCGTTCGTGATCGCGTCCGCGCCCTTGAGCCCGGCGAGCGTGCCGTGCTCGCGCTTGTGCGCGAACGCGGTCGGCACGTCGATCCCCTTCGCGTTGTAACAGCCGGTCGTCGAGTCCGAGATCCCGACGACGAGCGCGCCTTCCTCGTGGAGGAACAGCGCGAGATAGCTGCCGACGTTGCCGAAGCCCTGGACGGCGACGCGCATGCCGGCGAGCGAGCTGTCGCGCTTCGCGACGGCGTCGCGGATGCAGTAGAGCGCGCCGCGCGCTGTCGCCTCCTCGCGGCCGAGCGAGCCGCCGATCGTGAGCGGCTTCCCGGTCACGACGCCGAGCACCGAGTGGCCCTTGTTCATCGAGAAGGTGTCGAAGATCCACGCCATCACCGAGCCGTCGGTCCCGACGTCCGGCGCCGGGATGTCCTTCTCCGGGCCGATCTCGTTGATGATCTCGCTCGTGTAGCGGCGCGTCATCCGCTCGAGCTCCGAGCGCGACATCCGCTTCGGGTCGCAGACGACGCCGCCCTTCGCGCCGCCGAACGGGATCCCCATCAGCGCACACTTCCACGTCATCCACATCGCGAGCGCCTTCACCTCGTCGCGCGTGACGTCCGGGTGGTAGCGGATGCCGCCCTTCGACGGGCCGCGCGCGATGTTGTGCGTGACGCGGTAGCCGCGGAAGACCTCCGTCGACCCGTCGTCCATGCCGACGGGGATCGACACCTCGACGACCTTCTTGCACTGGCCGAGGACGGAGACGAGGTTCGGGTCGATGTCGAAGGTCGCGGCCACGCGGCGGAGCTGCTCGCGTGCGATCTCGAACGGGTTCTCGCGCAGGTGCGAGATCGGTGCATCGACTGCGGTCACAGTCAGCTCCTTTTCCCGAGCAAATTGCAGGGTTTGCGCAGTACCGCGGCGAGTATACGCCCGGTCACCGGAGGGTGAACCGCACCATCCGCACCGACGCGGGACCGCCGCCCACCGGCGTCGCGACGACGCGGATCGTGTAGCCGCCCGGCGGGAGCGGGCGGCCCGCGGCGTCGCGGCCGGTGAGCGCGAACGTCACGCGCCCCGGGAGCACGTCGCGCAGCCGCGCGAGGAGGCCGTGGTGCACGAGCTCGACGTCGAGCCGCGCGAGCGAGAGGATCGCGGGCGAGCCGGCGAGCGTGGAGACGCGGCCGGCGTCGATCGTCAGCACCCGATTCGCCAGCGACACCCCGGTCAGCAGCGGCTCCGTCGTGCGAGCGCGCGCCGCCCACGGCACGCGGACGGTCTCGCCCCCCGCGTGCACGACGACGACGCCGTACGCAGAGCCCGCGGCGCCCACGCGCAGCGCGACGGCGGCGCTGCGGCCGGCACCGAGGGCGACGGTCGTCCGGCCGAGCGCGGCGTCGACGGGCGACGAGCCGTGGTCGAGCCGGCGCGCCGCGAGCGTCGCGCTCAGCGCGTGTCCGGTCACGTTTGCCAGCACGATGCCGCCGGGCGCCGGCGACGCGGCGATGGGCGCGCCCGCGGCCGCGGCGACGTCGACCATCCCCGTCCCCTGCGCGGTGACGGCCTCGTCGGGCAGCGCGTGCCCCGTTCCCGCGAGCAGCGCGCCGAGCGCGGCGGCGTCGAGGCGCGGCCGTGCCTGCGCGAGCAGCGCGGCGGCGCCGGCGACGACCGCGGCCGCGGCGCTCGAGCCGTTCACGGAGACGAGGGCCCCGCCCGGATCGACCGTCGCGAGCCCGACGCCGGGCGCGACGAGATCCGGCTTCGCGCCGCCGGTGGACGAGAAGCTCGCGACGCGTCCGCGTCCGGGGTTCGCGACGGTTCCCGCGTCGGCGAGCGCGACCGTCGCAGTCGCACCGCGCGCAAGCCGCCCGAGCAACGCGTGCGAGACGGCGGCGGGAAGCGACACGACGGGGACGGTGACCGGCGCGAGCACTCCGGCGGGAACCGGACGCGAGCCGTAGAGCAGCACCGCCGCGGCGCCCGCAGTCGCAGCGTTCGCGGACGCGGCGAGCGGCGCGGCACCCGCGGGCGTCAGCGCGGCGCGGCCCGCGACGAGGCTCGTGCCCGACGCGGAGAAGAACGCGGTGAGCCGCGACGCACGCGGTGCTGCCACCTCGAGGCTCGTCCTCGTCGCCGCGACCGAGCCCGCGAGCGGCAGCGTCCCCGCGAACAGCGTCGAGAGACCGGAGCGGATGAGCACGTGCGCGCGCGGAGCCGTCGCTCGTGTGTCGGCCGCGCCGACGGTGAGCGCGGCGGGCGCCGACCCGGGCGCCGAGACGTCGCCGTAGCCGGGCGCGGCCGCGCCGTCGTTCCCCGCGGGCGCGACGACGAGCGTGTCGAGAGCGAGCGCGCCGGCGACGGCGCGCGCCTCCGGCGAGTCGGGGAACGCGGCGAACGGCTCCGCGAGCGCGACGAGCGCGACCCGCGCCGAGTCGTGCGCATCGCCGTCGTCGTTCGGATCGACCGCGCGGTCGAGCCCCGCGACGAGCTGGTCGCTGCGCGCGTAGACGGCGCTGCCGCCGCGCCCGTTCGGCTGCGGTCCGGCGACGCGGATCGGCAGGACGTGCGCGCCGGTCGCGACGCCGCCGCCGCCGACGACGAGCCCCGCCATCTCCGTCCCGTGCGTCTCGCTCGCGGACATCCCGCCGCCGACGAGGTCGATCCCGCCGCCGACGCGCCCGCGCAGATACGGCACCGCCGCGTCGACGCCGGTGTCGAGGAGCGCGACCGTGACGCCGCCGCCGTCGAACCCGTGCAGTGCGACGCCGGCGCGGATCCCGGGCGCCGCCGCCGTCGACACGGTCGCCGGGTACGCGACGCGAACCGGATACACGCCGGCGACGCCGGGGTCGCGCTCGAGCAGCGCGACGGCGCTCCCGGTCACGCGCGCCGAGAAGCCGTCGAGCACGCGGCTGAAGCTGTAGTCCGGCCGGAGCGCGGCGCCCTGCGCGGCGAGCCGCGCGAGGACGGCACGCTGCGCCGCGAGCGCGTCGCGCGTCCACGCGCGCTCGCGCGACGGCGACGCGTCGCCGCCGGCCGCCGCGACGCGCTGCGCGAGCGACGGCGCACGCAAGACCACGATCACGCGCGGCGCGAGCGCGACCGGCGGCCGCGGTGCGACGAGACCGATCCAGCTCTCGGCGCCGGTCGACGGCGCCGGAGCCTGGCCGGCGCCGCTCCGCGCCGCGAGGAGCGCGCCGGTCGCGGTCACCGCGACGGCCGCCAGCAGGACGGCACGGCGCGGCTCAGCGCGAGGCAAACGCATCGAGCCCAAGATATCCGGGGTACGGGACGGGCTCGGTGAAACGCGCCTCCGACGCGATCATCGCCGCGTTGTCGGTGCAGAGCGGCAGCGGCGCGAGCGCCGCGCCCGGCAGCGCCTCGCGGAGCTCCGAGTTCGCCGCGACACCGCCGACGACGGCGACCTGCGCGTGGCCGTGCTGCGCCGCCGCCTCCTGCACGCGGCCGACGAGCGCCCGGACGATCGCGCGCTGGTACGACGCTGCGAGGTCGGCGCGCCGCGCCGCGAGCTCGTCCGGCGAGAGGTCGCGCACGGCGTAGAGGAGCGCGGTCTTCAGCCCGGAGAACGAGAAGTCGAGCCCGGGCACGCGCGCGACGGGGAAGTCGTACGCGCTCGGGTCGCCCTCGCGCGCCAGGCGGTCGATCTCCCGCCCGCCGGGATAGCCGAGCCCGAGCAGCCGTGCGCCCTTGTCGAACGCCTCGCCGGCCGCGTCGTCGAGCGTCGTCCCGAGCACCCCGTGCTCGCCGTACGAGCGGACGTCGAGGAGCAGCGTGTGCCCGCCGCTCGCGAGCAGGCAGAGGAACGGCGGCTCGAGCGGCGCCGGCTCGAGGTAGAGCGACGCCACGTGCCCGCGGAGATGGTCGACGGGCACGAGCGGCAGGCGCCGCGCCCATGCGATCGACTTCGCGGCCGCGAGCCCGACGAGCAGCGCCCCGATCAGCCCCGGCCCCTGCGTCACGGCGACGCGGTCGACGTCGTCGAGCGTCGCGTCCGCGAGCGCGAGCGCCTCGCGCACGACGGGGGAGATCAGCTCGAGATGGCGGCGCGACGCGACCTCGGGGACGACGCCGCCGTAGCGCGCGTGCAGCTCGACCTGCGACGCGACGACGTTCGAGCGGATCTCGCCGTCGTCGGTGACGAGCGCCGCCGCCGTCTCGTCGCAGCTCGTCTCGATCCCGAGGATCACGCGCCGGCCGCGCGCGAGACCGGATCCTTCCACATGATGAGCGCGTCCTCGCGGTTGTCCGTGTAGTAGCCGCGCCGGATGCCGCGGCCCTGGAAGCCGAGGCGCTCGTAGAGGCGGATCGCGGTCTCGTTCGACACGCGCACCTCGAGGGTGTAGCCGCGCCGCGCGTCGTCGGCGGTGAGCGCGAACAGCCGCTCGAGGAGCAGCGTCGCGGTACCGCGGCCGCGGTGGTCGGGATGCACGGCGACGTTCATCACGTGCCAGGCGTCGACGTAGCGCGAGACGATGAGATAGCCGACGAGCCTCGCGTCCTCGTCCTGCGCGTCGAAGGCGCCGAGGCAGAGCGAGCTCGGCTTCGCGAGCTCGCCGGCGAACATCGAGCGCGACCACGGCGTCGGGTACGACAGCCGCTCGATCTCCTCGATGTCGCGGAGGTCGGCGAGGTTGAGGCGGCGCAGCTCGATCGTCGTCATGCGCTCACCTTCGCGTCCGGGAGCCGGAGATACAACGGCTCGATCGCGTCGACCGGCCCGAGCTCGCCTGCGAGCTGCGCGTGGAAGCGCGCGCGAGGGAGGTGCCGCTCGTCGGCGTCCGGCGGGACGACCGCGCCCTTCTCCTCGAGCAGCTCGCGATAGCGGATCGCGCCGCTTCCGACGCACACGGCGCCGTCCGCGACGGCGAGCTCGTCGGGCGCGAGCACGCGCGGCTCGCCGCCGACGAGCGCGAACACCTCGCGCCGCCGCGCGTCGACGACCGGCACCGCGCCGGGCGCGCCCGCCGCGAGCGCGTCGAGCGTCGAGACGCCCGCGCCGCGCACGTCGAGCGCGACGGCGAGCCCGCGCGCGGCCGCGAGACCGATCCGCACGCCGGTGAAGCTCCCCGGCCCGATCCCGACCGCGAGCGCGCCGATCTCCGTCGGATGCGCGCCGCCCTGCCGCAGCAGCGCGTCGACGTCCTCGAGCAGCGTCTGCGCGCGCGACACGCGCTCGCCGAGGACCTCGCCGTCGTCGACGAGCGCGCTCGTCGCAACATCGGTGGCCGTATCGAACGCGAGCGTCAGCATTCGTCGATCGAGATCACTCGTGCGGAATCGTCGTCAGCATGCCGCATCCGGACGACGAAGCGCGGCTCCGGCAGCACGCCGGCGCCCGCCTCCGGCCATTCGACGAACGCGATCGCGTCGTCGAAGTACGGCTCGAGGTCGCCCCACTCCGCGGCGGAGACGCCGGTGAAGCGGTACAGGTCGAGGTGCGAGACCTCCACCCCGCTCCCGTGGTAGCGGTGCCCGATCGTGTACGTCGGGCTCGTCACGCGCTCGCGGACGCCGAGCGCGGTGCACGCGCCGCGGACGAACGTCGTCTTCCCCGCGCCGAGCTCGCCGGACACGGTGACGACGTCGCCGCGCGCGAGCCGTCCCGTCAGCTCGGCCGCCAGCGCCTCGGTCTCCTCCGGCGAGGTGGTCGTCGTCTCGGCCACAGCCCGAAGCGTAGAGTTCCCGGCGATGCCTGCGTACCTCATCGTCGAGACCAAGATCACCGACCCGGAGCAGTACGAGCACTACAAGGCCGCGGCGCCGGCCGCGCTCGCGGCGTACGGCGGGAAATACGTCGCGCGGGGCGGCGAGACCGCCGTGCTCGAGGGCGACTGGGACCCGGCGCGGCTCGTCGTGCTCGAGTTCCCGGATCTCGAGTCGGCGAAGCGCTTCTACGACTCGCCGGAGTACGCCGAGGCGCGGAAGCTCCGCGAGGGCGCGGCCGAGCTGAACATGGTCGTCGTCGAAGGCCTCTGAGACGTCCGGACTCGACCCTAGACTCACGGCCGTGAGCGCGGTCCCGGTGGAGCAGTTCGGCGAGCTGGAGGCGTACGGGCGCGAGGTCGCGGGCTGCACGCGCTGCCGCCTCTCGCAGGGACGGACGCAGGTCGTGTTCGGCTCCGGCAGCCCGCACGCGGACCTGATGTTCGTCGGCGAGGCGCCCGGCTTCCACGAGGACAAGCAGGGGCTCCCGTTCGTCGGCCAGGCGGGGAAGCTGCTCGAGAAGCTCCTCGCCGGGATCGGCCTGCAGCGCGGCGACGTCTACATCGCGAACGTCCTGAAGTGCCGCCCGCCGGGGAACCGCGACCCGCAGCCCGACGAGATCGAGGCGTGCGAGCGCCACCTCTTCCGGCAGATCGAGCTGATCGAGCCGACGGTGATCGCGACGCTCGGCAACTTCGCGACGAAGCTCCTGTCCGGCCGCCCGCTCGGCATCACGCGCGTGCACGGCCAGGAGCAGCCGACGACGCTCGC
>DATJOZ010000054.1:0-35423 GCA_035506655.1 Gaiellaceae bacterium
CCACGCGGCAGAGGGACCTTTCGGCCTCTCCGGACCTTCTCCTAGCGGACCTTTTCCTTCGCCTGCGCCACCCACTTGAGCGACTGCAGGTAGGCGAGCGACTTCGGCCTGCGCAGGACTTCGGCGGTGCGCAGCGACAGCAGGAACTCCTCCTGGTCGCGGAAGGCCCGCATCCGGAGCGCGCCCGTTCCGACTCCCTGGAGGACGTGGGCGTCGGAACCGGCGCCCATCGTCAGGTTGTACTTGCGCGCGAATCGGAGCGCCTCGTCGTTGTAGCCCTCGAACAGGAGCCGCGCGTTGTAGACCTCGAGGACGTCGATGTCGGCCAGGTGCCGATGGAGTGTGCGGGGGTCCGGGATGGCGTGCATGCGGTCGAACGGGTGGGGCACGTAGACGATCCCGTCCTGCTCCCGGATCGCCTCGATCGTCTCGGTGAAGCTGAGCCCGCGCGGGATCTCCTTGTGCAGGAAGAGGCCGATCACCTCGCCCTGCGCGTCCGTCTTCACCTCTTCGCCGGGAATGACGATCAGGTCGCGCTTCCGTGCGTAGTCGCCGGCTTCGAGCGCGCCGCCGAAGACGTTGTGATCCGTGACCGCGATCGCGCCGAGCCCCTCGGCCTCGGCGTGGTCGACGAGCTCCGCGGCGTCGATGCTGCAGTCGTGCGACCAGGACGTGTGCATGTGGAGATCGGCGACGATCCACGGCCGGTCCTCGAGCAGCGCGCCGTGTCGCCGCTTCCGCCGGCGCGTGCCCACCGAGGCGTAGATCTCCTCGAGCTCGCGGCCGACGACGGCGAAGGTCTGCTGCTCGGCATCGGCGCGGGCGGCCGCGCCCTCGCGCTCGCGCAGCGCGTCGTCCTCGGCGAGCCGTGCAGCCGCGGCGGCGGCGAGTTCGGTCTGCGTCTCGATACCCCGTGGCCGGACGATCGCGCAGCCGGAGGCTGCCGCCTCGAGGGTCACGCGGCGCAGGCCCTCGATGCCGGGGACGAAGATCGCGGCCTGGTTGAGCAGGGCGGCCCGGCCCGCGCCGCCGCGCTCCGTGCGGATGTGCACCCGGCCCACGACGTCGCGAGGGATCGCCGGGCGTCCGATCAGCGAACGGGTGCGCAGGAGGACGACCTCCCAGCCCGGGAGCTCCCTCAGCGTGTGGACGACGCCGCGTGCGACGACCCGCTCGTTCGGTCTGAGCTCGACGACGATCGTCCTGCGCTTCGGCTCGGGCCGGAAGAGGACCGTGTCGACGCCGAAGGAGAGGACACGGTAGTCCCCGGGGAACCGCTCCTCGGCCGCGACGCGCACACCGTCCGAGAGGGCGATCAGCGCATCGAGGCGGGCAAGCAGCTTCTCCCGCTGCGAACGGGCGGGCGGATAGCCGAGGCGGTCGGCCGAGGCGAAGGTGGCGACGGCGAGCGCATCCGTGTCTCGCAGCGCGAGGTACGAGAGCGAGGGCAGGCCCGGGTCGAACCCGTGCACGACGTCGTAGTTCCCGCTGCCGAGGGCCTGGCGGAGATTCGCCTGCACGCCGACCGGCACGCCGAGCTGCGAGCGGGGCGAGACCGGCACCGCCGGCCCCAGGGCGATCACGTCGGCGGGCTCGCCGCGCTGGAGCGCCCGGCGCCCGGCGAGCAGGTCGGCCGCCCGCGTCGAGGGCGCGAGCACCGTCACCGAATGGCCCGACGCCCGCAGGGCGGCCGCGACTCCCGCGACATGGTCGTTCACGTCGTGCGGCTGCGACCACGCGAACGGCGTCACCAGGCAGATGCGCATCGCCCCCGAGCTTAGCCCGGGGGCGATGCGGACCGAGGCCTAGATCTGCGCCGGCGCAGGCGCCGCGACCTCGCGGCGGTTGCGCTCGATGAACTCCTCGACGAGCTCTGCGGCATCGTCGTCCTGGATCTGCCGCGGCGGCGACTTCATCAGGTAGGAGCTCGGCCCCTCGAGCGAGCCGGAGATGCCGTTGTTCAGTGCGAGCTTGGCGAGGCGGACGGCGTCGATCACGATGCCGGCCGAGTTGGGCGAGTCCCAGACCTCGAGCTTCAGCTCGACGTTCAGCGGCACGTCACCGAAGCTCGAGCCCTCGAGCCGGATGTACGCCCACGTGCGGTCGGTCAGCCAGGGAACGTAGTCCGAAGGCCCGACGTGGACGTTCTTCGCGCCGAGGTCGTAGTCGAGCATCGACGTGACCGCGTTGGTCTTCGAGATCTTCTTCGACTCGAGGCGTTCGCGCTCGAGCATGTTGAGGAAGTCGGAGTTGCCGCCGACGTTCAGCTGCATCGTCTTGTCGAGATGCACGCCGCGCTCGCGGAACAGCGACGTCAGCACGCGGTGCGTGATCGTCGCGCCGACCTGCGACTTGATGTCGTCGCCGATGATCGGCACGCCCGCCGCCTTGAAGCGCTCGTTCCAGTAGTCCTCCCGCGCGATGAAGACGGGCATGCAGTTCACCATCGCGCAGCCGGCCTCGAGGATCTGCTCGGCGTACCA
The DNA here is from genome assembly GCA_035506655.1 of Gaiellaceae bacterium. GTDB lineage: Bacteria > Actinomycetota > Thermoleophilia > Gaiellales > Gaiellaceae > Palsa-739. Next base: position 2,484 of record DATJOZ010000054.1, read on the forward strand.
CTTCGTCGCCATCTCGGAGCCGACCGGGAGGTAGTTCACGACGACGTCGGTCTTCGTGTCCCTGAGGATCCCGACGATGTCGTCCGTCTTGCCGGGCGCCTTCTCGACGATCTGCGACAGGTACTTGCCGAGGCCGTCGTGCGTCATGCCGCGCGACACGGTGATGCCGGTCTTCGGGACGTCGGAGAACTTGATCGTGTTGTTCGGATGCGCCCACATCGCCTCGGAGAGGTCCTTGCCGACCTTCCCCTTCACGACGTCGAACGCCGCGGTGAACTCCACGTCGCGGACGTGGTAGCCGCCGAGGTTGACGTGCATCAGGCCGGGGACGAACTGGTCGTCCGGCGCGTCCTTGTAGTACTCGACGCCTTGCAACAGCGAGTTCGCGCAGTTGCCGACGCCGATGATCGCGACGCGGACCTTGCCGTCGTCGAGGCGGTGGCCGTTCGCGCTCACGCCGTTCGAACTACGGTCTTTCGCCATGTGTGCCTCCATGAGCCAATTGTCTTCGGACGTACAGGATTCGCTGGAGCACGGTGACCCAGGCGGTCACCGCGAGGAGATAGATCGCCCACTGGAGCGCGCCCCACGGGGCGAGCACGAGGCCGGCCGTGATCACGACGACGCGCTCGGCGCGTGAGCCGAGCCCGACGTCGCCGCGCAGGCCGAGACCCTCCGCCTTCGCACGGGTGTACGAGACGAGGATCGAGCCGGCGACGGCGAGGATCGTGAAGACGACCGCGATGTCGTTCCCCTGCCGCGAGAGCACGAGACCGATCGCCGCGAGCATCGCGCTCTCGCCGACGCGGTCGGTGGTCGAGTCGAGGAACGCGCCGAACGGCGTGGACTTCTCGCCGACGCGCGCGAGCGCGCCGTCGAGGATGTCGAGGAGCGAGCCGATGACGAAGAGGACGGCCCCGAGCCAGTAGAAGAGGATCTCGTTGCGGCTCTCGAACGGGACGAGGACCGCGGCGACGATGCAGAGCGAGACGCCGGTCGCCGTGAGCATGTTCGGCGTGACGCTGGTCCGTGCGAGCCCCGCCACCGACCGCCGGGCGAGCCGGCGCGCGCCGGTCGTGTAGCCCTCTTTGACGCGGGTGAGCGCGGGAGCGTCCTTCATTTCCAATCGCAATCCTGCTATGTCGCGACTATAGCAGGTTTGCGATCACGACGTGGCTCTTGCGGAGCACCCGCGGAGCCGTCGCGACGATCGCGAAGGCGAGGATCGCGACCCCGATCCCCGCGATGACGTCCACCGCGAAGTGGTTCGCGGTCGCCATGACGCAGAACCAGACCCAGGCCGGCCAGAGCGCCCAGAGCACCTTCGCCCACCAGTGCCGGCAGACGACGACCATCACGACCCCGACGATCAGCGAGTCGGCGGCGTGGAGGCTCGGCATCGCCGCGTACGGGTTCGCCGCGAGGGAGACGAGCGCGGAGCCGTGGTTGATGCCGCTCACCGAGTCGAGGGCGTCCGAGAAGCCGAACGAGCCGAACATCCGGGGCGGGGCGGTCGGCAGCATGATGTAGCCGATCAGCCCGAGGACGTTCGCGAGCAGGATCGTGTTCCGGAACCAGACGAAGCGCTCGTTCCGGCGGAGGTAGACGAAGAGCAGCGTCAGCCCGACGACCGTGAACTCGGAGTTCCAGTACGTCCAGGCGGCGGCCGTCAGCAGCCAGTGCGACGAGTCCGCGATCCGCTGCGCCGAGAGCTCGATCAGGTGGTGCGTCGTCCGCTGCTCGAACGTGATGATCTTCCAGCCGTTCGTGAACGCCGTGGCGGGGTTCCGGTCGGCGATCCCGCGCGCGAGCTGGTAGGCGAAGAAGAATCCGAACCAGATCGCGAGCTGGCGGGCGAAGTCTCCGTAGCCGCGCGGGAGCACGCGCCTGCCCGCTTCAAGAACAGCGCTCATGGCCGAATTTTACTGGACCGCGCGGCGCTCGGGGGTCGGGAATCAGCCGCCGATGTAGCTCATCTCGACCTTCGGCCGGGCCGCGGTCTCGGCGGTGCGGAGCTCGGAGTAGCGGTCGGTGCGGCGGCCCCAGAGCCCGCGGATCTCCTCCGCCAGCTCCCCGTCGGAGCGGCCGAGCCGGAGCGGGGCCCGGAGGTCGTGGCCCTTGAGGGCGAAGAGGCAGGTGTAGAGGCGGCCCTCGGCCGAGAGGCGGGCGCGGGAGCAGCCGCCGCAGAACGGCTGGGTCACGGAGGCGATGACGCCGATCTCGCCGGCGCCGTCGCGGTAGCGCCAGCGGTTCGCCGTCTCGTCGGGCCGGTCGCGGCCGGCCGGCTCGAGCGGCCAGGCGGCGTCGATCCGGCTCACGATCTCCGCCGCCGGGACGACGTCGTCGAGCCGCCAGCCGTTCGTGTGGCCGACGTCCATGTACTCGATGAACCGGAGCGTGTGGCCGGTGCCCCGGAACCGCTCCGCGAGCGCCACGACGTCGCCGTCGTTGACCCCGCGCTTGACGACCGCGTTCACCTTCACCGGGAGCCCGGCCGCCGCCGCGGCGTCGATCCCCTCGAGCACTCTCGCGACGGGGAAGTCGACGTCGTTCAGCGCCCTGAAGGTCTCCTCGTCGAGCGAGTCGAGGCTGACGGTGACCCGGTCGAGGCCGGCCCGCGCGAGCGCGTCCGCCTTCTGCGCGAGGAGCGCGCCGTTCGTCGTCAGCGCGATCTCGAGGCCCCCCGGACGCTTGCGTCCGGGATCTGCTCGCCGGGCGCTGCCGGCTTCGCCGGCGGCGCTTCCAGCATCGATCCCGGCGAGCAGCTCGACGAGGTGCTCGACGTTCCGGCGGACGAGCGGCTCGCCGCCGGTGATGCGGACCGTGCGGACGCCGAGGGACGCGAAGATCGAGGCGACGCGGGCGAGCTCCTCGAGGCTCAAGAGCTCCTTCCGCTCGAGGAACGCGTACTCGCGCCCGAAGACCTCCTTCGGCATGCAGTAGACGCAGCGGAAGTTGCAGCGGTCGGTGATCGAGACCCGCAGCGTCTCGAGCGGCCGGCCGAGCCTGTCCAGGAGCGGCTCCATCGACGGAGCGTAGCCCGAGCGGGCCCTCCTAGCAGCCGCGGAGGCGGCGGAGCCCGGAGCCGTCGGCCCGCACCGACCAGAGCGCCGGGCAGGCCTTCCCGGACGCGCCGCCGGTGACGAGGAGGCGGCTGCCGTCCGGCGCCCAGGCGAAGTCGAAGCCGCGCGGCGGCCCGACGGGCACGCTCTTCCCGGAGTCCACGTCGACGACGCGGAGGCGCCCGTACGCGCTGAGCGCTGCGAGCTTCCGGCCGTTCGGTGCCCAGAGCACGGTGCAGCCGGGGAGGACGTTGTTCGGGAGGAGCACCGTCCCGTGGCTCGCCCCTCTGCTCGGGACGACGTGGATGCCGCTGAGGTCGGTGTACGCGAGCCGGTTCCCGTCCGGCGACCATTGCGGGCAGTAGCCCGTCTTCGTGCGCTGCACCGGGTTGCCGCCGTGCGCGTCCGCGATCCAGATCCCGCCGTCGCGCTCGTAGCCGCCGCCGGCCGACGGGAGGTAGCGCGTGAACGCGACGGAGCGCCCGTCCGGCGAGAGCGCGGGGTAGATGTTGCGGTCGGCCGGCGCGATGCGCCACGTCTTCCCGCTCGTGAGCGAGCGCACCTCGATCGGCGCGTGGCACGTCGGGCAGTCCGCGGCCGTCTGGTACGCGACGAGGTCGGCCTTCCGGTCGAGCGAGAACGTCACGCCGCGCGCCACGACCTGCGGGTGGCCGCCCGCGCCGACGTGCAGGAGCGTCAGGTTCGAGTCGAAGAGGAAGCTCCCGTCCGGCATCGCGGCGAACTGGTAGAGGCCCGGGACGGCCCGCGCGAGGACGCGCGCGGACGAGCCGTCCGGGTTCGCGATCCAGATGTCGTGGTTCGACCCGTTCTCCTGCGCCCACGCGATCTTCAGGCCGTTCGGCGACCAGAGCGGCGCGGCGACGGCGCCGCCGGCGGCGGGCCGCGCGGCCGCCGGGCCGACGAGCGCCAGCGCGGCGAGCGCGACGACCGCGGCCCGGATCAGCGCTCGGCCCAGACCTTCGCGGTCTCGACGACGGCGGCCGCGGCGAGGCCCATGTCCTCGACGCAGATCCACTCGCGCTCGCTGTGCGCGTCGTGGCCGCCGGTGAAGATGTTCGGCGTCGGCAGGCCCATCTCGGTGAGCGCCGAGCCGTCGGTGCCGCCGCGGATCGACGTCAGCCGCGGCTCGATCCCGAGCCGGCGGACCGCCTCCTCGAGGTTCGCGACGATCTCGGGGTGCTGCGTCAGCGTGTCGCGCATGTTGCGGTACTGGATGCGCGACTCGACGTCGATCGAGCAGCGCGCGTCGGTCGCCGCGACGTCGGCGGCGATGCCGCGCAGGAGCTCGACGTGCCCGTCGAGGAGGTCGTTCTCGAAGTCGCGCACGATGAAGCGGAGCTCGACCTCCGTCGAGTCGCCGGACACGACGACGGGGTGGACGAAGCCGTCGCGGCCGTCCGTCGTCTCCGGCGAGAGGGCGTCCTTCGGCAGGCGCCCGACGACGTCGGCCGCGAGCTTGATCGCGTTCACCATCTCGCCCTTCGCCCAGCCGGGGTGGATCGCGCGGCCGCGGATGCGCATCCGCACCTCCGCTCCGGAGAACGTCTCCTGCTGCACCTCGCCGACGGTCGAGCCGTCGACCGTGTACGCGGCGACCGCGCCGAACGTCTCGACGGGGAAGTGGACGACGCCGCGCCCGATCTCCTCGTCCGGGTTGAACGCGACCTTGACGACGCCGTGCGGCACCTCGGGGTGCGCGACGAGGTACGCGACGGCCGCCATGATCTCCGCGATCCCGGCCTTGTCGTCGGCGCCGAGGAGCGTCGTCCCGTCGGTCGTGATCAGCTCGTGCCCGATGTGGCTCGGGAGCTGCGGCGACTCCTCGGGCCGGATTGTCGAGCCGGAGTCGCCGAGCGGGATCTCGCCGCCCTGGTAGACGATGCGCTGCGGGTTCACGTTCGCGCCGCTCACCTCGCGCGCCGTGTCGACGTGCGCGAAGAACGCGATCGTCGGCACGTCGCGCTCGACCGTCGCCGGCACCGAGGCGGTCACGTAGCCGTGCTCGTCGATCGCGGCGTCCTCCAGTCCGAGCTCCTCGAGCTCCGTCACGAGCAGGCGCAGCAGGTCGAGCTGCTTCGCCGTGCTCGGGTACGTCTCGGAGTCCCCGTCGGATTGGGTGTCGATCCGGACGTAACGGAGGAAGCGCTCCGCCGCGTCCTCGGCCAGCTCGGCAGCCGGCGTCGCAGCGTCGATTGCCATGACGGCGGAGTGTACGTACGACTAGGGTCCCCCCGCGTGACCGCGGTCGCGCTCGCGTGCCTCTCGGCGTTCCTCTTCGGCGCGATGAGCGTCGGGCTGCGCATGGGCCTCCAGCGGACCCCCGACACCGAGCTCGCGACGGTGGCGACGGTCGCGACGGCGCTCGTCGTCGTCCTCGTCGCGGCGGCGCTCGAGGCGCCCTCGCGGGGGATCCACGCGGCCGCGGCGTGGCCGTTCTTTCTCACCGGGATCCTCCACCCGGGGCTCGGGATGGTGCTCGTGATCCTCGCGGTGCGGGAGGCGGGGGCGTCGCGCAGCTCGGTCGCGTTCGGCGCGGCGCCGCTCGTCTCCGTGACGATCGCGCTCCTGATCCTCGGGGAGCCGCTGAGTGCCGCGCTCCTCGTCGGGGCGCTCCTGATCGTGGCGGGCGGGATCGAGCTCGCGCGCGAGCGGACACGGCCGGAGCACGTGCGCCGGATCGGCTACGCGTTCGCGGCCGGCGCGGTCGTGCTGTTCGCGGCGCGGGACAACGTGCTTCGGTGGCTCTCGCAGGACACGACGGCTCCGCCCGCGGTCGCCGGTGCGGCGGCGCTCGTCGGCGGGCTGCTCGTGATCGCCGTGCTGCTCGGCCCGCGGCTCCGCGGACGGCCGGTGCTGCGCGAGTCGCTGCCGTTCCTCGCCGTCGGCGTGCTGTTCGGGCTCTCGTACGTCGCCCTCTTCGAGGCGTACTACCGCGGGAGGGTGACGGTCGTCTCTCCGCTCATCGCGACGGAGTCGCTCTGGGGCGTGGCGCTCTCGCTCCTGCTGATCCGCCACACGGAGCTCGTCAGCCGCCGCGTCGTCCTCGGCGCGCTGCTCGTCGTCGCGGGCGGGATCCTGATCGGCGTGAACGCCGGCTAGCGCGACCCGGCGATCGTGCCGAGCGTGCCGCGGAGGCAGCCGATCGTGTACGGGTACGCCGCCGTCGCGTCGTAGTGGTAGATCCGCGTCTTCTTCCCGTTCCAGAGGACGGTCGACGTGCGGCCGTGGCACGCGTCGAGGTCCGCGTTCGTCACGCCGCGCTCGACGTAGATCCCGAAGCCGTCGAGCGCGTAGCCGACGAGCGTCGACGCGCCGGAGACGCGGAGGCACGGGCCGATCGCGTGGTAGTGGTAGCCGCCGTTCGGGCCGGGATGGCCGCCGCACGCGTCCTGCTCCTCGTGGGCGACGGCGTCGCGCTTCAGCGCGTCGAGGGCGTTGTAGAGCTCGACCCCGTTCGTCGTCACGCCGATCGGGCCGAACGGCACGCACGACGGCTGCGCCGCGACGCGCGGGGAGAGCGCGAGCGTCCAGACCGACGGGACGGGCCGGATCGAGTTCGGGTTCGCGTCGTAGGCGTGCGCCGGGTCCGACGCCGCGATCGGGAACACGCCGGTCGTCGCTCCGACCGGGAGGCTGTTCGTCCGGATCACCCGCGACGCGCCGGAGACGGAGACCGCGTAGCTCGCGCCGGGCCAGTGCACCGAGCCCTGGACGGCCGGCTTCGCCGCCGGGTCCCAGGCCGACCCGTGGATCCACGGCGCGTTGCCGGGTGCGCCGCCCCCTCCGCCACCGGGCCCGCCGCCGCCCGGGAGGCTCGGCAGCGGGCACGCGTCGACCGAGCCGGCGGTCGGGGCGGAGGAGACATGGCCGTCCCCGAGCGGGAGCGCCGCCGCGGCCGCCGTCGAGGCGGTGGCCAGAGCGATCAGCGAGACGAGGACGAGCCGCAGACCCACGCCGGAAGTGTCGGCGCCGGGCCGGATCGACCCGATCCCCCGAAGCACGGCCTAAATCTGCTATAACTCGACTCAGATTTTCTCAAAGGAGGAACATACAGCAATGGCGAAGACAATCGGCATCGACCTCGGCACGACGAACTCCTGCATGGCCGTGCTCGAGGGCGGCGAGCCCACGGTGATCCCGAACGCGGAGGGCGGCCGGACGACCCCGTCCGTCGTCGCGTTCGCGAAGGACGGCCAGCGGCTCGTCGGCGCTCCTGCGCGCCGGCAGCAGGTCACGAACCCCACGAACACGATCTTCTCGATCAAGCGCTTCATGGGGCGGAAGTTCTCCGAGGTCACCGAGGAGATGACGATCGTCCCGTACGAGGTCGTCCAGGGGTCGAACGGCGACGTGCGCGTGAAGGCGGAGGGCACCGAGTACGCGCCGCCGGAGATCAGCGCGATGATCCTGCAGAAGCTGAAGACCGACGCGGAGGCGTACCTCGGCGAGCCGGTCACGGATGCGGTCATCACCGTCCCCGCGTACTTCAACAACGCGCAGCGCGAGGCGACGAAGGACGCCGGCAAGATCGCCGGACTCAACGTGCTCCGCATCATCAACGAGCCGACCGCGGCGTCGCTCGCGTACGGCCTCGACAAGGAGCACGACCAGACGATCCTCGTCTTCGACCTCGGCGGCGGCACGTTCGACGTGTCGGTGCTCGAGCTCGGCGAGGGCGTGTTCGAGGTGAAGTCCACCGCCGGCGACAACCATCTCGGCGGCGACAACTTCGACAAGGCGGTCGTCGACTGGATGGTCGCCGAGTTCAAGAAGGACCAGGGCATCGACCTGGCGGCCGACAAGATGGCGCTCCAGCGCCTCTACGAGGCGGCGGAGAAGGCGAAGATCGAGCTCTCGTCGACGATGACGACGCAGATCAACCTGCCGTTCGTCACCGCGACGCCGGAGGGCCCGAAGCATCTCGACCTCACGCTCACGCGTGCGAAGCTCGAGGAGATCACCGCCGACCTGCTCGCGCGGACCGTCGGCCCGACGAAGCAGGCGCTCTCGGACGCCGGTCTCGACGCGTCGAAGATCGACCACGTCGTGCTCGTCGGCGGCATGACGCGCATGCCTGCGGTGCAGGAGAAGGTGAAGGAGATCGTCGGCAAGGAGCCGCACAAGGGCGTCAACCCGGACGAGGTCGTCGCCGTCGGCGCCGCGCTGCAGGCCGGCGTGCTGAAGGGCGAGGTGAAGGACATCCTCCTCCTCGACGTCACGCCGCTGTCGCTCGGCATCGAGACGAAGGGCGGCGTCTTCACGCGGCTCATCGAGCGCAACACGACGATCCCGACGAAGAAGTCCGAGGTCTTCACGACGGCGGAGGACAACCAGCCCTCCGTCGAGGTGCACGTCCTCCAGGGCGAGTCGGAGATGGCGACGTACAACAAGACGCTCGGCAAGTTCCAGCTCGTCGGCATCCCGCCGGCGCCGCGGAACGTGCCGCAGATCGAGGTCACGTTCGACATCGACGCGAACGGCATCATCAACGTCTCGGCGACGGATCGCGGCACGGGCAACGTGCAGCAGATCCAGATCCAGGGCGGCTCCGGCCTCTCCGACGACGAGGTCCAGCGGATGATCCGCGAGGCCGAGTCGCACGCGGACGAGGCGCACAAGCTGCGCGAGACCGCCGACGCGAAGAACGCGGCGGAGACGCTCGCGTACCAGACCGAGCGCTCGCTGAAGGAGCACCGGGAGAAGCTCGACGAGTCCGACGCTTCGACGATCGAGGGCCGGATCATGGAGCTGCGCCAGGCGCTCGAGGGCGACGACCTCGCCGACATCACGGCGAAGGCGAACGCGCTCGAGGAGTCGGCGCACAAGCTCGCCGAGGTCGTGTACGCGCAGGCGAGCGCGCAGGCGCAGTCGTCGAGCGGCGCGACGTCGGCCGAGGACGAGGTCGTCGAGGAGGGCGAGTACGAGGTCGTCGACGACGCCGAGGAGGCGAAGACGACTTCATGAGCGGCACCGACTCTCGCAACGACGAGGGCCTGGCTCCGGAGGGGCCGGGCCCTGGCCTTTCGCACGACGAGGCGCCGCCGCCCGACGAGCGCTACCTGCGCCTGGCCGCCGACTTCGAGAACTACAAGAAGCGCGCGGCGCGCGAGCGCGAGGAGATCGCGACGTTCGCGAACGAGCGGCTCGTGAAGGAGCTGCTCCCGATCCTCGACGACCTCGAGCGGGCGCTCGTCGCGGCGTCGGAGCACGAGGAGGCTCGGCTCGAGGAGGGCGTGCGCCTCGTCCACCGCTCGCTCGCGACGCTGCTCGAGCGCAACGGCGTGCGCGAGATCTCCACCGACGGCGCGTTCGACCCGCATGTCCACGAGGCGCTGCTCGCGCAGCCCTCGGAGGAGGCGGAGGGCTCCGTGATCGACGTCGTGCAGAAGGGTTACGCGATCGGCGATCGCGTCGTCCGGCCCGCGCGCGTCGTGATCGCGGCCGCGCCGCCCGAAGGGACGGATGGCTAAGACGCTCTACGAGACGCTCGGGGTTCCGAAGAACGCGTCGCAGGACGAGATCAAGAAGGCGTACCGGAAGCTCGCGCGCAAGCATCATCCCGACGCGAACCAGGGCGACAAGGCCGCCGAGGAGCGCTTCAAGGAGGTGCAGCACGCGTACGACGTGCTGTCCGATCCGGAGAAACGCAAGCAGTACGACACGTTCGGCTCGGCGAACGGCCGCGTCGGCGGCGCGCCGGGCGGCCCGAACGTCGACTTCACGACGTTCGACCTCGGCGACCTCGGCGACCTGTTCGGCGGGCTCTTCGCCGGCCGCGCGGGCGCCGGCCGCGGTGCGGGACGTCCGCAGCCGCAGCGCGGCGCGGACATCGAGGCGGAGGTCCACCTCTCGTTCGAGGACTCGCTCCGCGGCGTCGACGCGAAGGTCCCGGTCGAGCTGACGACGGCGTGCAGCGAGTGCGCCGGCACCGGCGCGCGCCCGGGCACCGCGCCGGTGATCTGCCCCGAGTGCAACGGCCGCGGCGTGAAGGCGGAGAGCCAGGGGCTCTTCGCGCTGTCGCAGCCGTGCCCGCGCTGCCGCGGCAACGGCACCGTGATCGAGAAGCCGTGCCCGAAGTGCAAGGGCTCGGGCCGCGAGCGCCGCATCAAGACGTACACCGTGAAGATCAAGCCCGGCGTCAAGGACGGCACGCGCATCCGCCTGAAGGGCAAGGGCGAGGCGGGCGCGCGCGGCGGCCAGGCGGGCGACCTCATCGTCGTCACGCGCGTCGCGGAGTCGCCGGTCTACGAGCGGCGCGGCGACGACCTCGTCGTCGCGGTGCCCGTCTCGTACCCGACCGCCACCCTCGGCGGCAAGGTCGACGTGCCGACGCCGGAGGGAACGGTCTCGCTGAAGATCCCCTCCGGCTCGGAGGACGGCAAGCTCCTGCGGATCAAGGGCCGCGGCGCGCCGAAGCTCAACGGCTCCGGCAAGGGCGACGTTTTGGCGCGTGTGCGAATCGAGGTCCCGAAGCGCGTGAACAAGAAGGAGCGCGAGCTCCTCGAGGAGCTGCGGAAGGGCGAGAGCTGATGGCGAAGCACGACGACCTGTTGAAGCAGGGCCCGCGCGAGGCGCCCGAGGCCGAGACGGCGGAGCAGCACAGCAGGCGCCGCGGCATGAAGACCGCGGGCGGCGGCATCGCCGCGGGCGGGCTCGGGCTCGCGAAGGCGGGCATACTCGGCAAGTTCTTCTTCTGGTTCGTCGCGTACCGCGGCGCGGTCGACGCGTGGCGGATCGGCGGCTGGGTCGCCGCGTTCGTCGTCGTCGCGCTCGTCGTGCTCTTCTTCGTGATCCGCAACCGGCGGAGGCTCGAGAGCTGATGGAGCACGGGCGCTACACGATCAGCGTCGCGGCCGAGATCGTCGGCATGCATCCGCAGACGCTGCGCATGTACGAGGCGAAGGGCCTCGTGCGGCCGCAGCGCACGCCGGGCGGCACGCGTCGCTACTCCGAGCGCGACATCGAGCGGCTGCGCATCGTGCAGCGGCTGACGACGGAGCTCGGGCTGAACCTCGCGGGCGTCGAGCTCGTGCTGCAGCTCGAGGATCAGCTGCGGCGCCTGCAGGCGCAGCTCGAGCGGCTGCAGGCGCAGCACCGCGAGGAGGTCCAGAACGTGCACAGGCACTATCGCCGCGACCTCGTGCTCTACCGCGAGGACCGGCACCCGGAACGGAGAAACGCATGAACTTCGAGAAGCTCACGATCAAGTCGCAGGAGGCGGTCGCCGCCGCGCAGGAGCTGGCGCGCCGTCTCGGCAACCCGGAGATCTACCCCGAGCACCTGCTGATCGCGCTGCTCGGCCAGGATCTGCCGCGGCAGCTCGTCGCCGACCCCGACGCGCTGCACGCGGAGGCCGAGGCGCGCCTCGGTCAGAAGCCGCGCATCGAGGGCGCGCAGCAGCAGCCGCAGGTCTCGGCGCAGTTCACGCGCGTGCTCGACGCCGCGTTCGACGAGGCGAAGCGCATGGAGGACGACTACGTGTCGTCCGAGCATCTGCTGCTCGCGCTCGACGCGGTGCCGCGCAAGGAGCTCGAGGCGAAGATCGCGAACGTGCGCGGCGGGCGCCGCGTCACGTCGCAGGATCCGGAGGGCACCTACCAGGCTCTCGCGAAGTTCGGGCGCGACCTCACCGAGGCGGCGGAGAGCGGCAAGCTCGACCCGGTGATCGGGCGCGACGAGGAGATCCGGCGCGTGATCCAGGTGCTCTCGCGGCGCACGAAGAACAACCCGGTCCTGATCGGCGAGCCGGGCACGGGCAAGACCGCGATCGTCGAGGGCCTCGCGCAGCGCATCGTCGCCGGCGACGTTCCGGAGGGGCTGAAGGGCAAGCGCGTCTGGGCGCTCGACATCGGCTCGCTGCTCGCCGGCTCGAAGTACCGCGGCGAGTTCGAGGAGCGGCTGAAGGCCGTGCTCGAGGAGATCGCGAACGCCGAGGGCGAGCTGATCCTCTTCATCGACGAGCTGCACACGATCGTCGGCGCGGGCGCGGCGGAGGGCGCAGTCGACGCGGCGAACCTGCTGAAGCCGATGCTCGCGCGCGGCGAGCTGCGCTGCGTCGGCGCGACGACGCTCGACGAGTACCGCAAGCACATCGAGAAGGACGCCGCGCTCGAGCGGCGCTTCCAGCCGGTCTTCGTCGGCGAGCCGTCGGTCGCGGACACGATCGCGATCCTCCGCGGGCTGAAGGAGCGCTACGAGGCGCACCACGGCGTCCGCATCCGCGACGCGGCGCTCGTCGCCGCGGCCGTGCTCTCGCACCGCTACATCGCCGACCGTTTCCTGCCCGACAAGGCGATCGACCTCGTCGACGAGGCGGCGTCGCGGCTCCGCATGGAGATCGACTCGTCGCCGCTCGAGCTCGACGAGGCGGAGCGCCGAGTGCGCCAGCTCGAGATCGAGCTCGCCGCGATGGCGAAGGAGTCGGACGAGGTGCGCGCGCCGGTCGAGCGCGAGCTCGCGGAGGCGCAGGAGTCGCGCAACGCGCTCGCCGCCCGCTGGTCGCAGGAGAAGGCGGCGCTCGAGCGCGTGAAGGAGATCACGCGCCGCATCGACGAGCTGAAGATGGAGGCGGAGCGCGCGGAGCGGCTCGGCGACCTCCAGCGCGTCGCGGAGATCCGCTACGGCGAGCTGCCGGCGCTCGAGAAGGAGCTCGCGGAGCGCGACGAGGCTCCCGTCGACTCGATGGTGAAGGAGGAGGTCGACGAGGACGACGTCGCCGCGGTCGTCGCGCGCTGGACCGGGATCCCGGTCGACCGGCTCCTCGAGGGCGAGACGGAGAAGCTCGTGCACATGGAGGAGCGGCTGCACCAGCGCGTCGTCGGGCAGGACGAGGCGGTCGAGGCGATCGCGAACGCGCTGCGCCGCGCGCGCACCGGGCTCCAGGACCCGAACCGGCCGATCGGCTCGTTCGTCTTCCTCGGCCCGACGGGCGTCGGCAAGACGGAGCTCGCGCGTGCGCTCGCCGAGTTCATGTTCGACGACGAGCGCGCGATGGTGCGCCTCGACATGTCGGAGTACCAGGAGCGGCACACGGTCGCGCGGCTGATCGGCGCGCCGCCGGGCTACGTCGGCTACGACGAGGGCGGCCAGCTCACCGAGGCGGTGCGGCGGCGCCCGTACTCCGTCGTGCTCCTCGACGAGATCGAGAAGGCGCACGCCGAGGTGTTCGACGTGCTGCTGCAGGTGCTCGACGACGGCCGTCTCACCGACGGCCAGGGACGCACCGTCGACTTCCGGAACACGGTGCTGATCATGACGTCGAACATTCGCAGCGAGGCCGCGCTGCGCGACACGTTCCGGCCGGAGTTCCTGAACCGGGTCGACGAGATCGTCGTGTTCGCGCCGCTGTCGCGCGAGCAGATCGGCGAGATCGTCGAGCTGCAGCTCGCGCGGCTGCGCGACCGGCTCGCGGAGCGTCGCATCGAGCTCGACCTCACCGACGCCGCGAAGGAGGCGCTCGCCGAGGCCGGCTGGGATCCGGCGTACGGCGCGCGCCCGCTGAAGCGCGCGATCCAGCGGCTCGTCGAGAACCCGCTCGCGCTGCGCCTGCTCGAGGGCGACTTCGCGGACGGGGACCGCATCGTCGTCGACGCGCACGACGGCGAGCTGACGTTCGCGCGCGCGGGCGCGACCGCAGCGGCCGTGGCGTAAGCGGACATCTGGCGGCGTGCTTCGCGTGCCGCGATCATCTCGGCGTGGACGACGCCGAGAATCCCGTCGAGGTCGCCATCGAGCTCATGCACGGAATCGGGGCTATCCTCATGGGGATCGCGGCCGACGTCGCGTCGATCAATCGGTGTCTCGGAGGCGAGGATGGGGAAGGGGAAGCCGACTCCTGAGGAGCGGCGGCGGATGGAGGAAGAGCATCAGAAGGCACGCGCCCAGTTGCAGGCGGCGATGGACAATGCCGCGCGCTTCCTCGAGCGACGAAAGGCCGAGCGTGAGCGTCGGCGCCGCTCTCTGCGCTACCGGCTGAACCCGTTTCGCTAGAGCGTCTCGACGTCGTCGAGGAACTCGGCCTCGCCGGTGACCGGCGGTGCGCCGTAGATGAAGAGCGAGAGCTCCTCGTCCGACTCGTTGCGGACCTGGAGCGGCGTGCCGGAGTGGACGGCGACGAGGCCGCCCGCGGCGACGTCGACGCGCTCCGGCGGCTCGCCGAGCGCCATCGTCAGCGTGCCCGAGAGGACGACGAAGATCTCCTCCTGGCCGTGGTCGACGTGGCGGCGGCCGCGCGCGTGCGGCGGATAGCGCCAGAGTCGCGCGCGGGAATGCTCCAGCCCGCCCGGCCCGGTGACGTCGGCCGCGAGCCGCGGCGCGCCGTCGCCGGGCGTGGGGCGCTCCTCGAACTCGAGCCCGTCGGGATGGACGACGTGGTAGCCCACGGCTCGATCCTCGCACACCGGATAGCGTCTGCGCATGCTCCTCGTCGTCGCAGCGACCGAGCGCGAGCTGCGCGGGGCCGCCGGCGCGGCGACCGTCGCCTGCGGGATCGGCCCCGTCGAGGCCGCGGTGGCGACGGCGCAGGCGCTCGCCGAGCGGCGGCCGGACGCGCTGCTCCACGTCGGCATCGCGGGCGCGCGCGGGATCGAGCCGCCGACGCTCGTGCTCGGCTCGGAGTCCGTGTACTGCGATGCGCTCGACTCGACGTCGCCGATCGCGCGGGTCGAGCGGGTCGCGCCCGATCCCGCGCTGCTCGCGGCGGCGCGCGCCGCGCTGCCGGAGGCGCGCGTGCTCCCGATCGCGACGTCGGCGCGCGTCGGCGGCGGGACGGCGTGCGACGTCGAGGCGATGGAGGGGTTCGGCGTGCTGCTCGCCGCGGCGTTCGCGGGCGTTCCCGCGCTCGAGCTCCGCGCCGTGTCGAACGACGTCGCGGAGCCGGATCGCGCGAAGTGGCGGTTCGACGACGCGCTCGACGCGCTCGCGTCGGCGGTGCCGAAGCTCCTCGCCGCACTCGGCTAGCCTCTCCGCGATGGCGCGGTTGTCGTATCCGCAGAGCGGCGAGCCGCGCCCCGAGCCGCTGCCGCCGGAGCGGCGCACCGTCGGCCAGCTCGTCGCGGAGACGATCCGCTGCTACGGCGACCGGTTCCTCGCGGCGCTCGGGCTCGGCGTCGGCCCCGCGGCGCTCGCCGTCGTCACGGTGCACGTCTCGCGGGTCACGTGGCTCGTGCTGTGGCCGACGGTCGCGGCTCCGGTTCTGAGCGCGTGCTACACGGCGGCGTGCGTCTTGGCGCTGAAGCACATGCCGTCGCGCCGGCGTCTCGCCGTCGCGTGGGCGTTCGGCTGGCTCGTGCTCGCGCCCGTGCAGGTCCTCGCGCGCCTCTACGTGCTCCCCGCCGTCGTCTGGCTCGCCGCGCTCGGGCTCGTCGTGCCGGTGCTCGTGATGGAGGAGATCGCGCCGCACAGGGCGCTCGCCCGTGCATGGAAGCTCGCGCGCGCCGACTACGTCCACGCGCTCGGCTCGCTCGCGACGCTCGCGATCCTCGTCTTCCTGTCGCAGACCGTGCTCGCGTTCCTGCTCCGCGGCGCCGCCGGCACCGCGATCTCGGTCGCGTACGTCCTCGCGAGCGTCGTGATCTCGCCGCTGCTCTTCCTCGGCGCGGCGCTCCTCTACGAGGATCAGGCCGCGCGGGTGAAGGAGTAAGCTCCGGCGCATGCCGATCTACATCCTGCTCTCGAGGCTCTCGCAGCAAGGCGTCCAGACGCTGAAGTCGAACCCGGAGCGGTTGCGCGAGGTGAACCGCGACGTCGAGGAGCTCGGTGCGAAGGTGCTGCACCAGTGGGCGACGCTCGGCGAGTTCGACTTCGTCAACGTCGTCGAGGCGCCGGACACCGCGACGATCGCGCGCGTCTCGGTGACGCTCGGCGCGCGTGGCTCGACGAAGATCGAGACGCTTCCCGCGCTGACGCTCGAGGAGTTCGCGGACGCGCTGGGCTGAGCCCGGCGCGTCCGCGCGTTGCTCCTAGCCGAAGACGTACGCGGTCGGCCCGCCCGCCGTGACCTTCACGTAGAACGAGGTCGCCGAGTCGACGGCCGCCGGACACGTGTCCGAGCTGACGTCGGTGTCGGTCTTCGAGTTGTACGAGTCGGACGATCCGCAGGCGAAGCCGGCGGCGTTCGCGACGAGGACGTTCCCCGACCCGTCCACGAGTTGGACGTCGACCCCGAGCGGAGTCGCCGTCTTGATCCCCGGCACGGAGATCGAGAACGTGCTCGTGCAGATGAAGTCGCTGCAGCCGTGCGTGGTGTGGACGATCGGCACGTAGTAGTCCACGTCGCCCGACGGCGCGATCGTCTCGATCGCTCCGTTCGTGATCGTGCTCGCCTGCGACGTCGTGTCGTTCGGCTCGAGCGAGTCGGGCACGAGCGTCGTCTCGCAGCCGTTCGACCGGTCGCCGTCGAGGTCGAAGTGCCCGGCGTCGCACTCGTAGACCACGTTGCCGTTCGAGTCGCACGACGTCGTCCCGTTCGGGTACGCGGGCGGCGTGCACGGGCCGCCGCCGCCGGCGACGCACGTCAGTGTCACCGCGCCGCTCGACGCGACGTCGACGGACAGCGTTCCCGCGTTGCCGCCGACGGTGCACGGGGTGCCGCGCAGGCTCCCGAGTGTCGCGAGCGAGCCGCCGCCGCTCGAGCCGGCGGGCCCTGCCGGGCCTGCGGGACCGGTCGCGCCGGTGGCGCCAGCCGCGCCGGTGTCGCCCTTCGCTCCCGGTGCGCCGTTGCAGGCGTACGTGACGGCGGCGCCGGCGGTGAACTTCGTGCCGCCGTACGGGCACGCCGGGTCGTCGCCCGGGTTGAGCGCGACGGCGACGACGCTCGCGCCGTCGTTCCCGTTCGTGCCGTTCGCTCCGGCCGCGCCCGGGTCGCCCTTCGCGCCTGCCGGCCCGACCGGCCCCGCCGGCCCCGCGGGCCCGGGCTGGCCGTTCTCGTTCCAGCTGATCTGCGACTCGAGCGACGTGCAGTGCCCGAGCAGGTTCGACGACGGAAGCGACGTGTCGATCAGCCGGATCGTCCCGACGCCCTTCAACATGCACGCGGTGTAGACGTTGCCCCCGCTCGGGATCGCCGCGTAGATTCCCGCGGCGGCCGCAAGCGCGACGCACGCGAGCACGGCGATGATCGCCACGCGCATGCGGCCGCGAATCCCCCCAACTCGATCCACGTAAACCCCTCCTCAGGTCCGTAAAGGCGCCTGCCCCGCGCGTTGCCTATCAGGTCGCGCGGGGTGGTGTCTAGTCCGTCACCGCAGCGACGCGGCGGACGGTGACGCCCCACGCCTTCCCGGACGCGAACAGCTCGTCGGGGTCGACGTCGGCGAGCCAGCCGATGAAGTGCGGCTCGGGGTCGTCGTCGGTGCAGCCGTAGACCGCCGCGTGGAGGTCCGCCGGGGGCTGGACGGTCTTCGCGTGCGCAGCCTCCTCGGCGAGGCGCTCGGCCTCCTCGGCTGCGGGACCTTCCATGTAGCCGCGCGGCATACGACAAGGCTACTCTCACCCGGTGCCGCCGGCACTCAGCGTCAGGGGTCTCGCGAAGCGGTTCGGCTCGGTCGAGGCGTTGAAGGGCGTCGAC
This sequence comes from Gaiellaceae bacterium, assembly GCA_035506655.1. Lineage (GTDB taxonomy): Bacteria > Actinomycetota > Thermoleophilia > Gaiellales > Gaiellaceae > Palsa-739. The sequence goes on from DATJOZ010000054.1 coordinate 20,133, forward strand.
CTCGACGTCGGCGAGGGCGAGCTCGTCGGCCTGCTCGGGCCGAACGGCGCGGGGAAGAGCACGCTCGTGAAGATCGCCGTCGGGCTCGTGCGGCAGAGCGCCGGGACGGCGGAGGTCGCGGGCGCGCGTGCCGGCTCGCTGCGCGCACGTGCGTCGCTCGGCTACCTCGCGGAGCTGTTCCGGTTCCCCGGCTGGTACACGGCGGACGAGGTGCTCGACCTGCACCAGCGGCTCGCCGGCTCGCGCGGCGGCGCCGCCGAGCGGCGGCGGCTGCTCGAGCTCGTCGCGCTCGCCGACGCGTCCGACCGCCGCGTCGACGGGATGTCGAAGGGGATGCAGCAGCGGCTCGGCGTCGCGCAGGCCCTCGTCGGCGAGCCGCGCGTGCTGCTCCTCGACGAGCCGACCTCCGCGCTCGACCCGGTCGGCAGACGCACCGTCCGGCTGCTGCTCGAGGACCTCCGCGGCCGCGGCGTCGCAGTGCTCCTGAACTCGCACCTGCTGTCGGAGATCGAGCTCGTCTGCGACCGCGTCGCCATCCTCCTCGGCGGCGAGGTCGTCGCGGCGGGGACACCGTCGGAGCTCTCCCGGCCGAAGGGAGTCCGGATCGAGACCGACGAGGGAGCGCGCGTCGTCGGGGGCGCGACGCGTGAGGACGCGCCGCGGCTCGTCGCGGAGGCCGTCGCCGCGGGACGCCAGGTATACGGCGTACACGTGCTGACCTCGACGCTCGAGGACGTGTACCTCGAGGCCGTGGGCGGCGAGACGGATTGAGCAGCGTCGCGGTCATCGTCGAGTACGGCTTCCGTGAGGCCGTGCGCCGGAAGGTGTTCGCCGTCGTGCTCCTGCTCACGGCGCTGTTCCTCGCGCTGTTCTGGCTCGCGAATCACTTCGTCTTCGGCGAGCTGCAGAACATCACGCCGCCGCGCGACGTCAACGTCGACACGCGGACGTTCGCCGGCGCGTTTCTGACGGGGCTCGCGATGTTCGCGACGCTCTTCCTCGGCGTCGTGCTCGCCGTGTTCCTCACGCTCGGCGCGGTGTCGGGCGACGCGGAGCGCGGGCTGCTCCAGCCGCTCGTCGTGCGCCCGATCGGACGCTCGACGCTCCTGCTCTCGCGGTTCCTCGGCGCGTCCGGCGTCTGCGTCACGTACGTCCTCGTCGTCTACTTCGCCGCGCTCGGGATCACGCGCGCGACGGGTCACTGGTCGCCGGACCGGATCGTGTGGCCGGGCGTCGAGATCGCGTTCGGCGTCGTGATCGTGATCGCGCTGTCGCTGCTCGGCTCGACGGTGCTCTCGTCGACGGCGAACGGGATCGCGATCTTCATGCTCTTCGGCGCGGGACTCGTCGCCGGCCTGCTCGGTTCGATCGGCCACGCGCTGAACTCGCACGCGATCAAGCACGCGTCGACGATCGCGTCGTGGCTGCTTCCGTTCGAGGCGATGTATCAGGACGCGCTGCGGATGATCACGGAGTCGACGAGCGGGCTCACCGGCTTCCTGCTCCAGCTCGGCCCGTTCGGCGGCGCCTACGTGCACGGCTGGCCGATCCGCATCTGGGCGGTGCTCTATCTCGCCGGCGTCCTCGCGCTCGCGGTCTTCGCGTTCTCGCGGCGCAACCTCTAGTTCGGTTCTGACACCAGACGCGCGTTTCGTGTCTGACACCGACGGGCGATTTCGTGTCTGACACCGACGGGCGATTTGGTGTCTGGCACCGACGGGCGATTTGGTGTCAGACACCGACGGCGATGTCGCCGGCGAGGCGCGCGTTCTGCGCGATGAGGTCGCGGTTCGCACGCTGGGTGCGGCCGCCGCTCTCGCGGTGGAGGTACGACAGGACGAAGGGCGTGACGGCCTGGCCGGTCACGCCGCCGTCGTGCGCGGCACGGAGCGCGGCCTCGATCAGCGGCTCGACGTCGTCGAGCGGCTCGTCCGGCGGGCGGCCGAGGAGCAGCCCGCCGCCGCCGAGGTCCCAGTGCGCCCGCGCGACGTGCGCCGCCTCGTCCGCCGACTCGACCCGCGCCGACACCGGCGGCCCGCCCGCGGCGGCGTAGAACAGCGGCAGCGTGTCGGTGCGGAAGCCGAGCACCGGGACGCCGAGCGACTCGAGCACCTCCGTCGTGGACGGCACGTCGAGCAGCGACTTCACGCCCGCCGAGACGACGAGAGCCGGCGTCCGCGCGAGCTGCGCGAGATCCGCGGACACGTCGGGCGGATCCGGGAAGCCGCGATGCACGCCGCCGAGCCCGCCCGTCGCCAGCCACCGGATCCCGACCGCGCGCGCGACCGCGAGCGTCCCGCCGACGGTCGTCGCGCCGACTGCGCCCTGCACGGTCGCGACCGCGAGGTCGCGCGGGCCGACCTTGCGCGCGTCGGCGGTGAACCGCGACAGCTCGTCCTCCGTGAGCCCGACGACGATCTCTCCGTCGAGCACGCCGACCGTCGCGGGGACGGCACCGGCGGCGCGCACCTGCCGCTCCGACTCGAGCCCGACCTCGACGCCCTCCCCGGGCGGGAACCCGTGCGCGACGAGCGTCGTCTCGAGCGCGACGACGGCGCCGCCCGCCTCGCGCACCTCGTCGGCGACGCGGATCACGCGGCACGCTCCATCGCGACGAACTCGTGCTCGCCGACGAGCTCGAAGACGCGCGTCTCGCGTCCGACCTCGCGGAAGCCGAGCTGCTCGTAGACGCGGATCGCGCGGTCGTTCCACGCCGCGACGTGGAGGACGAACCGCCGCGGCGACCACTCGGCGCGCGCGTACTCGAGCGCCGCCGACGCGAACGCCGCGCCGAGCCCGCGCCCGGTCAGGTCGGGCCGCAGCCCGAGCCCGACCTCCACCGCGTCGCCGTCCGGACGGAAGTACCAGAACGCCTCGAGCACCCCGTCGCCGCCGACCACCGCGCGGTACCGCGGCCGCCGCAGCGGGTCGAAGAGCTCAGCCTCGTCGTCCGGATCCGACGCGAGGTCGTAGAAGTCGTACGGCGGCTCGTAGTGCCACGCCGCGACGGCGCGCGCGTGATCCTCGCTCCACGGCTCGACGGTCACGGCATCGAGCCTACGCGCGCGACGCACCGGGCCGCCGCCTCGAGGCCGCGGCGCGCCGCCTCCTCGAGCGAGCCGCCGAGGAGGAAACCCGCGGCGAGCGCGTCGCCGGCGCCGGTCGTGTCGACGACCTCCGCGCCGACCGGCGCGAGGTCGAGTCGCGCGTCCTCGGTGACGACGACGCAGCCGCGCGCGCCGCGCTTGATCACCCCGACCGGCGCGGTCAGATATGCGCCTCCGAGCATCTCCCATTCGGCCTCCGTCGCGAACAGGACGTCCGGCGCCAGCTCGTCGAGCACGTCGCGGAACCGCACCGGCCCGTACGCGCGGATCTCCGTCCACGCGGCGACGTCGACGGAGACGCGCGCGCCGCCCTCGCGCGCGAGCCGCGCCGCGAGCCGCGCCGTCGCGTCGACCGGCTCGCGCAGCAGTGCGTACCCCGACACGTGAAGCACGTCGCACTCGAGCCACGCCGCGTCGAGCTCGTCCGGCTCGAAGCTCGGCGCGACGCCGCGGTCCGACGCCATCGAGCGCTCCCCGTCTGCGGCGACGAGGGACACGACGACGCCCGTCCGGCCCGGGACGATCGGCCCCGCGAGCTCGACGCCGTGCCGCGAGAGCTCGGCCGCGACGAGCGCCGACGCCGGGTCGTCGCCGCGCTTCGCGATGCAGCGCGCGTCCGCCCCGAGCGAGGCGGCCCACGCCGCGACGTTCGCCGCCTGGCCGCCCGCGCCGGTGCGCGTCCGCGCGCGCACGTCGTCGCCCGGAGCGAGCGGCTCCTCGAGCCGGACGATCACGTCGAGCAGGAGATCTCCGATGGTCGCGACCAGCATTCGTACAATCGTCCCATGGACGGCGACGACCGGCGTAGACGTCTGCGGTCGTTCGTGCTCGGCGGTCTCGTCGGTGCGTCCGCTGCGGTCGCGACGGCGCGGCGCCGGCGGGCGGTCGCGCGCCGCCGCGACGAGCGCCGCGGGCCGGCCGGCCTCGCCGCGTTCGAGAGCGCGCCCTGCTTCCCGGAGGACGAGCGGCGCGGAGACTAGTGCCCGTGCGCCGGGCTCTTCGACTCCGGCGCGAGCGACGGCACCCACGCGAGCCGCCGCGGGAGGTACCAGTTCCACTCGCCGAGCAGCTTCATCGTCGCCGGCAGCAGGACACCGCGGATCACCGTCGCGTCGATGAGCACCGCGATCGCGAGCCCGACGCCGAGCTGCTTCATCATGATCAGGTGCAGCGTCCCGAAGATCGCGAACACCGCGACCATGATGATCGCCGCGCTCGTCACGGTGCCCGCCGTCCGGCGGATGCCGCGCGACACGGCCTCCTCGGTCGACAGCCCGCCGTCGCGCAGCTCCTTGATCCGGCTGAGGATGAACACGTTGTAGTCCATCGACAGCCCGAAGAGCACGACGAACAGGAACATCGGCAGCCATGACGTGATCGCGAAGTTGGAGTCGAACTGCAGGATCCCCTGCGCCCACGTGTGCTGGAAGATCAGGACGAGCAGCCCGTACGCGGCGCCGACCGACAGGAGGTTCAGCACGATCGCGGTCAGCGGGATCACGATCGAGCGGAACGTCATCAGCAGGAGCACGAACGCGAGCCCGAGGACGAACGCGATCACCCACGGCATCCGCGACTTCATCTGCTCGTTGAAGTCGTGCGTGCCGGCCGTCGCGCCGCCGACCGCGTAGTCGATCCCGCCGACGCGCCCGAGCGTCTCCGGCACGACCTCGCTGCGGAGCGTCTGCAGCGCCGCGAGCGACGCCGTGTCGTCGCCGTTCCCCTGGAGCGGGATGAGGATGTCGGCGACCGTGCTGTCCGGGTTGATCCGGACGAGAATCGGCTGGTACATCTGGCCCGTCGCGACCGCGACGAGCTCGAGGTTCTGGATCGCGGCCGCGATCGCCGGCGTCCGCACGTTCTTCGCGTGGACGACGACCTCGGCCGGCGTCGGCGCGCCGGGGAACGCGGCGATGACGTCGCGGTACGTCTTCACGATCGGCATGTCACGCGGCATGTCGGTGAAGCTCGGCAGCTTCGTGTGCATCTGGAGCGCAGGCGACGCGGCCACGAGCAGCGCGCCTGCGGCGAGCACGACGGCGACGACGGGCCGGCGCAGCACGCGGTCGAGCACGAACTTCCACGTCCGCGACTCGCCCGCCGCGTGCTTCCGCCGCCCGAAGTACGGCACGCGGCCCCGGTCGACGCGGTCGCCGAGCTTCGACAGCGCCGCCGGCAGCACCGTCACCGACCCGATCACCGCGCAGAGCACGACGAGCATCGTCCCGAGCGCCATCGACGTGAAGATCCGATTGCCCGCGATGAACATCCCCGCCATCGCGATCAGCACCGTCGCGCCGGAGATCACGACCGCCTGGCCCGACGTCGACGCCGCGCGCAGGAGCGCCGGCCGCGCCTCGCGCCCCGCTGCACGCTCCTCGCGCTCGCGGCGCAGATAGAACAAGGAGTAGTCGACGCCGACTGCCATCCCGATCAGCAGGACGACGGACGAGGTCGACTGGTAGTCGCCCGCATAGCCGTGCGTGATGAGCGCGTAGAGCCCGAGCGACGCGAGCACCGCCGAGAACGCGAGCAGGACCGGGAGCCCCGCGGCGACGACCGCGCCGAATGCCATGAGGAGGATCAGCAGCGTGATCGGGAGCGTGAGCCGCTCCGCGTTCGCGAAGTCCTTCGTGAAGCGCTTTCCGAGCTCGTAGTTCGCGCTCGACTCGCCGACCTCGCGGATCGAGATCATCGGGTACGAGCGCTGCACGCCGGCCATCTCCGCGAGCATCGGCGCGACGCGGTCCTTCGCCGTGTTCGGGTCGCCGGTGATCGTGAACTGGACGAGCACGGAGTGCCCGTCGCGCGAGATCTGGCCGCCGCCCCCGGGAGCGGTCCGCGGGTCCTGGATGTTCGTGACGTTCTTCTCGCGCGCGAGCGACTGGACGACGCCGCCGATCGCCGCCATGAAGAGCGGATCCTTCGTCGTGAGCGTGCGGCTCTGGATCAGCACGACCTCGCTCTTCGGCTGCATGAAGCCGGCGCGCTCGAGCGTCCGGATCGCGCGCGCCGTCTCGCCCGACGCGTACTGCGAGTCACGCATCTGCGTGTGGCCGACGATGCTCCCGACGGCCATCGCGGCGACCGCGAACACGAGCCAGCCGAAGAGCGCCTTCTTCCAGTGCGCCGCGCTCCACGCGCCTGCCCGACCCGCGAGATTCAGGTCGTCCATCGCCGCCTCCCGTATTCCCGTCCCAGATTGGAGGCGCGGCGGCTTCGGGGCATCGGGGCGGTCGCGGATCGCCGGCGCGGGTTCCCGCGGAGGAGGCCGGGCCGCGGCTTCGAAGGACCCGTCCTATGCGCGCGAGGCTAGGGATCGCGCTGCTGGCATTGACGCTGGCCCTCGCCGGGCGCGCCGCCGCCGCGCCCGACTCGCTCTGGTCCGGCCGCTACGTCGTCCGCTCCGGCGACTCGCTGACGGCGATCGCGCTCCGCTACCACGTCTCGTACCTGAAGCTCGCGCGCGTCAACGGGCTGAACTGGCGGAGGCCGCTCCTGATCGGCGTCGTGCTCCACGTGCCGACGGGGGCCGCCGCGCCGTCGACGCGCTTCGCCGGGGTCTACGTCGTGAAGGCGGGGGACACGCTGAGCGGGATCGCGCTGCGCTACCACGTCACGCTCGGGCAGCTCGCGTCGGCGAACGGGATGGACGCGAACGGCGTGCTCCTGATCGGGAAGCGGCTCGCGATCCCGGCGCTCGCCGGCTCGGCGCTCGATCTCTCGCGCGTCACGCAGGCGAACCCGTACCGGCGCGGCGCCGTCGGCTACGACGTGAGCTACCCGAACTGCGGCGCGCGGCCGCCCGCGGTGCAGGAGTTCGCCGTGATCGGGCTGAACTGGGGCCGGCCGTTCACGACGAACCCGTGCTTCGCGCGGCAGTGGGCGACGGCGCTCCGGCCGCGCAGCGTCTACGTCAACGTCGCGTACCACCGCGTCCTCTTCCGCCACATCACGCCGGACTGCCTCGCGCAGGGGAGGGAGCAGCCGTTCCGGCCGGCCGCGCAGCGCGCGTTCGCGGTCGGCTGCAGCGCGGCGGTCGCGGCGCTCCGGCTCCTCGGGCCGATCGTCCCGCTCGCGATCTGGCTCGACGTCGAGCCGGGGAACACGTGGTCGTCGCGCACGGCGCTGAACGTGGCGACGCTGAAGGGCATGCTCACGCACCTCCTCGAGCAGCCGTCGCATCCGGCGGTCGGCGTCTACTCGAACGCCGCGTTCTGGGCGCGGATCACGGGCAACTGGCGCGCGCTCGGCGTCCCGGAGTGGGTTGCGACCGGCGACGCGGCCGACCCGGCCGCCTGCCCGGCGCCGTTCTCCGGCGGGCCGGTCTGGGTCGTCCAGCGCGTCGTCGGCGGCCGCGACGTCGATCGCGTCTGCTGAGCGCGTCGAGCCTCGCTGGTACCGTTGCCCGATGCCGATCTACGAGTACCGGTGCCCGAACGACCACCTCTTCGAGCGCTTCCAGTCGATCACGGCGCCGGCGCCCGAGCGCTGCGACGTCTGCGGCGCGGCGCCGGTCGAACTCGTCCTCTATCCCGTCGCGATCCACTACAAGGGCTCGGGCTTCTACTCGACGGACTACGGCAAGAAGGGCAAGGCCGCGAAGAAGGACGGCGCGGCGGGCGACTCCGGCTCGAGCTCGAGCAGCGACTCGTCGGGCTCGTCGGAGAAGACCGCGCCGGCCAAGCCGGAGAAGAAGGCGCCGGCCGGTGACTGAGGCGGTCGACCGGCTGCGTGCGAACGCCGCGTCGATCCCGCCCGCACCGGAGGAGATGGAGGGCTACCTCCGCAAGGTGCACGAGCGCGCGTACACGGTGACCGACGCCGACGTCGACGCGCTGAAAGCGGCGGGGATCTCCGAGGACGTGATCTTCGAGCAGACCGTCGCCGCCGCGATCGGCGAGGGGCTGCGCCGGCTCGACCGCGTGGACGAGGTGCTCGCGTGAGGCTCGCGGTCGTCGACTCGGGCCACGCGCCGGACCAGGCGGCGGTGCTCGCCGAGATCCGCGAGCGCACGGGCGCGGAGCCGCTCGGCGTCGTGAAGACGCTCATGTACCGGCCCGAGCTGTTCGGGCTGCCGTTCTCCGAGGAGCTCGACCGCGTGATGCGCGGGCCGTCCGACTGGAGCCCGGGCGAGCGCGAGCTCTTCGCCGGCTTCACGTCGCTCCTCAACCAGTGTCCGTTCTGAACGGGCTCCCACGGCGCGGTCGCGTCGTATGCCCTCGGTGAGGACGTCTGGGACGCGGTCGTCGCCGACTGGCGAACCGCGCCGCTCCGTCCCGAGCTGCGCGCGACGCTCGTCTTCCTCGAGATCCTGACGCTGCGCCCCGACGAGCTGACGCGCGCCGACGCGGAGCGGGCATACGCCGCGGGCGTCTCGCCGCAGGCGCTCCGCGACGCGGCCGCGGTCTGCTCGCTCTTCAGCATGATCGTCCGCCTCGCCGACTCCCTCGGCTGGGACGTTCCGGAGTGGGAGCGCCTGCAGCAGCGCGCCCCGGCGATGCTCGACGGCGGCTACGCGATCGGCGCGATCCGGCGGCGCTAGCTGCAGGGTCCTGGTCCGGTTCGCCATCCTCACGCATCGGGTCTCGAGCTCGCCGGCTCCCCGTCGGGGAGGCAGAGCGCGAGCTCGAGACCCGGCCGGGGGTCGACCTAGTTGATGCGGCTGATCTGGCCGCGGATCTCGCCGCGGGTGTTCTTGGCCGTGTGGATGTTCACGTACGTCCCGCCGCGCAGCATCGCGGCGCGCTGCGACGCCGTCAGCGTCACCGTGCCGTGCGTGGGCGACAGGCAGGTGCGGCAGAGTGACTTGAACGCCGCGCCGTTGGTGCCACGGACGCCCTTGTTGAGTCGCGTGACGGTGGCGTGACCGGTGAGATGGGAGAAGGTCAGCGTCCAGCGGAGTGTCGTGCCGGTGACCTTGGCGGTGAAGTGCCCGACCGTTGCGCCCAACTTGCCGTTCGGATAGCTGACCTCCTGGCCTGCGCGAAGCACGGCGCGGAACGTGGCGGTCAGGACGACCCTCGCCCCGATCTTCGCGGCAGCCGAGGTCGCCGTCGTCGAACCGGTCGCGTTCTTCGCCGTGACGTTCACGCGGATTGCGAGACCGAGGTCGGCAGCGCCGACACCGTAGGTCTGCCCGGTCGCTCCGGCGATCGTCGAGCAGGAGCTCCCATCCGCGTTGCAGCGACTCCACTGGTACGTGTAGGGGCTCGTCGGGACGCCGGTCCACTCACCGCTCGTCGCGCTGAGCCGCTGACCGACGTGGGCCGAACCGGAGATCGCCGGCAGGCTCACGTTCGCGGGTGCGGTCGCCTTTGCGAGAACGATCGCCGTCAGGTTCGAGAAGGCCGACGTCTTGCCCGCCGCGTTCGTCGCGACGATCGTCGCGCGCATGAGCAGCCCGACCTGGCTCAGACCGAGCAGGAGGCTCGATCCGGTCTTCCCGGCGAGGTTCGTGCAGGTGCCGCCGGAGGTGCAGCTCTGCCACTGGTAGGTGAACGTGATCGGCTGCAGGCCGGTCCAGTCACCGTGGCCGACCGTGATCGTCTTGCCTTCCTGTGCGGTTCCGGACGGATCCGGCTGCTTCGTGTTCGCCGGAACGCTGCCGGGCGCACCGATCGTGTCCGTCGCGGTGGACAGCGCCTGGCTCGTGCCGTCGGCGTTCGTTCCGGTCACGGCGACCCGGATCGTCCTGCCGACGTCCCCGGATGACGCGACGTAGTTCTGGTTCGTCGCGCCGCCGATGTTTCCACAGCTGCTCCCGGAAGCGTTACAGCGCTGCCAGCGATACGTGTACGTGATCGGAGCCGTTCCCGACCATGTGCCGTTCGAGGCCGTCAGCGTATGACCCTGCTGAGTGGTGCCGGAGATCGCCGGCAGCGAGGTGTTGACCGGGCTCGCGGTTGCCCGCGAGGTCGCTGCGAGGGCCGAAGCGGCCAGCGGTAGAGCGCCGGCGATGACGACCAGCAACAACGGGATACGTCTCATCGAGTGCCTCCTTGGATGGGTCGCTCGAAACCGTCGGGCCAGTTCGTCCCCGCGCCAGTTATCGATGCACGACCCACTATACACGAATTAAGTTTCGGGTGTTAGATTTCGTGTATTATCTGTCGCGACATCATGGCGACGCTTTCGACCCAGAGACCGGACTTCGCCTTCCTGACGAACCACGGCAAGGTGCTGCTGCTGATCGCCCACGACCAGCGGATGCGCATGCGCGACATTGCCGCGCTGCTCGGAATCACCGAACGTGCGACGCAGCGCATCGTCGCCGACCTCGCGAGGGCCGGCTACCTCGAGCGCGAGCGCGACGGACGCCGCAACCACTACAACGTCAGAACCGACATCCCGCTCGGACTGCCGATCCAGCGCGACATCGACATCGGGTCGCTGCTCGCGATCCTCGTGCCCGAGAACGAACCGTCCGCGGCACCGGCCCCCAAGTAGAGGAGAAGGTCATGAGCTCCAACCCCGCACCGGCATCCGCAAGCGATTCACGCGCGAATTCGCACATCGGCGAGTCCCGTCGGGAGCGAGTCGCACGGCAGGGGCGTCGCGCCCGCCTCTATATGTGGGCGTGCTTGCTCGTCGCGGTGCTCGCCCTGCTCGTCGTCCTCGTGTCCGCGAATACGCACGCCGTGAAACTGGGCTGGGCCGTCGGCTCGACCCATGCGTCACTCGACTGGATCATCCTCGCCGCCGCCGTTCTCGGCTGGCTGCTCGGGATCACGACCGCCGTCGTGTTCAACCACCGGACCCGCCGGCCGGGCTGACGCGACTCGAGGAACCGTGGGGACGCCCGAGCGGCACGCGAGACTCCGGCCGGCAGTACGCGACGCAGGCGGCTACTCCGGCGGCAGCTCGAACCGCGCGATGACTCCCGCGTCGGCGCCGCCGGCGACGGGGCGCTCGGGATGGCGCGTGGCGACCCACGCAACGCCGCGCTCGGGGTACACGAGGAGGTCCGGAAACCGCTTCGACGAGATGCCGAGGATCCGGGCGGGCTCATCTGCGGGATTCGAGAAGTCGTGCAGCCCGGCGCGGCCCTCCGGGAAGTAGACGACGTCCCCCGGCGCGAGCGTCTCGTCGCCCTCGGGCGTGCGAACGGTCGGCGTCCCGGCGAGGACGAAGAACATCTCCTCGACGCCGTAGTGCATGTGCAACGGCCCGCCCGGCGCCCCCGGCGAGAGCTCGGTCAGCGACGCGCCGAGCATGTCGGCCGCGAACGCGTGACCGAACCAGCGGCTCCGTCGGTCGTCGTGAACCTCGTCCCAGGGCTCGTCGTCGAGGAAGTTGAGCCGATGCATTCCTCCTTCTTTATCAGTCTCTCGTGTGCGATCCGACAAGGAGGTGGGAGATGACGCGGTACCTGATCTCGTTCGACGACGGCGCGATGACGTTCCCCGAGGAGGACCTTCCTGCCGTCGCCGACGCCGCGCACGCGGTCGTCCAGGAGGCCATGGACGCCGGCGTCTGGGTGTTCGGCGGCGGGCTGGTGCCTCCCGAGGAGACGCATGTCGTCGCGACCGACGGGACGGTCACCGGCGGCGCGGAGAGCAAGGCCTACGTCGGCGGCTTCTCGATCGTCGACGTGCCGTCGCGCGCGGAGGCGCTCGAGTGGGCCGCCAAGATCGCCGCCGCCTGCCGCTGCGCTCAGGAGGTCCGCGAGTTCATGACCGACCCGATGGTGGGCAACTGATCAGCGCAGGAGCCGTCCCACGGCTTACGGCTCGACCACCTTCGTGACGACCCAGCGGTGCTTGCCGATCTTGCGGTCGCGGACGAACCCGAGCGCCTCGTACGTCGACAGCGCGCCGTTGAAGAGAAAGCCGGCCGGGACCGAGGCCGCGTCCTCCGGATAGCCCTCGACCGTCCCGCCGCCGAGAGCGGCGATGAGGTCGAGCGCGCCCGCGAGCGCGGCCGTGGCGACACCCTTCCGCCGGTTCCCCTTGCCGACGAAGTTGCACGCGATCCGCCAGTCCGGCAGCGCCGTCAGCCCTTTCTCGTACGCGGCGCGGCTCTTGATCCTCGGCACCTCGCCGGGCGCGCCGAACTGGCACCAGCCGAGGCACTCGTCGCCGTCGAACACGAGGGCCGCGTGCGCCGTCCCCGCCCGCACGCGGGCGAGCTTCCGCTCGCGCTTGGGAGGCTCGGCGCCCTTGGCGTCCTCGTGGAACCCCATGCACCAGCAGCCGCCGAAGACGCCGTTGTTGCGTTCCACGAGCGCCGCGAACGCGGGCCAGGTCGACTCGTCCAGCGCCTTGACGACGTACGCCGACACGATGACGGAGGATAACCGGCCCGCCGACTGCCGAGTCGAAGGCGACCGGCCGTGTATGAATCGGAGAGCACGCCGGCGCTCGCGGGAGCGCGCGGCTCCAGACCGCAAACAGGAGGAGACCGATGCCGAAGCTCGACGAAGCGCAGGCCGCGTTCCTGCGGAACCCGTACTACGCGGTCATCTCGACGATCCGTCCGGACGGGACGTCGCACCAGACCGTCGTCTGGGTCGACACCGACGGCGGCGACATCCTCGTCAACACGGCCGAGGGCCGCGCCAAGCCGCGCCACATGCGCGAGAACCCCAACGTCTCGATCGCGGTCCTCGATCCGTCGAACGGCTACCACTGGCTCGCCGCGAGCGGCAAGGCGGAGCTCTCGCACGAAGGCGCGGACGCGCACATCGACAAGCTCGCGAAGAAATATCTGGACGCCGACAGCTACCCGTTCAGGAAAGAGGGCGAGGTCCGCGTGATCGTCCGGATCCGGCCGGAGCGCATCGAGACGGCCGGCTTCGACGGCGAGCACTAGCGAAGCGGAGCTCGAACCTCGGCGAGCCGCTCGACCGCGAACTCGTCGGTCCCGCCGGGGTCCCAGCAGACGGCGGCCTCCCACGCGGCCCGTGCTTGCGCGGCAACGTCGTGCGCGGCGTCGTCGAGACCGGCGGCGTTGTGAGGCAATGCCAGGTCGAGGTCGGGGACGTCGACGTGCGCCTCGTCCCAGTCGATCAGCGCGACCCGATCCGCGGTCACGCGGATGTTGCCCGGGTTGGGGTCGCCATGGACGACGCACCGCTCTCGTCCGCTGAGCCGCGCCCACGCTGCACGGCAGCGAACGACAGCCTCGGGCGGCATCGCGCCGAGGTCGACTCTCGTCCCGGTTTCCGCGTGCAGGAGGTCGGTCGACGATCGCCAGCCCGGACGTTGAGGCCAGCCGCGCGTCAGTCGGTGCAGCCGGCGGAGTGCGTCGGCGACGCGGCGCCAGTCTGCCTCCGTCTCGGGCGGCCCGCCCTCCACGTAGGTCATCACGACCAGACCGTCGGCGAACTGCCGGCCGTCCGTGGTCGGGATCGGCACGGGCACCGTCATCCCTTCTCGGTCGAGGTATCGCAACAGCGCGGTCTCCCACGAGAGGTCGGCGTCGCTGCGGTTGCCGAGCCGACCCACCGCGAGCTGCCCGTTGACGCGCACGCTCCAGACCTCGTTGCCGGCACCGGTCCGACACCGCTCGATGCGAGCGACGTCGTCACCCCACTGACCGAGTGCCTCCCAGCCCACGGCCGCATCTTCGCGGAGGGGACCTAGGACCGTTCGCGCACTGCGGCGAGGTGCTCGTAGAGCGACCGGAGCTGGTCTGTCGGCGAGATCTCGAGGAACTCGCTGTCCTCGAGCGCCTCGGGCGCATGGCCCGGAGGCCAGTAGAACGCCTGCCCGGCGCGAACGTCGGACGCCCCGTCTTTCGTCCAGACTCGGAGCCTGCCCTTGATGACGTAACCCCAGTGCGGACACTGGCACAGGTCGCCGGGCAGCCCTCTGAAGACCGCCCGTGCGTCGTGCCCCTGTGCCAGCGTGACCCGGGAGATCGTCAGCTCTCCGGCTTCGCCGGCGCGAATCTCGACGTCCGCCTCCTCGACGACGACCGGCAACTGAGCGAGGTCGATACCGCCGTCCACGGCTGTCGACCCTACATCCCCGACCGCGGGACGGTGAACGTTCGCCTGCGCGAGTGTTCAGGAATGACGTCTGAGCGTGGCCGGTTAGAGCCAGCGCGTACCTGAGATCTATCCCTTTCTCGCGGTCAAAGACGTAGATGCCGCCGTCGCGTTCTATGCACAGGCTTTCGGTGCCACGGAAGAACGAGAGCGGGTGGTTGCGCCGGACGGGCCGCAGGTCGCGCTCCTACTCATCGACGGGCAGCGGGTCGGGGTGGCAACGGAGGCGCCCGACCTCGGGACACCAAGTCCGGAGACTGTCGGAGGCACGACCGTTCGCATCTCCTTGCACGTCGATGACGCCGATGTCGCACAGGCCCGCGCAGTCGCCGCAGGAGCAAGCGAGATGTTCGCTGTCGCGGATCAGCCCTACGGTTTACGACAGGGACGCGTAGTTGATCCCTTCGGACACCACTGGCTGATCTCGCACCCGCTCTGAACACCTGACGGTCGCCTGGGCCGGCGTTGCGGAATGACGCCTGAGCGCCCCGCGAATCGAGCCTGGCGCGCCTTGCAACGACGGTGACGAGTTCTTAGGCTGTCGCACGTTCGAGCGTCGTAGGTAGAGGAGTGACGTGGAGAGCGTGCCGAGAACGGCGAGGTCGCGGATCAGGTCAGCGGCACTGTTGGCGGCCTGCGCTTTGGTTGTCGGTCTGGAGGTTGGCTTCGTCTCGCGCTCGGCGGCCGCAACGAACGGACCGGCTCCTGGACGCTTGGTTGGCACCTACTCCGCGACGCTGCCCAACTATCCGGCGCTCGGCTTCTACAAGGGTCGCTACACGCTCTACATCAAGCCGGGTAACGAGATCGCCTTCCACATCTTCGATGCGGCCACGTTTCCCAATAGGGCGAGCTACTCCGGCGACCGCCTGCTACTCGCGGCCGACGGACAGTGCACCGCTTCAGGGTCTTACACTTGGGTGCTTCGCGGCAAGAAGCTGGATCTCGAAAAGCTGCGGGACCCCTGCACACCGAGAGCGGTTCTGCTGAACCGGGTCTGGACGCGAGCCTCGTAGGCTCGTTGCGTCGGGTACGGGCGACGCCGCCTGGGCCAGCGATGCTTCTATGTCTGTCAAGTCATTGGCGGGTGTTCGAGTAGGCGGTAGAGGTTGCGGGCGAGGTAGCGCTTGAGGCAGCGGTTTGCTTCGCGTCGTGTTTTGCCTTCTTGGATGCGGCGGGCGATGTAGTCGA
>DATJOZ010000055.1:0-62358 GCA_035506655.1 Gaiellaceae bacterium
CCCTCGCCGGTGAGGGCGAGGTCCTTCACGTCGTAGCGCTTCGTCTGAGCCATCGTGTCCTTTCGCTATGCGGCCAGCAGCCGCTCGTGTTTGCGCTGCTCGAATTCCACCCAGGCAAGGTCGTCCGCGCCGGCGAGCCAGCCGTCGACGGCGCGCCGGAGCTCCGGCTCCCGCCGGAGCCGCGCGGCGAACACGACGTCGGAGAGCTCGAGCCCGAAGCGGGAGCGAAGCTCGCGGAGGGCGCGCAGCTGGTTCAGCTCGCGCAGCCCGTAGAGCCGGTAGCCCTTCCCCGTGCGGGACGGGACGACGAGGCCGACGCGCTCGAGATAGCGCAGCATCCGCGGCGACCACGCCGTCCGCGCAGCCGCCTCGCCGACCTTCAGCCCGTCCACGCGACCGACCTTATCACACTTGTGTCAAGGTCTGCGGCAGGAGATCAGGCCCGCTCCGGCCGTGACGTGGAAGGCGCCGCCGCGCGCGATCGCCGCCTCGACCGCCGCCCGCAGCGGCTCGAGGTCGCCGTCCCGGAACACAGAGCTCGAGCGGACGTACGCGAGCACCGGCTCGACCTCGGTCACCCGGTACGCATTGTCGAACCGCTCGACGGTCACGTCGTCGAAGAACGGCTCGAGCTGCGGCGGGCCGGTCTCGAGCCCGAACGCCTCGATGTGGTCCGCGAACCGCCACCCCGGAACGAGCTCGACGATCTCGTGGAGGAAGCCACGGCCGTTCGTCGTCGCGTGGAACGAGCCGCCCGGCGTGAGCACGCGGCGCACCTCGGCGAACGCGCGCGGCCGGTCCGGCACGTGGTAGAGCATGTGGTTCGCGAGCACGACGTCGAACGACGCGTCGTCGAACGGCAGCTCCTGCAGATCGGCGACGAGATACGTCGCGACGTCGCCGAGTGCGCCCCGCGCCACGTCGAGCATCCCGGGCGAGACGTCCGTGAGCGTCAACGCCCAGCTCGGGTCGATCCGATCGCGGTTGCGACGCCAGAGGATCGCCGGGCCGCAGCCGGCCTCGAGCACGCGCGCGCCGCTCCCCGGCGAGGACAGCTCGCGGTCGAACAGCCACTCCGCCCAGCGCGGGTTCGTCGAGAAGCGAGCGTGGAGCGCGACGCGTGCGTCGAAGTTCGCGTCCGTCGCGTACTGGTCGCGGCCCGTCTCGTCGCTCAGGGCGCGCTCGTGCCCTCGCGGCCGTAGCGGTCCTCGACACGGACGACGTCGTCGAGGTGCGGCGTCGAGACCTCGATGATCGTCGTGTCCTCGATCGCCGTGATCCGGTGCAGCGTCCCGGGCGTGAAGTGGAAGCACGCGCCGGCGGCGATCGAGTCCGTCGTCAGCTCGTCGTCCCCCACCGCGCCGAGCTCGAGCCGCGCGAGGCCGCTCTGCACGTACCAGCTCTCGTCCTTCTGCTCGTGGTACTGGAGCGAGAGCGACTCGCCGGCGTGGACGATCAGCACCTTGCCGACGTAGATCTCCGTCTCGGCCCAGATGATCTCGAGGCCCCACGGCTTCTCGACGATGCGCGACGAGGTCGCCCACTTGTCGAAGCCGGTCATCCCTGGCTCCGGCGGGGCCGCCACTCCGGGTGTTCGTCCATGAACTCCTCCGCTTTCCGCAGGTCCTTGGGAGTGTTCACCGTGAGCCAGACGCCGTCGTGCCGGTAGCCGCGGAGCTTGCCCTCGGCGGCGAGCTCGGGGAAGGTGCTCTGCTCATGGTCGCCGCGCTCGGGCAGCCGGGCGAGCGCCTCCTCGCCGAGCGCGTAGACGCCGGAGTTCACCCAGTGCGGGAGCTTCGGCGCCTCGCGGAAGCCCGTCACGGTGCCGTCGTCGGCGAGGTCGACGACGCCGAACGGCGAGTGCACCTGCGCGACGACGATCGTCGCGGCGGCGCCGCTGCGCTCGTGATCCTCGAGGACCGCGCGGAAGTCGACGTCGAGGAGCTCGTCGCCGTTCAGCGCGAGGACGGTGCCGCTCTCGATCCGGTGCGACGCCGCGAGCCGGAGCCCGCCGCCGCGGCCGAGCGGCTCGGGCTCGCCGACCGGGACGATCGCCGCGCCGAGCCCGGCGAGCGCGTTCACGAAGACCTCCTCCTGCCCCGCCTGGCACGCGACGAGCACGCGCGTCACGCCCGCGTCGACGAGACGCGCGACCGTGTACTCCGCGAGCGGATAGCCGGAGACGGGAACGAGCGGCTTCGGGTGCCCCTGCGCCGCCTCGCCGAGGCGCTCCGCCTTCCCGCCCGCGAGGAGCAGCGCCTCCATCAGCTGCGGCCGATCCCTTCGTACTCGAACCCGGCGGCGCGCGTCGCGACCGGGTCGAGGAGATTGCGCCCGTCGACGATGAGCGGCCGCGCCATCGCGTCGCGGACCTCGGCGCTCGCGACCTCGCGCAGCTCGCTCCACTCCGTCACGATCACCGCCGCGTCGGCGCCGCGCACCGCGTCGAGCACCGAGGCGCAGAGCGTGACGCCGGCGAGATCGGTCGGCGTCGCGACGGGATCCCAGGCACGGACGTCCGCGCCTTCCGCGAGCAGCCGGTACGCGATCACGCGACTCGGCGCCTCGCGCATGTCGTCCGTGTTCGGCTTGAACGCGAGCCCGAGCAGCGCGACCTTCTTCCCGCGGAGGTCGCCGAGGTGGCGCTGGAGCTTCTGCACGACGCGCCGCTTCTGCAGCTCGTTCACCTCCCACACCGCCTGCAGGAGCAGGAACGGGTAGCCCGAGTTGCCGGCGAGCTGCTTCAGCGCCGTCACGTCCTTCGGGAAGCACGAGCCGCCGAAGCCGATCCCGGCGCGGAGGAAGTGCGGCCCGAGCCGGTGGTCGAGCCCGACGCCGCGCGCGACGTCGACGACGTCGGCGCCGACGAGCTCGCAGACGTTCGCGATCTCGTTGATGAAGCTGATGCGCGTCGACAGGAACGAGTTCGCGGCGAGCTTCACGAGCTCCGCCGACGGGACGTCGGTGCGAACGACCTCGGTCTCGATGCCGGAGTGGAGCCCGACGACGCGGTCGCCGTCGGCGTCGTCGAACGCGCCGACGACGATCCGGTCCGGTGTGCGGAAGTCCGTGACCGCGCTCCCCTCGGCGAGGAACTCGGGATTCGCGACGTAGCCGACGTCCGTCAGGCCGCGCTCGTCGAGCCGCTGCCGAACGCGCTCGCCGGTGCCGACGGGGACGGTGCTCTTCATCACGACGAGCGGCCGGCCCGGCAGCGACGCGGGCAGCTCGTCGACGACCGCCCAGACCGCGGAGAGGTCGGCGTCGCCGGAGTACGTCGGCGGCGTGCCGACCGCGACGTAGAGGAACTCCGCGCCGTCCACCGCCTCGTCGACGTCGAGCGTGAACCGCATCCGGTGGCGATTGCGCTCGAGCACCTCGTCGAGGCCCGGCTCGTAGATCGGCACCTCGCCGGCGCGCAGGCGCTCGATCCGCTCGGGCACGACGTCGCGGAGCACGACCTCGTGGCCGAGGTCGGCGAAGCACGCGCCTGTGACCAGGCCGACGTAGCCCGCCCCGAACATCGCGATCCTCGACACGCGGGAGAGACTACTTCCCGAGCGGCTGGAGGCCCTTGGCGATCGCGATCATCGTCTCGTTCGACAGCTCGTCGAGGAGCGTGTTCACGACCCAGTAGCTCATCCGCCCGTGCCGCAGCACGACCATGTGGATGTGCCCGCCGACGGTGTAGAGCGCGTACGTGCGGTGGTTCGCGCGGAACGAGCCGGTCGGCCGGCGGAGGATCGGCGCGGACGCCCAGTTCGTCTCCTCCACCTGGTAGTAGGAGATCCCCTTCACGAAGGTCATGACGACGGCCCTCTGGTACGGCGCCGGCTTGTAGGCGCGCACGCCGTCGAGCGACGAGAGCGTGTACCCCTCGGCGATCACGTGCGGGACGTACGGCCTGAACGGAAGCTTCGCGTGCGCCTCCTGCAGCGGCGCGAGCGTCAGGCCCGGGTTGATCGAGACGGACGCCTTCTCGTGCGTCGGCGCCGGCTGCGGCGGGGCCGGCGGCGTCAGCTCGCCGCCGAAGTCCGCGCCGACTGCGATCACCGTCAGCGGGTTGCCGGACTGCTGCGCGAACGGCGCGATCAGCGGCGTGAACGGCGCGATCTTCGTGTCGGTGCCGAAGAGCTGGGCGAGCTGCTGTGCCGCGGGGCGCGAGTTCGCCTGCACCGGGTCGTAGTAGACGACGGTCGTCTTGTAGCTCGGCGTCGTCGTGTTCGCAGCGACGAGCGGCGGCAGCTGCTCGGTGACGTAGCCGAGCTGCGCGATCTTGTACGACGTGTCGCGCGCGAGGCCGGGCGTGCTCGTCCCGTTGAGGACGAGCGTCGAGACGGCGGCCGGCACGAGATGCGTCACGACCGGCGCCTTCGGCTTCAGCCCGAGCGCGGTCGCGTTCGCGCGCTTCGGCAGGCTCACGTCCGGGTTCTGGAACGAGTTCACCGCCGCCTGGATCGCCTCGGGCGACGCGATCAGCTCGGCGCCGTAGGCGCCGTACGGCTGGAGCGCGTTCTTGTCGATCGCGTTGCGGAACAGATGGCCGGCCTGGAGGTGGTACGCGAGCCCGGCGTACGACTCGATCTCCCCCATGCTCGGCGAGCCGCCGCCCGCACGCGCGATCTCGATGCTGTGCTTCATCGAGCCGATGATCGCGGGGATCTGGAGGAGCGAGAACCCGGACGCGAACCGGTCCTTCAGCGCCTCGATGAAGAGCTGCTGGCGCGCGGTGCGGTAGATGTCGGAGTCGGTGTGCCGATAGCGCACGTAGTCGAGCGCCTGCTGGCCGTCGAGCTTCTGGTAGCCGGGCTCGAGGTCGATCGTCGCGAAGCCGCCCGGGCCGCCGTGCGTGTTGAGGTACCGGCGGTCGACCTGGATGTAGACGCCGTTCAGCTTGTTCACGAGCAGCTTGAACCCGTGGAAGTCGACCGTGATCAGGTAGTTGACCGGCAGCCCGGTCAGGTGCTCGACCGTGTCGAGCGTGCCCTCGGCGCCGCACGTCGACCACGCCGAGTTGATCCGGTCCGTCGTGCGCGGGACGTCGGAGCCGTTGCAGTAGATCGGGACGACGAGATCGCGCGGGAACGAGAGCATCGAGAGCGTGTTGTTCGACGGGTCGGCACGGACGAGCATCACCGTGTCGGAGCGCGAGCCCGCGATCCCGAAGCCGCCCGGCCCGGAGCGCGCGTCGTAGCCGATCAGGAGGGCGGTCGCCGGCTGCGAGGGCGACGCGATCGGGTGGAGGTCCTTCTGCGCCTTGACGACGCTCTTCGAGTGCGCAGCGATCGCGTTCAGCGTCTGGTGGCCGTAGAGATAGAGGCCGCCGGCGAGGCCGGAGACGACGACGAGGATCGCGAGGAACGCCCAGCCGAAGACCTGCGCGAGGAAGCGGCCGGTCGAGCGCCGCGGCGGCGGCGGCTGCCGGTAGCGGTGCATCGGCTCGACGACGATCGGCGGGAGGACGGCGCGGCCGTTGCCGTTCGTGTGACCGTTGAGGGTCGCCGCGCGACCCATGCCTCTCTTCAGCGTCGTCCGCATGCGAAATGGGGGCCGGCGCTCGTCGCGGACGGCTCGAACGAGGATAGCCGAGCCCGCGGCGGGATCCGCGGGTGACCGTCGGCGCCCCGGAGGGCTAGATCCCGGCGCCGAGCCGGCCCGAGAGCAGCTGGAGCAGCTGCTTCACGGCCGGGGACGGGAGCGGCTCGCGGATCGAGAAGGAGTGCATGACGACGGTGATCCGGCCCTTCCCGAGCGCGTAGACGTCGCTCACGATCGAGACCGGCGTCTGGCCGCGGACGATCCTGAAGACGATCTGGTAGTGGAGCTCGCGTTCGGCGAGGCGCGGCGGCGCCTTCAGCGCCTTCGCCGACGCGATGCCGACGGTGAACTTCTTCCCGAGCTGGCCGCGCGCGCTCTCGAGCAGGCAGTTGCGGAAGAGCGTGAGCGTCGAGAGCTTCCAGTCCGTCTGTGCCTGCGACGCGGTCTTGAAGATGTCGACCTCGGTGCCGAGCGTCGTGACGCCGTCCTTCCAGATGAAGGTCGGGTCGATCTTCGCCGTCTGGACGAGCTTCGACTCGTTCGGCTCGGTCGAGCACGGCGGCGAGTTCGGCTGCGGCGGCGCCGCCTTCCACCCCGCAGCGAGGTCGGCCGCCTTCAGGGCGAGCGAGCTCGCGAGCTTCGTGTCGGCCGCGGTGTGCTGCTGCTGCGGATCCTTCGGATCGCGCGCAGCGGCCGGCGCCGCGAGCACGAGAGCTGCGAGCACGAGGGCGATGGCCGGAGCGGCGCGCATTCCCCGACGCTAGGACGCTGCCGTGGCCCGGTCAAGGGCCGGTTCGCGGGCAGCCTCCGCCGGGGCCGCCCGCTCGGCGGCGCGGCCCGGGTCGTAGCCGAGGTTCGGGGCGAGGCTGCGCTCCGCCTCCGCGGGCGTCCAGCCCTGGCGGCGTGCGTAGTCCTCGACCTGGTCGCGGCCGACGCGGCCCACCGAGAAGTACCGCGCCTGCGGGTGCGCGAGGTAGATCCCGCTGACGCTGGCGGCGGGCGTCATCGCGTACGTCTCGGTGAGCGCGAGGCCGGCGGCCTCGGCGTTGAGCAGCGCGAACAGCTTCCGCTTCTCCGCGTGGTCCGGGCAGGCGGGGTACCCGAACGCCGGGCGGATGCCGCGGTAGCGCTCCCCGATCAGTTGTTCGTTCGTGAGCTTCGCGCCGCGCTCGTACCAGCCCCGACGCGCGACCTCGTGCAGGTGCTCCGCGAACGCCTCGGCGAGGCGGTCGGCGAGGGCCTTGACCATGATCGCGCGGTAGTCGTCGTGCTCGGCCTCGAAGCGCGCGGCGAGCTCATCGGCGCCGATGCCGGCGGTGACCGCGAACGCGCCGAGGTGGTCGCCGGACGGCGCGACGTAGTCGGCCAGGCACCGGTTCGGGCGCGAGTCGCCGTGGTCGGTCTGCTGGCGCAGGAAGCAAAAGCGAAGAGAATCACTGTTGTCACAGTGGACAACGATATCGTCGCCGTCGGACGACGCCGGCCAGAAGCCGAAGACGCCGCGTGCGCGCAGGAGACCGCCGCGGACGATCTCGTCGAGCAGCAGCTGCGCGTCGTCGAAGAGCTCGCGCGCGGCCGGCTGGTCGAGGATCGCGGGGAAACGGCCCTTCAGCTCCCAGGCGTGGAAGAAGAACTGCCAGTCGATGTACTCGCGGATCGCCGCGAGGTCGCCCTCGACGAGCCGTGTGCCGGTGAACGTCGGCGTCTCGAGGTCGTCGAACGCGAGCCGGTGGCGGTTCGTCCGCGCCGCCTCGAGCGGGAGCAGCGGCTTGCGGTCGCGCTCCGCATGCTGCTCGCGCAGCCTCTCCTGCAGCTCGCGGTTCTCGTCCGCGAGCCGCACGCGCCGCTCCGCGTGCAGGAGGTCCGACACGACGCCGACCGCGCGCGACGCGTCGTGCACGTGGACCACCGGCTCCGAGTACTCGGGCGCGATCCGCACCGCGGTGTGCTGGCGCGACGTCGTCGCGCCGCCGATCAGGAGCGGCAGCTCGAGCCCACGCCGCTCCATCTCGCGCGCGATGTCGACCATCTGGTCGAGCGACGGGGTGATGAGCCCCGAGAGCCCGACGAGGTCGGCGCCCTCCGCGAGCGCGGTGTCGAGGATCACGTCGCCCGGCACCATCACGCCGAGGTCGACGACCTCGTAGTTGTTGCAGCCGAGGACGACGCCGACGATGTTCTTGCCGATGTCGTGCACGTCGCCCTTGACCGTCGCCATCACGATCTTCCCCTGCGCGCGGACGCCGCCGCTCTTCTCGTCCTCCATGAACGGCTCGAGGTAGGCGACCGCGCGCTTCATCGCGCGCGCGCTCTTCACGACCTGCGGCAGGAACATCTTCCCGGCGCCGAACAGGTCGCCGACGACCTGCATCCCCGCCATCAGCGGCCCCTCGATCACGTCGAGCGGGCGGCCGAGCTCGACGCGCGCCTCCTCCGCATCCGCCTCGATGAAGTCGACGATCCCGTGGACGAGCGCGTGCTCGAGCCGCTTCGACACGGGCGCCTCGCGCCAGGAGAGGTCGAGCTCGCGCCGCGTGCCCTCGCCGCGCACCGCCTCCGCGATCTCGACGAGCCGCTCGGTCGCGTCGGGGCGCCGATTGAACAGCACGTCCTCGACGCGCTCGAGCAGCGCGGGCTCGATGTCCTCGTAGAGGATCAGCTGGCCGGCGTTGACGATGCCCATGTCGAGCCCCGCGCGGATCGCGTGGAAGAGGAACGCGGAGTGCATCGCCTCGCGCACGACGTCGTTGCCGCGGAACGAGAAGCTCAGGTTCGAGATGCCGCCGCTCGTGCGCGCGCCGGGGCAGCGCTCCTTGATCAGCGGCAGCGACTCGATGAACGCCTTCGCGAACTCGTCGTGCTCCTCGATCCCGGTCGCGACCGCGAGCACGTTCGGGTCGAAGACGAGATCCTCGGGCTCGAACCCGACCTCGTCGACGAGGAGCCGGTACGCGCGCTCGCTGATCTCGACCTTGCGCGCGACGGTCTCCGCCTGGCCGCGCTCGTCGAACGCCATCACGACGACGCCGGCGCCGTAGCGGCGGACGAGGCGCGCGTGCTCGAGGAACGGCTCCTCGCCCTCCTTCAGGCTGAGCGAGTTGACGATGCCCTTCCCCTGGAGGCACTTCAGTCCCGCCTCGAGCACGGACCAGCGCGAGCTGTCGACCATGATCGGGAGCCGCGCGACCTCGGGCTCGGTCGCCAGCAGGTTCAGGAAGGTCGTCATCGCCTGCTCGCCGTCGAGCAGGTCGGCGTCCATGTTCACGTCGAGGAGGTTCGCGCCGCCGCGCACCTGCTCGAGCGCGACGTCGAGCGCGCCCTGCCAGTCGTCGGCCTCGACGAGACGGCGGAAGCGCGCAGAGCCCGTGACGTTCGTCCGCTCCCCGACCATGACGAAGTTCGTGTCCGGCGTGATCGCGAACGGCTCGAGCCCCGAGTAGACGGGAAGCGGCCGGCGCGGCGGGACGCGGCGCGGCGGGACGCCTTCGACCGCGGCGGCGATCGCGCGGACGTGCTCCGGTGTCGTGCCGCAGCAGCCGCCGACGACGTTGACGAGCCCGGCGCGCGCGAACTCGCCGAGGAAGCGGCTCGTGTCGGCGGGCTGCTCGTCGTGCGTGCCGAACTCGTTCGGAAGCCCGGCGTTCGGATAGCACGCGACCCACGTCGGCGCGACGTGCGAGAGGTCCTCGACGAACGGGCGCATCTCGGTTGCGCCGAGCGAGCAGTTGACGCCGACGATGAGCGGACGCGCCTGCTCGACCGACGCCCAGAACGCCTCGACGGTCTGCCCGGAGAGGTTGCGCCCGCTGCGGTCGACCGCGGTGAACGAGAGCCACAGCGGCAGCTCGGGCGCGGCGTCGAGCGCGGCGGTGATCGCGGCCTTGCAGTTCAGCGTGTCGAACACGGTCTCGATCAACAGCAGGTCGACACCGCCCTCGCGCAGCGCGCGGATCTGCTCGACGTACGCCTCGCGCACCTGGTCGAACGTGACGGTGCGATACGCGGGCTCGTCGACGCGCGGCGAGAGCGAGAGCGTGACGTTCAGCGGGCCGACCGCGCCCGCGACGAACCTGGGCCGGTCCGGCGTGCGCGCCGTCCACTCGTCGGCGGCCGCGCGCGCGAGCCGCGCGCCCTCGACGTTCAGCTCGTGGACGACGCCCTCGAGCCCGTAGTCCGACTGGCCGAAGGACGTCGCCGTGAACGTGTTCGTCGTTGCGATGTCCGCGCCCGCGGCGAAGTAGTCGTCGTGGATCCGCGCGACGATCTCCGGCCGCGTGATGTTCAGCAGGTCGGGGTTCCCCGCGACGTCGTGCGAATGCGCACGGAATCGCTCGCCGCGGTACGCCTCCTCGCCGCGCACCTCGGCCTGGATGAGGACGCCCCACGACCCGTCGAGCACCGCGATGCGCTCTCGGAGAATCGGTTCGAGTCTGTCGCGCGTGTCCTGCATCGGTGCTCCCGCGGAACCTCCTCTACGACCGGGAGCGGCTGCGCGCTCTCGGCTCTTTAGGCGTTTGGTAACCCGGTCGCCAAGCTGCCAATCAAAGCTCTCCGGGTGACCGGAGGGTACCAGCGGCGTCGGCCGCTAGGGTGCGACCGATGTCGGAGGTCCACGACGGAGCGACTCTGCGCGCGGCTCTCGCCGCCATCGCGAGCGACTTCTCGTTCAGCTGGACGCCCGGTGCGCGTGCGCTCTTCAACGCGCTCGCGCCGGAGCGGTTCGCCGGGCTCGGGCACAACCCGAAGGCGCTGCTGACCGAGCTGACGGACGACGACCTCGGCCGCGCGCTGACGCCGGAGTACGCCGAGCGGCTCGGCCGCGTCGAGGAGCGGCTCGCGGTCGAGCGCGACCGGCGGCCGTGGGCCGAGGAGCGCGGGCTCCCGCCCGACCTCCTGGTTGCCTACTTCTCGACCGAGTTCGGGCTCGACGAGAGCCTCCCGATCTACTCCGGCGGCCTCGGGATCCTCGCCGGCGACCACCTGAAGGCCGCGTCGGAGCTCGGCGTGCCGCTCGTCGGCATCGGCCTCTACTACCGCCGCGGCTACTTCCGCCAGCGCCTCGAGGCGGACGACCGCCAGGTCGAGCGCTACCCGCGGCTCGACACGACGCGGCTGCCGCTGACGCTCGTGCCGATGGCGCCGATCGTCGAGCTCGCCGACGCGAACGGCGACCTCGTCCCGGTCCGCATCGGCGTGTTCCGCGCGCAGGTCGGCCGCGTGTCGCTCTACCTCCTCGACACGAAGGTCGAGGGCAACCCGGACTGGGCGCGCGCCGTCACGGACACGCTCTACGGCGGCGACCGCGAGAACCGGCTGCGGCAGGAGATCGTGCTCGGCATCGGCGGCGTGCGCGTGCTGCGCCGGCTCCGGCTCAACCCGACGGTCTTCCACATGAACGAGGGCCACTCCGCGCTGCTCCAGCTCGAGCGGCTGCGCGAGCTCGTCGAGGAGGACGGGCTCGACGCCGCATCCGGGCTCGAGCGGCTGCGCGGCTCCTCCGTCTTCACGACGCACACGCCGGTCCCCGCCGGCAACGAGGTGTTCGACCCGGCGCTCGTCGAGAAGAACGTCGGCGGGATCGTCGCGCGCTGCGGGCTCTCGTGGGAGGAGTTCGCGGACCTCGGCAAGGTGACGCCCGAGGACACGCGCTTCGGGCTGACACCGTTCGCGCTGCGGACGTCGGCGTACGCGAACGGCGTCTCGGAGCTGCACGGTGCGGTGTCGCGCGACATGTGGCAGGCGATCTGGCCCGACCGCGCGGCGGACGACGTGCCGATCACGTCGATCACGAACGGCGTCCACGTGCGCACGTGGATCTCGGACGAGCTCGAGGACCTCCTCGGGCACACCGAGCCGAACTTCGAGCGCGCGCTCGACCTCGACGACGGGACGATCTGGTCCGCGCACCGCGCCGCCAAGCAGCGCATGCTGTCGTTCATCTCGCGGACGCGGGGCGCGCCGCAGCTCGACCCCGACGTGCTGACGATCGGGTTCGCACGCCGATTCGCGACGTACAAGCGCGCCTGGCTTCTCTTCAGCCAGCCCGAGCGGCTCGCGCGGATCCTCGGCGACCGCGACCGGCCGGTCCAGATCCTCGTCGCCGGCAAGGCGCACCCGGCCGACGAGGAGGGGAAGAGCCTGATCCAGCACGTCGCCGACTTCGCGCGCAACCCGGACACGTCCGGCCGCGTCGTCTTCCTCCCGGACTACGAGATGATGCTCGCGCGCCGGCTCGTCCAGGGCGTCGACGTGTGGCTCAACACGCCGCGGCGGCCGATGGAGGCGTCGGGCACGTCGGGGATGAAGGCGGCGCTGAACGGCGTGCTGAACTGCTCGATCCTCGACGGCTGGTGGGCCGAGGCGTACACGCCGGAGGTCGGCTTCGCGATCGGCGACCACGACGTGCGCGCGACCGAGGAGGAGCAGGATCTCGCCGACACGGAGGCGCTCTTCGCGGTGCTCGAGCAGCAGGTGCTGCCGGCGTACTACGAGCGCGACGACGACGGGCTGCCGGCGCGGTGGATCGCGCTGATGCGCCGCTCGATCGCCGACCTCGGCACGCAGTTCTCGACGACGCGCATGGTGCGCGAGTACACCGAGCGGCTCTACCTGCCGGCCCACGCCGGCGAGGTGCACACCGAGGCGTTGAATCGGCGATGACCGTCGTCGCCGACCGGCTCCGATCCGGCGCACGTCCCGGGCTGCGTCGTGAAGACCGGCGACGCCGGCCATCTCCCCGCCACCCGGTCGAGGAGATCGGCGAGCAGGTGCGCCGGCTCCGCGACGGCACACGGCCCGCATGAACGGCCGCGTGCGGTCGAGAGCTCTTGCGGCCGGCGCGGTGCTCGTGGCCGTCGTCGCCGGATGCGCGAGCGGTGGTGCACGGCCGCTCGCCTCTCCCGCGTGCAGCTCGACGAACCTGCCGGCCTGGTCGCCCAACGGCAAGCAGATCGCATTCGTCGGCCGGCGCCTCGGTCACGGCCCGCTTCCGCAACGCGCGATCTGCACCGCGACCGCCGACGGGAGAAATACGGCGCCGCTTCCGCAGACACTCTGCAGGAGGCTGTGCCGCCTCGACCTGATCGACTCCCCGTCGCAGCTGTTCTGGGTGAGGCCGAACCTGCTCCTCTACGGGGACGACTTCCGCATCTTCACGATCCCCGTCGCCGGCACGCCGACGCCCCTCGGGCGCCAGCCCGGGTCGTACGAGCAGTTCTCCGTCGACTCGGCCGGAGACCGCGTCGCCGCCGGGTTCTCGAACTGCCCCCAGTGCGCCGGGCCGGTGACCGTGCTCGCCGTCCCCACCGGCAGGCTCGTCGGGAGGATCGGCGGCACGAAGGTCGACAACATCACGCCGAGCATCTCGCCGGACGGCACGCAGGTCGTGCTCGTGCGCTCGTCCGCCGGCGGCTCCGGGCAGACGACGGGGATCTGGACGGCGTCGGCGAACGGCAGTCGGCTGCGGCGGCTCATCCCGAGCGGCTTCACGCCGCTCTGGTCCCCCGCCGGCAACCGAATCGCGTACCTCGCGCCCTCCGCCGCCCTGAAGCTCGTCGCGCCGCAGGGCGGTGCGAGCAGGACGGTCGTAGCGCGAAACGTCGTCTGGCTCTTCGGCTGGTCGCCGAACGGGAAGCAGATCGCGTTCCAGGGCCAGGGCGGATCGCTCGACGTCGTCGACGTCGCGACGGGAAAGGTGCGGAAGCTGATGCAGCTCCGCTTCGCGCCGAACGTCGCGTGGTCGCCGAGCTCGCAGGAGCTGCTCGTCAAGACGCAGCCGCTCCGTCTGAGCCAGTGCGCCTCCCTCTGGCGCGTGCCCGCCGGCGGCGGCAAGCCGCAGCGTCTCCGGAACTGTTAGGGGAGGTGGCCCGGACGCCACTCGGCAGTGCGCCCGGGCCCGAGGCGGGAGGGGTGGATGACCCCGCAGCCTCGACGGCGAGCGTGCGTCGGCGCGCGTGTCGTCGCCATCCGGGGATTCCCTGATCGGCGACCCGCCCGCCTAGCCGGTGTGGCCGGAGACGCGGAGCTGGTTCTCCGCGTGCGCGATCCGCTGCTCGAGCTGCCAGCGGTCGGCGGTCGACTCGCCGGCGTCGACCTTCTCGAGCTCGGCCGTCGCCTCGTCGAGCTGCCGCTGCGCGCGCTCGTCGTCGATCTCGCCCGCCGCGACGGCGTCGTCGACGAGCGCGATCGCCCGGTCCTGGAGCACCTGGAAGAACCCCGGGCCGGTCGCGAACTCCTGCACGTCGCCGTCCGTGACGTGCACGCGCGTCGACCCCGCCTTCAGCATCGCAACGAGCGGCGCGTGGCGCGCGAGCACGCCGATCTCGCCGGCCGCGCCGGGGACGATCAGCATCTCTGCGTCGCCGTCGAACGCCGGCCCTTCCGGCGTGACGACCGAGACCGAGAACTTCGGGTGGTCCGCCATGACCGCTAGGCCGCAGTCGGCTCGCGCATCGCCTCGGCGCGCGCGACGGCCTGCTCGATCGCGCCGACCATGTAGAACGCCTGCTCCGGCAGGTCGTCGTGCTTGCCGTCGAGGATCTCCGTGAAGCCGCGGATCGTGTCCTCGAGCTTCACGAACTCGCCCGGCGTGCCGGTGAACTGCGCGGCCGTGAAGAACGGCTGCGAGAAGTAGCGCTCGATCTTCCGCGCGCGCGACACGACGACCTTGTCCTCGTCGGAGAGCTCGTCGATGCCGAGGATCGCGATGATGTCCTGGAGGTCGCGGTAGCGCTGCAGCATCTCCTGCACGCGCGTCGCGGTGCGGTAGTGCTCGTCCGAGACGATGCCCGGCTGGAGCGCACGCGACGTCGAGTCGAGCGGGTCGACCGCCGGGTAGATCCCCTTCTCGACGATCGCGCGCGAGAGCACCGTCGTCGAGTCGAGGTGCGCGAACGTGTTTGCCGGCGCCGGGTCGGTGAGGTCGTCCGCCGGCACGTAGATCGCCTGCACCGAGGTGACCGAGCCGGTGCGCGTCGACGTGATGCGCTCCTGCAGCTGCCCCATCTCGGTCGCGAGCGTCGGCTGGTAGCCGACGGCGCTCGGCATGCGGCCGAGCAGCGCCGACACCTCGGAGCCCGCCTGCACGAACCGGAAGATGTTGTCGATGAAGAGGAGGACGTCCTGGCCCTGGTCGCGGAAGTACTCCGCCATCGTCAGGCCGGAGAGCCCGACACGCAGACGCGCGCCCGGCGGCTCGTTCATCTGGCCGTAGACCATCGCGACCTTGTCGAGGACGCCCGACTCCTCCATCTCGATGTAGAGGTCGGTGCCCTCGCGCGTGCGCTCGCCGACGCCGGTGAAGACCGAGACGCCGCCGTGCTGGAGCGCGACGTTGTGGATCAGCTCGGTGATCGTCACCGTCTTGCCGACGCCCGCGCCGCCGAACAGGCCGACCTTGCCGCCGCGGACGTACGGCGCGATCAGGTCGATCACCTTGATGCCCGTCTCGAAGATCTCCACCTTCGGCGACAGCTCGCCGAACGACGGCGGGTCGCGATGGATCGGCCAGCGCTCGCCGGTCGCCTGCGGCTTGCCGTCCACCGGCTCGCCGATCACGTTCCAGATCCGGCCGAGCGTCTCGTCGCCGACGGGCACGGAGATCGGACCGCCGGTGTCGCGCACCTCGGTGCCGCGGGAGAGGCCGTCCGTCGAGTCCATCGCCACGGCGCGGACGCGGTCGTCGCCGAGATGCTGCTGCACCTCGGCGATCAGCTCCGCGGTGCTCCCGTCCGCCTTCGGCACCTGGATGCTGAGCGCGTTGTTGATCTCGGGCAGGCCGGCCGAGAAGACGGCGTCGAGCACGACGCCCTTGATCTCGACGATCCGCCCGGTCCCGCCGCCGTTTGTCTCCTGATCCGCCATGGGTCTCCTGTGTCCTTGGTTGAAGTCTGTCAGCCCTCGAGGGCGTCCGCGCCGGCCACGACCTCGAGGATCTCCTGCGTGATCTCGGCCTGGCGCGCGCGGTTCATCGCGAGCGTGTAGCGGTCGATGAGCTCGCCCGCGTTCTTCGACGCGTTCCGCATCGCCGTCATCTGCGCGGCGAGGAACGATGCGGCCGATTCGAGCAGCGCACGGTAGATCTCCGTCTCGAGGTAGACCGGGAGCAGGCGCTGGAGGATCTCCTCCGGGTCCGGCTCGTAGATGAAGTCGCCGCGGAACGCGCGCTGTTCCTCCTCCGTCGTGCCCTCCTCCTCGACGGCCTGGAGCACGTCCTCGGGGATCGGCAGCAGCTCGGTCGTCGTCACACGCTGCACGAGCGCCGACACGAAGCGGTTGTAGACGAGGACGACGCGGTCGACCTCCTCGCTCGTGTAGAGCTCGGCGAGCCGGTGCGAGACCGCCTGCGCGTCGTGGTACGTCGGCTTGTCGGCGAACCCGGACCACTCGCCCGCGATCGTGTAGCGGCGGAAGCGGAGCGTCGACGCGCCCTTGCGCCCGGTGACGAGCCACGCGACCTCCTGGCCGTTGCCGCGCGCCTCGCGCTCGAGCTCGAACGCGCGCCGGAGCACCTGGCCGTTGAACGAGCCCGCGAGCCCGCGGTCGCCCGTGACGATCACGACCGCGATGCGCTTCACCTCCTCGCGACGCTGCATCAGCGCGAGGTTGCGGAACGACGAGGCGGCCTTTGCCGTGCCGACCATCAGCTCCTGCATCCGGTCCGCGTACGGGCGCATCTCCTCGATCCGCAGCTGCGCGCGCCGCAGCCGGGCGCCGGCGACGAGCTCGAGCGCCTTCGTGATCTTGCGCGTGTTGCGGACCGACGTGATGCGCCGGCGGATGTCCTGCAGCGAGGCCACTTAGACCAGCGCGCTCTCTTCCTGCACGTTGAAGCTGTTGCGGAACGTGGCGATCTCGGCGTCGAGCTTCTGCGCGAGGTCGTCCGGCAGGTCGCCCGTCTCCTTGATCTGCTTCAGGATCGTCCCCTCGGCGCGGAGATGCTCGCGCAGCTCGTCCTGGTAACGCTGCACCTGCGGCGTCGGGATCTCGTCGAGGAAGCCGTTGACGCCGGCGTAGATCGCGACGACCTGCTCCTCCATCGGCCACGGCTGGTACTGCGGCTGGTTCAGCGTCGCGACCATCTTCTCGCCGCGCGTCAGCGCCTGCTGCGTCGCGCGGTCGAGCTCGGAGCCGAACTGCGCGAACGCCTCGAGCTCGCGGTACTGCGCCAGGTCGAGCCGCAGGCGCCCGGCGACCTTCTTCATCGCCTTCGTCTGCGCGGCCGAGCCGACGCGCGACACCGAGATGCCGACGTTGACCGCCGGGCGGACGCCGGAGAAGAAGAGGTCCGACTGGAGGAAGATCTGGCCGTCGGTGATCGAGATCACGTTCGTCGGGATGTACGCGGACACGTCGCCCGCCTGCGTCTCGATCACCGGGAGCGCGGTCAGCGAGCCGCCGCCCTCCGCCTCCGAGAGCTTGCACGCGCGCTCGAGCAGCCGCGAGTGGAGATAGAACACGTCGCCCGGGAACGCCTCGCGGCCCGGCGGGCGGCGCAGCAGCAGCGACAGCTGCCGGTACGCGTCCGCGTGCTTCGAGAGGTCGTCGTACATCACGAGCGCGTGCTTCCCGTTGAAGAGGAAGTGCTCGCCCATCGCGCAGCCGGCGAACGGCGCCATCCACTTGATCGGCGCGGCCTCGTTCGCGGCCGCGGTGACGATCGTCGTGTACTCCATCGCACCCGCGTCGCGGAGCCGCTCGTACACCTGCGCGACGGTCGACGCCTTCTGGCCGATCGCGACGTAGACGCAGTGCACGTCCGTGTCGCGCTGGTTCAGGATCGTGTCGATCAGGATCGCCGTCTTGCCGGTCGAGCGGTCGCCGATGATCAGCTCGCGCTGGCCGCGGCCGACGTTCGTCATCGAGTCGATCGCCTTGATCCCCGTCGCGAGCGGCTCCTTGACGGGCTGGCGCTGGATCACGCCCGGCGCCTTGAACTCGAGCGGGCGGAAGTGCTCCGTC
The DNA here is from genome assembly GCA_035506655.1 of Gaiellaceae bacterium. Classification (GTDB taxonomy): domain Bacteria; phylum Actinomycetota; class Thermoleophilia; order Gaiellales; family Gaiellaceae; genus Palsa-739. The sequence goes on from DATJOZ010000055.1 coordinate 17,497, forward strand.
TCGATCGGCCCGCGGCCGTCGAGCGGGTTGCCGAGCGGGTCGACGACGCGGCCGAGGAGCGCGTCCCCGACGGGGACGCTCGCGACGTGGCCGGTGCGGCGCACGGGCTCGCCCTCGGCGACGTGCTCCCACTCGCCGAAGAGCGCGGCGCCGACCTGGTCCTCCTCGAGGTTGAACGCGAGGCCGACGACGCCGTGCTCCAGCTCGAGCATCTCGAGCGACGTCGCGTTCTCGAGGCCGTAGATGCGGGCGATGCCGTCGCCGACCTGGAGGACGGTTCCGACCTCGGCGAGGTCGGTCTCGACGTCGTACTGCTCGATCCGCTGGCGCAGGATCGAGGTGATCTCTTCGGGACGCAGCTTCACGTTTTGTCTCCCTTAGCCCTTTACGAGGTCCTGTCGAAGTCGTTCCAATCTCCCGCGGACGCTCGCGTCGACGCGGTACGAGCCGGCCTGGAGGACGATGCCGCCCACGAGGTCGGGGTCGACGCTGCGCGTCGCCTCGACCGTGCGGCCCACCGCCTGCTCGATCTGCGCGACGATCGCGCGCGCCTCGTCGTCCGTCAGCTCGCGCGCCGTCGTCAGCTCGACCGTGAGCCGGCGCTGCTCGCGCGCCATCAGCCGCTCGAACTCGGCCGCGATCTCGACGATCTCGCCCGCGCGGCCCTTCTCCGCGACGAGCGCGAGGAAGTTCGCGAACAGCGGCTCGTCGTCGCCCGCGAGGTCGGCGAGGATGCGCGCCTTCGCCTGCGGCTCGAGCTGCGGGTTGCGCAGCACGGACGCGAGCTCCGGCGTCGCCTCGATCGCGGCGGCGAAGTCGGCGAGCGCCTCGTTCACCTGCGCGAGCCGGCCGTTCTCCTTCGCGGCCGAGAACAGCGCCTCGGCATAGATGCGGTGCGCGACCGCCATGCGCCTACGCGCTCTCCTCGAGCTTCGAGAAGTCGAGCCCGCCGACCGCCTCCGCGATCAGCTCGCGGTCGCGGTCGGAGTCGAGCGTGCGGCCGACGACGACCGACGCGGCCTCGAGCGTGAGGTCGGCGACCTCGGAGCGGATCTGCTCCAGCGCCCTCGCGGTCTCGGCGGCGATCTCCTTGCGCGTCTCCTCGAGCCGGCGCTGCCGCTCGGCCTCGGTCTCCTCGCGCATCCGCTGCTCCATCGACTCGCGCGTGCGCCGCGCCTCGCCGAGAATCGCCTCCGCCTCGCCGCGGGCCTGCGCCATGAGCTGCTTGTGCTCCTCGAGGAGCTTCCGCGACTCGTCGCGCGCGGCGTCCGCCGCCTCGATCGACTGGCGAATCCGCTCGTGACGCTCGTCGATCATCTTCTGGACCGGCCCGAACGCGTAGCGCTTCAGCACCCAGAGCGTGATGAGGAACAGGACGATCGTCCAGATCATCAGCCCCGGGGTGACCGAGATGAGTGGGTTCGCGCCGACGAGCATCAGACGAGGACGTAGGCGAGGATCGAGCCGAGCAGGCCGTAGAACACGACGGCCTCCGTCAGCGCGAAGCCCAGCCACTGGATGCCCTGGAGCTCACCGCGGAGCTCCGGCTGGCGGGCAACCGACTGGATCATCGATCCGAAGATGTTGCCGATGCCGACGCCGGCACCGAGGGCGCCGAGGCCGACGCCGAGCGCGAGGCCGATTGCCTTCCCGGCCTTCGTCACGTCGCCGGTCGTCGCGGCGAGGATGAGATGCATCGTTGGTTCCTCCTAGTGGGACGGCTCGATTGCCGTGCCGATGTAGATGGCGGACAGTGCGGCGAAGATGAACGCCTGGATCGAGACGACGATCACGACTTCGAAGATGTAGAACGCGCTCCCGACGATGATCACGATCGGGATCAGCGCCAGGGTCTGCAGGATGAAGAGCAGGCCGATGAACGTCAGGATGAGGATGTGGCCCGCCAGCATGTTCGCGAAAAGTCGGACGCTGAGCGAGATGAGCCGCATGAACTGCCCGAGGATCTCGAGCGGCACGATGAGGAAGAGCAGCGCCTTCGGCGCGTCCGGGATCCAGCTCTTGAAGTAGCGCCGCGCCCCGTTCCAGCGGATCCCCTCGAAGTGCGTGAACACGAAGGTGAGAAGCGCGAGCGCGAGCGTCACCGAGAGCGACGACGTCGCGGCGTAGATCCCCCACGTCGGCACGCCGTGCCACGTCTCGCCGGTCAGCGGCAGCGGGATGAAGCCGAGCACGTTCACCGTCCAGATGAAGAGGAGGAGCGACGCGCAGTACGGGAACCAGCGGCCGATCGCCTTCGTCGGCAGCCCCTGCTCCGCGATCTGCACCTGCGCGACCTCGTAGATCTGCTCCCCGAGCGTCTGGCGGCGGCCGGGCATCTTCGCGCGCATCAGGAACAGGCCGAGCAGGATCGTCAGCAGCGCGCCGAGCATCAGGTATGCGACGGCCTTCGTGATCGAGAGGTTCAGCGGCCCGAGGTGGATCGAGACCCACTCGCGCTGCTCGAACTCCGTCGTCGGGTCGAACGTGCCGCGCGCGAGCGCGGCGGGCGGCGTCGCGAGCGCAAGCACGGCGACGATTCCGAGGCGGCGGAGCCTCACTGCTTCGCCGCTCCGAAGTAGCTCGAGAGCGAGAGCCCGAGCTCGAACGTGTACGCGAGCGCGTACGTCAGGACCGCCGCGAGCGCGACGTGGGGCTTCGCCGCAAGGGCGGCGAAGAGCACGACGAGCATCGCGAGCAGCTTGAAGAGAAGACCGAACGCCTGCACTCCGGAGCCGCGGAGCGTATCCGCCTTCGCGCGCGCGCGCGCGAGGAACAGGTCGATCGCGTGCACCGCGACCCAGAGCACCGCCGCGAGCCCCCAGCCCTCGATCGGCCAGCCGGCGATGAGGAACACCGGCAGCGCGAGGAGCAGCACGAGCGAGCCGCCGAGCGCGGGCAGCATGTGCCCCGGCTCGGGACGCGGCGTCGAGAAGATCGTGCCGAACATCTACAAGGCTCCCCGGTAGCGGATGTACACCGCGAGTATCCCGCCGAACACCCCGGCGACGGCGCCGAGAAGCGCACCGATCGCGGCCGCGCCCGCCGCCCAGCCGATCAGGAGACCGATCCCGATCGCGACGATCAGAACCGCCAACAACAGGCCACCGGCCCCTGCGGGGTTGACAGAGGAGCGTTGGGCGGCCTGCATCGGCGCGCCGAGAATAGCAGAGAGAGGGCCGGGGTTTGTAACAGTCCGAACCCGCGCCGGAAGCGACGTTCCGCACGAGTTCGTGCGTCGGTGCCTGGCACCTTGGACCGCTGATGTGCCAGGCACTTCGCGGCCGCGAGGTGCCGGGCACCTCGCGGCTCAGGCGCTCTTGCGGAGCGGATCGTCCGCGGAGCGGCGCCGCTGGATCGGGTTCGCGAACTTCACGATCTCGAGCACATAGACGACGTAGACCGAGATCCCGAGCGCGACGACGCCGATCGCGACGGCGCCGAGCGTCGGCCACAGGTGCCAGACACCGTGGGCGCGGAACGGGATGAAGCGCGTCGCGAGCGCGGCCGCGGCGAGCGCCGCGCACCAGACCCAGATCGTCGCGGCCGCGCGCGGCTGCGAGAAGCCGCGGCGGAGGAAGCGGTGGTGGAGGTGCGCCTGGTCGCCGACGAACGGGCTCTCGCCGTGCTTCAGCCGGCGGAGCACGACGAACGTCGTGTCCGCGATCGGCACGGCGAGCACGAGGAGCGGGAAGAACAGGGCGACGGTCGCCGCGGTCTTCAGGAGCCCTTGCACCGAGACGGCAGCGAGCACGTAGCCGAGCAGCAACGCGCCCGAGTCCCCCATGAAGATCCGCGCCGGATAGAAGTTGTGGCGCAGGAAGCCGATGCACGCGCCGAACACGATCGCCGAGATCACCGCCGCGTCCGGCTTCGCGAGCGACAGGGCGATCACCGCGAACGTCAGCCCGGCGATCGCCGCCACCCCGGCGGCGAGGCCGTCCATCCCGTCGAGGAAGTTGAACATGTTCATGATCGCGACGATCCAGATCACGGTGAGCGGCGCGCCGACCCACACCGGCAGGTCGTGGATCCCGACGAACGGGAACGTGAAGCGGCTGACCCAGATCCCGAAGCCCACGGCGATCACGGCCGCCGCGACCTGACCGACGAGCTTCTGCCACCAGCTGAGCCCGCGGAAGTCGTCGATCGCGCCGACCGTCACCGCGACCGCGGCGCCGATCAGGAGCCCGCGCGTCTCGCGCCCGAGGTGCACGAACGCGAGCGCGGGCACGAAGATCCCGAGGAACAGCGCGATCCCGCCGAGCCGTGGGATCGGCCGCACGTTCAGCCGCCGGCCGCCCGGCGAGTCGACGACGCCGAGCCGCCGCGCCATCTGTCCGACCGCCGGCGTCAGGAGCACGACGATCACGAACGCGAGCAGCGCCCCCCAGACGACCTGGGGGTGGTCCTCCAGGACGTGGAGGACGTTGTGATGGGCGGAACCGACGTCCCGCACGACCGCGAGGACGCTCATCGTTCCAGGTTACTTCGTCCCGTAGAGCCGATCTCCCGCGTCGCACGCCCGTAGGCTCGACGGAGCGCGCAGCGAGGGCTCGGCGACGCGTCGTGAGAGTGATGTGCCGGCTTGGCCGGCACATGCCGCGACTCCGTCACTTCGTCCCGTAGAGCCGATCTCCCGCGTCCCCGAGCCCGGGGACGATGAAGCCGCGCTCGTTCAGGCCCTCGTCGACGGCCGCGCAGACGATGTGGACGTCCGGGTGGCGCCCGTGGAGCTCCGCGATCCCCTCCGGGGCCGAGACGATGCAGACGAAGGTCACCGTCTGTGCGCCGGCCTCCTTCACGACGTCGATCGCGGCGACGCTCGAGTGCCCGGTGGCGAGCATCGGGTCGAGGACGATCGCGTCGCGGTCGGTGAGGTCGAGCGGGAGCTTGACGAAGTACTGGATCGCCTCGAGCGTCTCCTCGTCGCGGTAGAGGCCGATGAACCCGACGCGCGCGCTCGAAACGAGGGAGAGCACGCCGTCGAGCATCCCCATCCCCGCGCGCAGCACCGGGCAGACCGCGACCTTCTTCCCCTTGATCCGCTGCGCCGTCATCGGCGCGAGCGGCGTCTCGATCTCGTGCGGCTCCGTCGGCATGTCCTTCGTCGCCTCGTACGTGAGGAGCAGCGTGATCTCGTTCGCGAGCTTGCGGAAGTGGACGGTCGGCGTGTCCTTGTCGCGGAGGTAGCTGAGCTTGTGCTGGACGAGCGGGTGCGTGACGACGGTGACGCGCGGCTCGCTCACGCGACGTACGTCGTGTAGCCGCGGAAGCCCGGGTACAGCGGCCGGGCGGCGCAGAGCGCGGCGACGCGGGCGCGGAGCCCGTCGAGGTCCGGCTCGTCGCCGAGCGCGGCGACGATGATCCGGCCGACCTCGCGGAAGTCGTCCTCGTCGAAGCCGCGCATCGTCATCGCCGGCGTGCCGATCCGGATGCCGGACGCGACGGTCGGCGGCCGCTCGTCGAACGGCACGGTGTTGCGGTTCACGGTGATCTGCACCTCGTGGAGCCGCTCCTCCGCGTCCTTGCCCGTCCATTCGGAGCTGCGCAGGTCGATCTGCATCAGGTGCGTGTCCGTGCCGCCGGTGAGGATCGAGAGGCCGCCGTCCTGGAGCGTCTCGGCGAGCACGTCGGCGTTGCGGCGGATCTGCGTCTGGTACTCGCGGAACGCATCCGTCCCGGCGATCCTGAAGCACGTCGCCTTCGCGGCGATCGTGTGCTCGAGCGGGCCGCCCTGCATGCCGGGGAAGACGGCGCGGTCGACCGCCTGTGCGAACTCGGCGCGGCAGAGGATGAACCCGGCACGCGGGCCGGCGAGCGTCTTGTGCGTCGTCGAGGTGACGAAGTCGCAGTGCTCGACCGGGTTCGGGTGGATCCCGGCCGCGACAAGCCCGGCGAAGTGCGCCATGTCGCAGTGGAGCAGCGCGCCGACCTCGTCGGCGATGACGCGGAACTTGTCCGTCTCGACCGTGCGCGGGTACGCGGAGCCGCCGCAGACGATGAGCTTCGGACGGTGCTCCTTCGCGAGCGCCATCACCTCGTCGTAGTCCACGGTCATCGTCTCGCGGGAGACGCCGTAGTGGACGATCGTGTAGAGCCGCCCGCTGAAGTTGACCTTCAGCCCGTGCGTGAGATGGCCGCCGTGGTCGAGCCGCAGCGAGAGGATCGTGTCGCCGGTCTCGAGCGCGGCGGAGTAGACCGCCATGTTCGTCTGCGCGCCGGCGTGCGGCTGGACGTTCGCGTGGTCGGCGCCGAAGAGCTCCTTCGCGCGGTCGATCGCGAGCTGCTCGATCTCGTCGACGACCTCGCAGCCTCCGTAGTAGCGGCGGCCGGGGTAGCCCTCGGCGTACTTGTTCGTCGGCACGGAGCCGACCGCCTCGAGGACGGCGGGCCACGTGAAGTTCTCGGACGCGATCAGCTCGATCTGCCCGCGCTGGCGCTCGAGCTCGCGGGTCAGCAGCGCCGCGATGTCCGGGTCGACGTCGTCGAGCCCGGCGCTTCTGAGGTGCTGGAAGGTCTCCTGGGCGACGGACACGGCACGAGGATGCTACGCGAGTGCGGCACGCGCCCGGGCGATTGCCTCCGCCGACGGCGCGGCGCCCTCGCGAAGCACGCGCGGCGTCTCGCCGGTGAAGTCGAGCACCGTGGACGGCGTGCCGGGAAGCGCGCCGCCGTCGACCTCCGCGCCGGCGGCGGCGCGGATCTCGGCCGGGACGTCGTCGAGCCGGCGCGGATCCGGGCCGCCGGGCGCGTTCGCGCTCGTCGAGGCGAGAGCGCCGACGGCCGCGACGACGGCGGCGCTCGCCTCCGGGAGCTTCGGGACGCGGACGCCGATCGTCGTGCGGCTCTCGCCGGCGAGCCACGGGTAGCGCCCGGCCGGGTTCGCGAGGATCAGCGTGTACGGGCCGGGCAGGAGCGCGCGGGCGATCGCCGCGTCGCGCCCGGCGAGCTCGGGCAGCGCGTCGAGCAGCGCGTCGAGGTCGGCGGCGAGGAGCGCGGACGGCTTCCGCGGCTCGCGGCCCTTCAGCGCGTAGAGCCGCGCACACGCGTCCTCCGTCGGCAGCGCGAACAGCCCGTAGACCGTGTCGGCCGGGAGGATCGCCGGCAGCCCGGCACGCAGCGCCTCGACCGCGTTCACCGTCGTCCCTCCACCACTCGCTCGCGGCCGGTGAGGTCGCGCGTCACCGCGACGTCGTCGTACCCCGCGTCGCGGAGGATCGCGGCGACCTCGTCCGCCTGCCCGTCCGCGACCTCGAGGACGACGAAGCGCGTGTCGGCCGCGCGCGCGATCGCCTCGTGGAAGCCCGAGCCGACGAGCGCGACCTCCGGCTCGAAACGGAGCTCGGGCTGCAGCCCGTCGAGCGACTCGACGTACGGCGGGTTCGACACGACGAGCGCCCAGCCCTCGGCCGCGGCGTCCACGCCTCCCCCGCGCAGCTCGACGTCGAGCCCGAGCCGCACCGCGTTCTCGCGCGCGAGCGCGAGCGCGCCGGGCGACACGTCGACGCCGGTCACGCGCGCGTCCGGCCGCTCGTCCTTCACCGCGAGCGCGATCGCGCCGGAGCCGACGCCGACGTCGAGGACGCGAGGCGACTCGATCCCCTCCAGAAGCGCGAGCACGCGCTCGACGACCGTCTCGGTCTCCGGCCGCGGCACGAGCGCGCGCGCGTCGGTGCGGAGCGTCAGCCGGCGGAACCCCCATTCGCCGAGGACGTACGCGAGCGGCTCGCGCGCCTCGCGCCGAACGAGCAGCGGCTCGATCTCGACGTCGCGGTCGAGCTCCGCCGCGACGCCGCTCCGTGTCGTCCCGAGCGCGTGCGCGACGAGCAGCTCCGCGTCGACGCGCGGCGTGTCGACTCCGGCGGCCGCGAGCCGCCGCTCGGCCTCGGCGAGCGCGTCGCGCGCGGTCAAGCGGAGAGCGCGCGGTGCCGCTCCTCGGCGGCGAGCGCGTCGGTGAACTCGTCCAGCTCGCCCTGGAGGATCCGGTCGAGCTGGTGCGCCGTCAGCTTGATCCGGTGGTCGGTGAGCCGGTTCTCGGGGAAGTTGTAGGTGCGGATCTTCTCGGCGCGCTCACCGGTGCCGATCTGCGAGCGGCGCGTCGCGTCGAGCTCGGCGCGCTGGCGCTCGAGCTCGCGCTCGTAGAGCCGCGCGCGCAGCACGCGCATCGCCTTCTCCTTGTTCTGGAGCTGCGACTTCTCGTCCTGCATCGAGACGACGACGCCGGTCGGGAGGTGCGTGATGCGGACCGCGGAGTCGGTCGTGTTGACGGACTGGCCGCCCGGGCCGGTCGAGCGGTAGACGTCGATCTTCAGGTCGTTCGGGTCGATCGCGACCTCGACCTCCTCGGCCTCCGGCATCACGGCGACGGTCGCGGTGGACGTGTGGATCCGCCCCTGCGACTCGGTCTCGGGGACGCGCTGGACGCGGTGCGTGCCGCCCTCCCACTTGAAGACGCCGTACGCCGGGTCGCCCTTCACCGCGAACGTCACCTCCTTGTAGCCGCCGCCCTCGTTCTGGCTCGCGCTCAGCTCCTCGACCTTGAAGCCGCGCCGCTCGGCGTAGCGCGCGAGCATCCGGTAGACGTCGCCGGCCCAGAGCGCCGCCTCGTCGCCGCCGACGCCCTGGCGCACCTCGAGGATCACGTCCTTGTGGTCGGCCGGGTCGGCCGGGACGAGCGCGACGCGGAGCGCCTCCTCGAGCGCCGCCGTCCGCTCCTCGAGCTCCGGGACGAGCTCGCGGAGGTCGGGGTCCTCGCGCGCCGCTGCGAGGTCGTCCCGCGCGGCGCGCCACTCGCGCGCGAGCTTCACGGGCGTCTCGAGCTCCTTCAGCCGGCGCCCGACCTCCGCCGCCTCGCGGTGGTCGTTGTAGACGGCCGGGTCGGCCATCCGCTCCTGTGTCTCGGTGTAGGTGCGCTCGAGGTCGTCGATCAGCGCGTCGAGGTTCTCCGCCATGGCGGAGACAGGGTATCCGGTTGCGTAGCTCACTTCATTTCCAATAGTTTCGATTCCATGACAACCATCGACGACGTTCAAACCGCGAACGCCGCGTACGCCGCGGGGTTCGACAAGGGCGACCTCGCCATGCCGCCGGCGCGGCAGTTCGTGGTCGTGACCTGCATGGACGCGCGCCTCGACCCGGCGAAGTTCCTCGGGCTCGAGGAGGGCGACGCACACGTGATCCGCAACGCCGGCGGGATCGTCAACGACGAGACGATGCGCTCGCTCCTGATCTCGCACCACCTCCTCGGCACCCGTGAGGCGATCGTGATCGGCCACACCGACTGCGGGATGGTGACGTTCACGAACGACGACGTGCACGCGAAGCTCGGCCCGGAGTCCGAGTCGATCGACTTCCAGCCGTTCCCCGACGCCGCCGAGCGCGTGCGGCAGAGCGTGGCGACGATCGAGTCCTCGCCGCTCCTTCCCGACTCGTTCGGCGCGACCGGGTACGTCTACGAGGTGGAGTCCGGGAAGATCGTCCCGGTCTAGCCCGCGAGCGTCGCGGCGAGCGTGATCTCGGGGACGCCGGCGAGCGCCTTCGAGACGGGGCAGCCCGCCTTCGCGCCCTGGGCGGCCTCCTCGAAGCCCGCGGCGTCGAGCCCGGGCACGCGTCCCTCGACGGCGAGGGCGATCCTCGTGATCCCCTCGCCCGGCTGGAAGGTCACGGTCGCCGACGTGTCGAGCTGCTCCGGCGGCGTGCCGGCCTTCGCGAGCCCGGCCGAGAGCGCCATCGAGAAGCACGCCGCGTGCGCCGCCGCGATCAGCTCCTCCGGGCTCGTCTTGCCGCCGCGCTCGACGTCCTCGGAGCGCGCCGCCCACGTCACGGCCTGCTCGCCGATCGCGCCGCTCGTCGTCGAGCGGATCGTCCCGCTCCCGTCCATCAGCCCGCCGTTCCAGGTCACGTCCGCACGCCGGTCCGTCGCCATGTCGCGTCTCCTCTTTAGATCGCTGGTCGGGACAAGCCTACGAGAGCGAGTGCTCCGTCCGCGCGGGACAGGTCCCGGTGTCAGACACCAGGACGGGTCCCGCTACGCCATGACTTCGACGAGGCCGGCCTCGGGGTCGCCCTTCGCCTCGAGGTCGAGCACCTCGCGGAGCGCGCGGATCGAGACCTCGAGCTGGTCGAGCGTCGGCTCGCGCGTCGTGAGGCGCTGCAGCCAGAGGCCGGGCGCGAGGACGGCCATCAGCACGCGGTTGTCCGTGTGCTTGCCGGCGAAGCGGATCAGCTCGTACGCGAGGCCCGCGATCACCGGCAGCAGCAGGATCCGCGAGAGGATCAGCCACTCGATGTCGGGCCGGCCGAAGAACGCGAAGACGAACACGGCGATCACCATCACCCACAGCAGGAACGCGGTGCCGCAGCGCGGATGGATCAGCGAGTACGTCTGCACGATCTCCGGCTTCAGCTCCTCCCCCGCCTCGTACGCGTTGATCGCCTTGTGCTCGGCGGCGTGGTACTGGAACACGCGCCGCAGGTCCGGCAGCAGCGAGATCAGCGCGAGATAGGCGACGAAGATCGTGACGCGGATCAGGCCCTCGACGATCACGAACCACGTGCCGCTCGAGATCGGCAGCAGCTCGGTCAGCAGGCCGGGCGTCACCTTGAAGAGCGCGACGGCGAACCCGATCGCGACCGCGAACGCGAAGATCAGCGCGCCGCGCGAGAGCTCCTTCTCCGCCTCCGGCTCCGGCTCGCCGAGCTCCTTCGCCTCCTTCGCCTCCTGCGCCGCGTAGTTCGCGGAGATCGCGAGCGCGCGGAAGCCGATCGCGAGCGACTCGCCGAGCGCCATCACGCCGCGGATCACGGGCAGGCGGAGCAGCCGGTGCGTCGCCATCTTGGACTGGATCGGACGCGAGACCTGCTCGATCGTGCCGTGAGGCGTGCGGACGGCGACGGCCCAGTTCCCCGGGCCGCGCATCATGACGCCCTCGAGGACGGCCTGTCCGCCGACGTTCGCCATGCCCGCGGCTCCGGCGCTAGCGCGCGCTCTTGGCGCGCTCGGCCCGCTCGAGCCGGCGCTGGAAGCGCTCCACACGCCCGCCCGTGTCCATCAGCTTCTGCTTGCCCGTGTAGAACGGGTGGCACTCGGAGCAGACCTCGACGTGGAGCTCCGGCTTCGTGGAACGCGTCTGGAACGAGTTCCCGCAGGAGCAGGTCACGGTCGAGAGGACGTAATCGGGATGGATGTCGGCCTTCATGCAGCCAGGATAGCAGCGGCCTGTTTGGGCCCCACGTTGCCGCCCGAGACGACCGCGACGACGGTCTGGCCCGGCTCCACGGCCACGGTGCCGGAGAGGAGCGCCGCCGTCGAGGCGGCGGCGCCGAGCTCGCAGGCGAGCTTCGTCCGGGCGTAGACCCAGCGGAACGCCTCGGCGAGGTCGTCCTCGCTCACGAGCACCGACTCGACGCCGAGGTCGCGGCAGAGCTCGACGCACCGCTCGCCGGCGAACGGCGCGCTGAGCGCGTCGGCCGCGCTGCGCGGCGTCACCGGCACCGAGTGCCCGGCCTTCAGCCCCTCGTGGAGCGCGGGCGAGAGCTCCGGCTCGACCGCGATCACGCGCGCGCCGGGGCGGCGGCCCTTCACCGCGAGCGCGATCCCCGTCACGAGCCCGCCGCCGCCGCACGGCACGAGGACGACGTCGGCGCCGGGCGCGTCCTCGAGGATCTCGAGCCCGACCGTGCCCTGCCCGGCCATCACGAGCGGCTCGTCGAACGGGTGGATCAGCGTGCGGCCCGTCTCGGCCTGCAGCTCGTCGAGCCGCGCGAACGCCGTCGTCGGGTCGGGCGCGCTGTCGTCGACCGCCGCGCCGTAGCCGATCGTCGCCGCCTTCTTCAGCGGGCTCGCGTCCTGCCACATCACGAGCAGCGCGTCGATGCCCTCCTCGCGCGACGCCCACGCGACCGCCTGCGCGTGGTTCCCCGCCGAGATCGAGATCACGCCGCGCCGCTTGTCCTCTTCCGACAGCGTCGCGAGCGTGTTGAGGACGCCGCGCACCTTGAACGAACCGGTGCGCTGGAAGAGCTCCGCCTTCAGGTGCGCGTCGGTGCCGAGCCGCTCGGAGAGCGTGGCGGAGCGGAGCAGCGGCGTGCGGTGGACGCGCCCGGCGAGGACGCGCTGCGCGCGCTCGACGTCCTCGAGCGAGACCATGCGGCGGAGACTACGCAGCCGGCACCGCGGCGCGCGCCGGAACGGCGAGCCGCACCGTGAACGTCGTCAGGCCGTCGCCGCTCGCGACCTCGACCGTCCCGCCCATCGCCTGCGTGAGCTCCTTCACGATCGCGAGCCCGAGCCCGGTGCCGACGGGCCGCTCGCGCCCGTAGCGCTCGTGGAGGTAGAAGCGCTCGAACGCGTGCTCGTGCTCCTCCGGCTTCAGGCCCGGGCCGGTGTCCTCGACACGCAGCATGCCGGGCGCGGTGACGAGGTGGATCTCGCCGCCGGGCGGCGCGAGCCGCAGCGCGTTCTCGACGAGGTTCGACACGACCTGGAGCACACGGTCGGCGTCGGCGAGCGCGGGCGCCGGCCCCTCCGCCGTCGCCGAGAGCGTGACGCCGAACGCATCGGCCTGCGGCTGGTAGCGGCGCACCGCGTCGTCGGCGACCTCGGACAGGTCGATCTCCGAGTTGTGGACGCTGAAGTCGGTGCGGTTCATCCGCGCGAGGTCGAGCAGGTCGCCGACGAGCCGCTCGAGCCGCGCCGCCTCGAGCGCGACCGTCTCCGTCGCGTCCTCGACGGACACCGCGCCGTCGCGGAGCGCCTCGGCGTAGCCGCGGATCGCGGTCAGCGGCGTCTTCAGCTCGTGGCTCACCGACAGGAGGAAGTTCCGTTCCGCCTCGCGTGCCTGCGCGAGCTGCGTCGCGAGGTCGTTGAACGCCTGCGCGAGCGTCGCGAGCTCGGCGGCGCCCTCGACCGGGACCGGCTCGGGGTGCGTCCCGCGCGCGAGGCTGCGCGCCGCGTCGGCGACGCGGACGACCGGGCGCGAGATCCGCCGCGCGAGGATGAACGCCGCGACCGCCGCGAGCGCGCCGCCGGCGAGCGTCGCGATCAGGAGCCCCTCGACGAACGGCGTCAGCTGCGACTTCGTCACGCTCTTCGGCCGCAGCAGCACGAACGCCTGCGTCCCGACCGGCTCCGCCGCGAAGAAGTAGTCCTTGCCGCCGATGCGCACGGACCCCTTCGCTGCGTTGCCGCGCTTCAGGTCGTCCTGCGCCCACTGCGGAAGCTGCGAGACGTCCGTGCTCGCCGTCTCGTTCTGCCGCGCGAAGTACTGCTTCAGCTCCGGGAGGTGCACGAGCGGCGCGAGCGCGATCCGCTGGCTGCCCGCGATCAGGTCGGCCTGGTGCGCGACGTCCTGCAGCGTCGCCTCGTCGACGGCGCGCCGCGTCAGGACGAGCCCGAGCCCGAGCGTCAGCGCCACACAGAGGAGGACGATCAGCGCGATCGCCTGGAACAGCCGCGACCGGAGACTCGACCGGGAGCTCACGCCGCTTGCAGCTTGTACCCGGCCCCGCGCACCGTGCGGATCGTGTCCGGATCGCCGAGCTTCCGGCGCAGCTGCGCGACGTGCACGTCGACCGTGCGCGTGCCGCCGGGGTAGGTCATCCCCCAGACGAGGTCGAGCAGCCGCTCGCGCGACAGCACGATCCCGGGATGCTCGAGGAAGCACGCGAGGAGGTCGAACTCCTTGCCGGTGAGCTCGATCGCGTCGCCCGAGACGGTGACGTCGCGCGAGTCGCGCCGCAGCACGATGTCGCGCGCCGCGAGCACCTCGTCCTCGGAGCGCTGCTCGGTGCGGCGGAGGATCGCCTTGATCCGCGCCGCGAGCTCGCGCGGCGAGAACGGCTTCGCGACGTAGTCGTCGGCGCCGAGCTCGAGCCCGGCGACGCGGTCGGGCTCCTCGTCGCGCGCGGTGAGCATCACGATCGGCACCTTCGAGTGGGCGCGCATCCGCCGGCAGACCTCGAAGCCGTCCATCCCCGGCAGGCCGATGTCGAGCACGACGAGCCGCACCGGATGCCGGCGCAGCTCCGTCACCGCCTCCTCGCCCGAGCGGAGCCAGAGAACACGCCAGCCGTCCTGCTGCTCGAGGTACTGCTTGACGAGACGACCGATCGAGTCGTCGTCCTCGACGAGAAGTAGGACGCCCCCTGTCGCATTGCCCGTCATCGCGGGTTACGGCCCGAAGCCCTCGACCTGGACGAGCTCTGCGGGAGCGTTGGCCTGGCGGTAGACGACGACGTGCGTGCCCTTCTTGAGGGTCGCGGCCGTGACCTTCCGGCCGCCGCCCTGGACGGCCGCGGCGGGATCGACGGACACCGGGACGACGTCGCCGTTCGCCTCACGTAGCGTCAGAGTGCCGGACGCGGCGGACACGACGGAGCCGCGGTCGATCCGGTAGTCCTGCGGCACGCCGCCGACGCCGAGCAGCAGCACCTCCGCGCGGATCAGCCGCGGGCCGAAGAACTGGGGGTTCACGCCGTCCCCCGGGACGATCGTCGGCGTCGCGCCGGCGAGCTGGTAGACGACGACGCGCATCCCGCGGCGGAACTGGCCGCCGCCCCCGCCGGCGCCGTTCGCGCGCGTGCTCGTCGTGGTTCCCGCGGGGAGCGCGACCGGGACGATGTCGCCGTTCAGCTCGCGGACCTGGAGGGTCGCGCCGACCGCGGACACGACGACGCCGCGGTCGATCCGGTAGTCCTGCGCCGAGCCGTCGGCGGCGAGGACGAGCACCTCCGCGCGGATCAGCCGCGGGCCGGTGAACTGGTTGATGAGCGCCTTCGGGATCGCGGACGCCGACCCGGCCGCGAGGAGGCACGCCGCGAGCGCGAGTCCGAGCATCAGGGGCCGCCGATACCTCATCGTCATATGATCGTTCCCAATCCCGACGAGCGCGTAAACCGTCTGTAAAACGCCGTCACGGAGCGTTCGCGGGCTCGCGGTCGCCGATGTGCTTCGCCGTCGTCGACTCGACCTGGGCGAGCGAGGAGCCCTTCGCGGCGCGGACGCGGACGACGATCCGGTCGCCCACCTTCAGCTGCGACGCGGAGATCACCGTCGGCACCTTGCCCTGCCACAGGAGGACGATCGTCTCCGGGCCGAACGCGAAGCTCTGGTCGGCGGCCTGGCCGAGGAGCAGGCGCATGCCGCGCGCGTTGCCGCCGGTGACGTGGACGGCGACGCTCGTCGTGCCGACCGACGTGAGCGTCCCGCGGTAGAGGAAGAGCGGCTGCGTCGGCGGGAAGAGCTGCGTGCCGCGGTCGCCGACGATCCCGGCCGCGTGCTGCTCGATGTCGGCGAGCGTCGCGTCGCGGGTGTCGCGGACGTTGACGCGGACGTAGTCGCCGGCGGCGAGGTCGCCGGGCTGGACGACGGTCGGGATGCCGTCCGACCACGTCAGGAACTCGGTCGTCGTGTCGTACGCGAACGTCTGCGTCACGGGCCGGCCGAGCATCGCCTTCAGCGCGGGCCGGTTGCCGCCGTCGACGGTGATCGACACGCCGCCGTTCGACGGCGTCGCGGTGAGCCGGCCGAGGAACGCGTAGTGGATGCCGTGGCCCGCGCCGGTGCCGTTCCCGGCGAACGCGGTTGCGGCGGCGGCGAGTGCGGCGGCCGCCGCGAGAAGGAAGACCCTGGTGCGCATTCGATGACCCCCTGGCGAGAACATGTCGAGCCGACTCTCCGCTCCCGCCGTCACGAGCCGGTTCGGAAGGCGTAAAACACGCGTAAGGTGGCGATCGGCCTGCTGCATCCGGGAGAGATGGGCGCCGCGCTCGGCGTGGTGCTGCGGGGCGCGGGACACGACGTCGTGTGGGCGTCGGCGGGACGAAGCGACGTGACGGCGCGTCGCGCGGCCGACTTCGCGGACGCCGTGACCGTCGCGGAGCTCGCGCGCCGCTGCGACACGATCCTCTCCGTGTGCCCGCCGCACGCGGCGCTCGACGTCGCGCGCGAGGTCGCCGGGTTCGGCGGCGTCTTCGTCGACGCGAACGCCGTCTCACCGTCGACGACGCGTTCCGTCTGCGAGATCGTCGAGGCCGGCGGCGCGACGTTCGTCGACGGCGGCATCGTCGGCGGACCGGACGACGTCCGCCTCTATCTCTCCGGCGGCGAGGCGCCGCGAGCGGCGTCGCTGTTCGAGGGGACGCGCGTCGCGACGTTCGTCCTCTCGGACCGGATCGGCGACGCGTCCGCGATGAAGATGGTCTACGCGGCGTGGACGAAGGGCGCGGCGGCGCTGCTCCTCGCAGTCCGCGGCGCCGCGCGCGCGTCGGGCCTCGAGGACGCGCTCGTCGCCGCCTGGGACGACACGATCCCCGGGTTGACGGCGCAGTCGGAGCACGCGGCGCGGTCGGCGGCGGCGAAGGGCTGGCGCTGGGAGTTCGAGCTGGAGGAGATCGCCGCGACGTTCGCCGACGCGGGGCTCCCGGACGGGTTCCACCGCGCCGCGGCGGAGATGTTCCGCCGCGCCGCTACGTGAGCGTGTACTCGGGGCCGGAGCCGCCCTCGGGCGGCGTAAGCCGGCCGCCCTTCGCGGTGATCGCGCCGCACTGCACGCAGTTCGACGGCGCGAGCTGCACCGTCACCGTCCCGTCGCCGTCCGCCTCGCCGACCTCGTACACGTGCGCC
Source organism: Gaiellaceae bacterium (assembly GCA_035506655.1). Taxonomy (GTDB): domain Bacteria; phylum Actinomycetota; class Thermoleophilia; order Gaiellales; family Gaiellaceae; genus Palsa-739. Next base: position 34,121 of record DATJOZ010000055.1, read on the forward strand.
GGGCACATGCGCGCCCACAGCTCCGCGACGTCGCGCGGCACGTTCCGCTCGACGCGGATGTGGTTCGGCTGGTCGTCGCGCGTCTTGTTCCCCGACGCGAAGACGGACGAGAGCTTGTCGAACGTGAGCGTGCCGTCCGGCGCGGGATAGTCCGCCGCACGGTTCGTGCGGAGCAGCGGCGCCTCGGCGTCCGGCTCGGCCTCGAGCGCCCCGACGGAGACCTTCCCCTTCGTCACGGTCATCGCGCTCGCGAGCGCGCCGCCGACGACGAAGCCTCGGCCGAACACCTGCCGCATGTCGCGCACCTCGTAGAGGTCGGAGTGGATGAAGCTCGAGCGGATCGCCTCGTCGTACGAGCCGAGCGACGAGCCCGGCGACGCGCCCCGCCGAAGCGACGCGAACGCGGACTCCGCCGCGAGCCGTCCCGACTCGATCGCGTAGTGCACGCCCTTCAGGCGCGGGATGTTCACCATGCCGACGCCGTCGCCGCAGAACAGCACGCCGGGCGCGTGCAGCTCGCGCGGCAGCGCGTGGTAGCCGCCGCTCGGGATCGTCTTCGCTCCCCAGGCGACGCGCTCGCCGCCCTCGAGCAGCTTCCGGATCTTCGGGTGCGTCTTCAGCTCCTGCAGGAGATCGTGCGCGGAGAGCTCGACGTCGCGGTAGTCGAGCCCGACGACCATCCCGATCGTGAGCATGTCGTCGCCCATCGGGTAGACGAACGAGCCGCCGAACTCGCGGTACTTCGCGCCCTTCCGCAGCGGCCAGCCCATCGTGTGGATCACGTCGCGCAGCGGCCTCGCGACCTTCCAGACCTCCTTCACGCCGAGCTCCCACACCTGCGGCTGCGCGCCCGCGAGGCCGAATCGGTCCAGCGCGACTCCGGTCAGGTGGCCCTGCGTCCCTTCCGCGAGCACGGTGACCTTCGCGACGAGATCGGCGCCCGGCTCGAAGTTCCCCATCGGGTTGCCGTCGCGGTCGCGTCCCTTGTCGCCCGTACGGATGCCGACGACGCGGCCGTGGGAGACGAGGAGCTTCTCGGCCGCGGTCTCGGGCAGGATCATCGCGCCGCCCTCCTCCGCGCGCTCGGCGAGCCAGCGCCCGAGGCGCGAGAGCGAGAAGACCAAGTTCCCGTGGTTGCGCATCGTCGGCGGCGGCGGGATGCGCACCGCGCCGCGCTTCGAGAGCACGTACACCGCCTCGCCGTGCACCTCGCCGTACGACGGGTACTCCTCGCGGCGGTAGCGGTCGCCGAAGAGCCGCTTCAGGCCGATCGGGTTCACGACCGCGCCGGAGAGGAGATGCGAGCCGGGCTGCTTGCCCTTCTCGACGACCGCGACGGGAACCTCGCCGAGCCGCTCGGCGACGTCCGGGTGCTCCTCGATCAGCTGGCCGAGGCGGATCGCGCACGCGAGGCCGGCGGGGCCGGCGCCGACGACGAGGATCCCGACCTCGATGCGCTCGTCGACCGGGTCGGTCGGCTCGGCGACGAACTCCGCCGCGCCGAACGGCGGCGGATAGTCGGACGCCCGGACGGCCATCAGCTTCCCTTGCGCTGCTGCACGAGCTCGGTGAGCTTCGGGACGATCTCGTGCACGTCGCCGACGACGCCGAGGTCGCTGAACTCGAAGATCGGCGCGTTCGGGTCCTTGTTGATCGCGACGATCGTGTTCGAGCTCTGCATTCCGACCTTGTGCTGGATCGCGCCGGAGATGCCGAGCGCGACGTAGAGCTTCGGCGAGACGGTCTTGCCGGTCTGGCCGATCTGCGCGGAGTACGGGTACCAGCCTGCGTCGACGACGGCGCGCGTCGCGCCGACCGCGCCGCCGAGCGCGCGCGCGAGGTCCTCGGCGAGCGAGAAGCTCTCCGGAGCGCCGAGGCCGCGGCCGCCGGCGACGATCACGTCGGCGTCCTCGATCGACGGGCCCGACGACTCCTCGTGCTCCTGCGCCACGATCTTCGTCGCGGTGGAGTGCGGCTCGAGCTCGACCGCGACGTTCTCCACCGCGGGCGCGCCGCCGCCGGTCGGGGTCGCGTCGAACGAGCCGGCCCGGAAGAGCGCGATCCGCGGCTCGGAGCGCCAGCCGACGTCGACGTAGACGGAGTCGCCGAGCGCGGGCCGCTTGCCGACGAGCGTGCCGTCCTGCTGCACGAGGTCGGCGAGGTCCCAGTTGAGGCCCGCGTCGAGGCGCGCGGCGAGCCCGGCGGCGACGTCGGCGGCGAGCACGGAGTTCGCGAAGAGCACGGTGTCGTAGCCGCCGTCGCGCACGACCTGCGCGAGCACGTCGACGCGCGGCTGCGGGAGCGGCGACTCGAGCGACGCGTCGTCGGCGACATGCACGGTCGCGGCGCCGTAGTTGCCGGCCTCCGCGGCGAGCGCGGTCACGCCCGAGCCGACGAGGACGGCGGACGCGTCGCCGAGCGAGGCGGCCTTCGCGAGCACGCCGAGCGCGCCCTTCTGGAGCTCGCCGCCGTGGTGCTCGAGGAAGACGAGCGTCGCCATCAGATGAGCCGCTTCTCCGCGAGGAAGTCGACGATCGCCTGCGCGGCGTTGCCGTCGTCCTCGATCTTCTGCGTGCCGCCGCGCGCCGGTGGCGACGCGAGCGCGAGCACCGTCGTCTGCGAGCCCGCCTCGCCGGCCTGCGACGCGTCGACGCCGATGTCGGCGAGGGACAGGATCTCCTGAGGCTTCTTCTTCGCGCCCATGATCCCCTTCAGCGACGGGTAGCGCGGCTCGTTGATCGCGTCGCTCACCGCGACGACCGCGGGGAGCGGCGCCTCGATCACGTCGTAGCCGAACTCGGTCTGCCGCTTCACGTGGACGCCTGCGCCCTCGAGGCTCAGCGCCGCCGCCTGCGAGACGACCGGGAGGCGGAGCCGCTCGGCGACCGCGGCCCAGAGCACCGCGCCGTCGCCGTCGCCGGCCTGCTGGCCGAAGAGCACGAGGTCTGCTCCTTCCTTCTCCAGCGCCTTTGCGAGGACGCGGCTCGTCGCGACGAGGTCGGAGCCGGCCGCCGCGTCGTCGCTGACGAGCACGGCGCGGTCGGCGCCCATCGCGAGCGCCTTGCGCAGCGAGTCGGCAGCCTTCTCGGGGCCCATCGAGACGACGACCACCTCGGTGTCGGAGTCGCCTTTGAGCCGCAGCGCCTCCTCGACGGCGTTCGCGTCGAACCGGTTCAGCGCCCCCTCGCCGGAGCGGTCGAGCCGCTTCGAGCCGGGATCGATCTTCGCCGCGCCTTCGGGCACGTGCTTCACGCAGACGGCGATCTTCATCGCCCGGGACTCTAGCCGCGCCCGCGCGAGCCGGTGTCTGACACCGATCGCCCATTTGGTGTCTGACACCATCCGGCCCTCCGGTGCCAGACATCGAAGGGCCGTTTCGTGTCAGACACCGGACGGGGCTACATGCGCTTGCGCAGCGCGAGGACGTTCGCGACGAAGACCTTCGACACCTCGAGCGGGCCGCCGTCGCGGACCGACTTCTCGCCCTGGTACCACGCGGCGAGGGCGAGGCTCTCGTTGCCGCCGAACGCCGCCAGGAGATGGTGGAGGTACGCCATCCCGACGTGGACGTTGCCGTCCGCGTCGTGCGCGACCGGGTGGCCGATCAGCACCGTCTCGACGTAGTCCCACGTCGTCGGCAGAAGCTGCATCACGCCCTGCGCGCCGACCGACGAGACGAGCGAGTTGTTGTAGCCCGACTCCATCCAGGCGAGCGCGCGCGCGAGGCTCGGGTCGATCCCGTAGCTCGCGGCCCACCGGTCGAGCGACGCGCGCACGGACGCCGTGCTGCTCGTCGCGGGAATCGCGACGGCCTGCGGCTGCTCGGCTTCCGCCGGCGCCGCCGCCTCGACGCGAACCGGCACGCGCAGCTTCCTCCCGATCACCAGCACGCGCGCCGGGTCGACGTGGTTGAGCTTCGCGAGCACGCCGAGCGACACGCCGGCGCCGCGCGCGATTGCGGTCAGCGAGTCGCCGGGCTTCACGACGTAGACCCGCGTCTTCGTCCTGACGATGCGCACCGCGGTCTGCACGAGGTGCACCGTGACGCGCCTGCCGCGCAGCACCGCGAACGTCCTCGGCCCGCCGATCCCGTCGACGTCGAGCTTCGCGTTGCGCTGGAAGCGCCGGAGCCCGAGCAGCGTCGGCTTGTCGAGGTAGCCGTTCACCGGCACCTTCACGCCGTGACGGACGAGCAGGAACTGGAGCACCGCGACGTCCCAGCCGAACTCGCCGCGGGCGAGCTGCCGCGTTCCGAAGAGATGGCGCCCGAGCGGCCCGAGCGCGCGGCGCGTGCGCGCGTCGACCTTCCCGGTGACCCGGAGCCCCTCCTGCCGCTGGAACGCGCGGATCCCCGCGACCGTGCGCGGCCCGACGAGTGCGTCGATCGGCCCGTTGTAGAGGCCCTGCGCGCGCAGCGCGACCTGGAGACCCGCGTGCTGCGGGTTCAGCGCGCGCGCAGGCGACGCAGCGGCAGCGAGAGCCGCCGCGGCGACGGCGCACCCGAGTACGAAGCGGAGGGGCATCGGACGGTCCGATTTCCGCCGGACCGCGCCGACTCCTTCGTCAGCGGCCTGTAAAACGCGGCGCGCGCTTCTCCGCGAACGCGGCGAGGCCCTCCTTCGCGTCCTCGCTCGCGAACAGCTCGCCGAAGCCCTCGACCTCCGCCTCGAGCGCGCCCGGCGCGAGGTTGACGAGCCGCTTCGCGAGCGCGAGGGCGACCGGGCTCTTCGCCGCCAGCTCCCGGGCGACGCCGAGCGCGTGCTCGAGCACCGGGTCGGCGATCGCGTTGACGAGGCCGATCCGCAGCGCCTCGTCGGCGTCGACCGTCCGCCCGGTGAAGATCAGGTCCTTCGCGACGCCGATCCCGCAGACGCGCGCGAGGCGCTGCGTGCCGCCCCAGCCCGGGACGATCCCGAGGTTGATCTCGGGCTGGCCGATCTTCGCGCGGCCCGACGCGAACCGGAGGTCGCAGGCGAGCGCGAGCTCGCAGCCGCCGCCGAGCGCGAACCCGTTCACGGCAGCGATCGCCGGCTTCGGCATCGTCTCGAGGAGCGACGCCGTCTCGTGGCCGAGCGCGCCCCATGCCGCCGCGCCGGCCGGGTCGAGCCCGCCCATGTACTTGATGTCGGCGCCGGCGACGAACGCCTTCTCCCCCGCGCCCGTCAGGACGACGGAGCGCACCGCGTCGTCGGCGGCGACGCCGCGCAACGCGTCGCGCAGCTCGGTGAGCGTCGCGACGTCGAGCGCGTTCAGCGCGTCCTGCCGGTCGACCGTGACGACCGCGACCGCGCCGTCGCGGTCGACGCCGATGCTCACGCCGGGACCGCGCCGCGGAGGAAGTCGACGATCTCCGACGTCGGCGCGCCCGGGCCGAACACGCCCGCGACGCCCAGCTTCTTCAGCTCGGCCGCGTCGTCCGCCGGGACCGTCCCGCCGACGACGACGAGGACGTCCTCCGCCCCGTTCTCGCGCAGCAGCTCGAGGATCCGCGGAACGAGCGTCATGTGCGCGCCCGAGAGGATCGAGATCCCGACCGCGTCCGCGTCCTCCTGGATCGCCGTCTCGACGATCTGCTCCGGCGTCTGGTGAAGGCCGGTGTAGATGACCTCCATGCCCGCGTCGCGGAGCGCGCGCGCGATGATCTTCGCGCCGCGGTCATGCCCGTCGAGCCCGGGCTTCGCGATCACGACCCGGATCGTCCCCGTCATGTCGCGAAGTCTAGGGACTAGCCGCCGGGCGCGTTCACGATCTGCCGCGGCACCCAGCTCGTGACGAGCCAGGTACCGCCGTTCCTGTGCAGCGTGATGAGGAAGTCTCCGGACGGCGTCTTCGACGCGACGGGCGGGACGAACGTGACGCGCAGCTCCGCGTCGTCCGGGTTCGACGACTCGACGGTGTACTTCGCGAGCGCCTTGCCGACCGGGTACGGGGTCACCGGGATCGTCCCCGTCAGCCACTTCGCAAGCGTCATGTGGGTCTTCAGCTCCGGGCCGGCGAGCTTCCACGCCTCGGCGAGGTGCTTCCGCGCGACGGCGGTCGCGACGAACTCCTGCGCGACCGCGCGCGCCTTCGGGTCGAGCGCGACCGCCGGCCCGGTCTGCGTGTCCGCCGCCGCGTTCGACGACGAGCCGCCGCCGGACGAGATCCGCGTCGCCGCGTACGCCGCCACGCCGGCGACGAGCACGCCGACGCCGATCCAGAGCGCCCACCTGTCGAGGAACCGCCGCACGCTCAGAAGACGGGCGTCTCCCGCCAGACGCCCCACACCTCGCGGAGGGCGTCGCACATCTCGCCCATCGTGACGTACGCGCGCGCGGCGTCGAGGATCGGGGGCATGAGGCTCCGGTCGGGATGTGCCGCGTCCTCGCGCAGCCGCGCGAGCGCGGACTCCACCGCAGCCGAGTCGCGCCGCGCGCGCAGCGCCTGCACCCGCGCGACCTGCTTCGTCTCGAGCGCGTGGTCGATGCGGAGGATCTCGACCTGCTGCTCCTCCTCGACCTGGTAGCGGTTGACGCCGACGATGATCCGCTCCTCGCGCTCGACCTCGGACTGGTAGCGGAACGACGCCTCCGCGATCTCGCGCTGGAAGAAGTTGTCCTTGATCGCGGGGATCACGCCGCCGAGCTTCTCGATCCGGCCGAAGTAGTCGTACGCCTGCCGCTCGAGCTCGTTCGTCAGCTGCTCGAGGTAATAGGAGCCGCCGAGCGGGTCGATCGTGTTCACGACGCCGGTCTCGTGCGCGATCACCTGCTGCGTCCGGAGCGCGAGCCGGACCGCGTGCTCGGTCGGCAGCGCGAGCGCCTCGTCGAACGAGTTCGTGTGGAGCGACTGCGTCCCGCCGAGCACCGCCGCGAGCGCCTCGATCGCGGTCCGAATCAGGTTCACCTCGGGCTGCTGCGCGGTCAGCGAGACGCCGGCGGTCTGCGTGTGGAAGCGCATCAGCCACGAGCGCGGGTTCTGCGCCCCGTACCGCTCGCGCAGCTCGCGGGCCCAGATCCGCCGCGCGGCGCGATACTTCGCGATCTCCTCGAAGAAGTCGAGGTGCGCGTTGAAGAAGAAGGAGAGGCGCGGCGCGAAGTCGTCGACGTCGAGCCCGCGCTCGAGGCACGCGTCGACGTACGCGAACCCGTCGGCGAGCGTGAACGCGAGCTCCTGCGCCGCCGTCGAGCCGGCCTCGCGGATGTGGTAGCCGGAGATCGACACCGGATGCATCAGGGGCATCTCGCGCGCGCACCACTCGATCATGTCGACGACGAGCCGCAGCGACGGCTCCGGCGGGAAGATCCATTCCTTCTGCGCGATGTACTCCTTGAGGATGTCCGTCTGGACGGTTCCGCGGAGCTCCGCGGGCGGTACGCCCTGCTCCTCCCCGACGCACGCATAGAACGCGAGCAGGATCGCCGCCGGCGAGTTGATCGTCATCGAGGTCGAGACGGCGCCGAGCGGGATCCCGGCGAAGAGCGTCTCCATGTCCTCGAGCGAGTCGACCGCGACGCCCTCGCGCCCGACCTCGCCGAGCGAGCGCGGGTGGTCCGAGTCGTAGCCCATCAGCGTGGGCATGTCGAAGGCCGTCGAGAGCCCCGTCTGCCCGTGGTCGAGGAGATAGCGGAAGCGCTCGTTCGTCTCCTCCGGCGTCCCGAACCCGGCGAACTGGCGCATCGTCCAGAGCCGCCCGCGGTACATCGACGGGTAGACGCCGCGGGTGAACGGATAGGTGCCGGGATAGCCGAGATCGCGGTCGTAGTCGACCCCGCCGGGGCCGTACAGCGGCTCGTTCTCGATCCCCGACATCGTCGAGAACAGCTCGCCCTGCCGCTCCGGCGTCGCCCCGTAGACCTCCCGGCGCCACTCGCCGGCGTCGCCGACTCCGGCGCGCGGATCCTCGGTGGTCGCCATCGGACGAATTGTAGGGCGATGGACAGACCCTGGATTTCCGGCCGCACCGAACTACACTCCGACCGGAAACTCGGCGCTCTGGCGAGCGCGCCGAGGGGGTGCTGCGGGACATGGGTGCGACAACCGACTGGGATAGAGGGCCGTTCCTGCCCGCGCGTGGGCGTCCGATGACGCCGGTCCCGCGGGGGGTGCTCCTCCGGTCCGGCGCGACGATCGCCGCCGCGGTCGGGGTCGGCAGCCTCCTGCAGGCGCTCCTCCAAGTCGCGCTGGCGCGTGTGCTCGACCCGCCGGAGTACTCGGCGCTCGTCTCGCTCTTCGTCGTCGTCACGATCTGCGCCGTCCCGACGCTCGGGCTCCAGGCGTCCGTGGCGCGCGACGTCGCGACGCTCTCGGCCGAGGGCCGCGAGGCGGAGGCCGGCGCCGTCGTCCGCGGCACGCTCCGGAAGGTCGCGCTCTTCGCGGTCGCCGCGCTCGTCGCCGGCGCGGTGCTCGTCGCGACGCTCTCGGCGGCGTTCCACATCCATCGCGTCGGCGCGCTCGTGGCGGCGGCGGTCGTCGTCCTCGCGACGGCGGCGCTGCCGGTCGCGTGGGGCGGGCTGCAGGGGACGGGACGGTTCTCGCTCCTCGCGACGGGACAGGTGACCTGGAGCGGACTCCGCTTCGTGCTCGCGTTCGCGCTCGCCGCGGTCGGGCTCGGGGTCGCCGGGGCGATGGCCGGGATCGCCGTCGCGACGCTTGCGATCCTCGTCGCCGTCCTCGTCGCGCAGCGTCCGCTGCTCGCGGCGGCGCGGCACGCCCCGGGGCCGCCGCCGCGCGTCGCGACGCCCTACACCTTCGCCGCGGCCGCATCGCTCTGCGCGTTCGCGGCACTCACGACGCTCGACGTCCCGACGGCGCGGCTCGCGCTCGACGGGAACGCGGCGGGCGCGTACTCCGCCGCGTCGGTCGGCGCGCGCGCGCTGCTCATCGTCGCGGTCGGCGCGACGACCGTCCTCTTCCCGCGCGTCGCGACCCTCGGCGACGTCGCACGCGAGCGGCGCCATCTTCGCGCCGGTCTCACCGTCGTCGGCGGGCTCGGCGCGATCGCGGTGCTCGTCGCGGCCGCGATCCCGGGCCTGCTCCTCCGCGTCGTCTTCGGGAGCGGCTACGACGCGGCGAGCGGGTACCTCGCGCTGCTCGTGCTCGCGATGGCGCTGTACGGGCTCGTCTATGTCTACGCGTACCACTTCCTGTCGCTCTCGCGGCTCCGCTTCTGGGCAGTGCTTGCAGCGGCGCTCGCGACGCAGCTCGGGCTGTACGCCGCGTTCCACGCGAGCGGGCGCGACCTCGCGATCGTGCAGGCGTCGGTCGCGGCAGTGCTCGTGCTGCTCTGCGAGCTCTACGAGAGGACGGCGCGATGAGCGTCTCCGTGATCGTGCCGGCGCGCGAGCTGAACGCCTACGGACGGCGGTGCGTCGAGCGGCTGCTCGCGCTCGACCCCGCGCCCGAGGTGATCGTCGTCACCGACCGCGAGGAGGCGGGCCTCGACCCGGGTGTGGTCGGCGTCGCGTGCGCCGGCTCGACCTCGGAGAAGCGGCAGGCCGGATTGGAGCGGGCGCACGGCGACCTCGTCGCCCTGATCGACGACGACGCGTACCCGCATCCGTCGTGGCTCGACGTCGCAGCACGCACGCTCGACGACCCGACGGTCGGCGCCGTGTGCGGGCCGACGCTCACGCCCGGCGACGACGCCGAGCTCGAGCTGCTGAGCGGCCGGGTGTTCGCGTCGCCGCTCGTCGCCGGGCCGCACCGCTGGCGCTACGCGCCGCTCGAGCCGCGTGACGTCGACGACGCGCCGAGCGTGAACCTCGTCGTGCGCCGGGAGGACGCGCTCGCGCTCGGTTTCGCGACGCCGGTGCGCTACGGCGAGGACACGATCTTCTGCGAGCGGCTCCTGCGGCGCGGGCTGCGCATCCGCTACGAGCCGGACGCCGTCGTCTTCCACAGCCGCCGGCCGCTCTGGCGCCGGCACGCGACGCAGGTGTGGCGCTGGTCGCGCCGACGCGGCGCGTTCGCGCGCTCGATCGGCGGCAACTCGCTCCGTCTCTCCTACTTCGCGCCGACGGCGCTCGTCGCCGCCGCCGCGGCATACCCGCTGACGCGCGGCGAGGCGCGGCGCGGCTGGTGGCTCGCCGCCGGCGTGTACGCCGCCGCGTGCGCCGCCGCCGGGGCCGACCCGCGGCCGTCTCGCTGGGCCCGCGTCTCCGGCGGCATCGCGCTCACGCACGCCGTCTACGGTGTCGGCTTCCTCCTCGGCTACGCCGGCGTCCCGCTCCCCGAGCAGCGCGAGGCCGCGCGATGACGACGGTGCACGACCACCCGGGCCTCGTCTCGGTCGTCATCCCGGCGTTCAACGAGGAGGAGAGCGTCCAGAAGTGCCTGCGCGAGACCGTCCAGGCGCTCGACGAGCTCGACTGCCGCTACGAGATCGTCCTCGTCGACGACGGGTCGGACGACGGCACCGTCGAGCTCGCGCGCGAGGCCGCGTGGTGGCTGCCGGAGGTGCGGATCATCGGGCACGAGGTGAACCTGGGAAAGGGCTCGGCGCTGATTCGCGGCGCCCACGCGGCGACCGGCGACCTCGTCCTCTTCGTCGACGCCGACCTCGAGATCCACCCGTCCCAGCTCGACCTTCTCTATGCGCGACTCGTGGAGGACGACGCGGACGTCGTGATCGGGTCGAAGCTCCATCCGGACTCGACCGTCGACTACCCGTCGAGCCGGAGACTTCTCTCGCGCGGCTACTACCTTCTCGTTCGCTCGCTGTTCGGGCTCCCGGTGCGCGACACCCAGACGGGACTGAAGCTCTATCGCGCCGACGTGCTCTCGCGCGTCGTCCCGCGGCTCCTCGTGAAGCGGTTCGCGCACGACCTCGAGGCGCTCGTCGTCGCGCACCGGCTCGGGTACACGATCGTCGAGGCGCCGGTGACGGTGACGCGCGAGCGCGCGTACCCGCGCATCGGCCTCCGCGACGTGCTCGGCGTCGCGCGCGACACGGCGGCGATCTGGTACCGCGCGTACGTCCTCCAGTGGTACGACCGGCCGTCGGCGTCCGCGAAAGACCGGGAAGTGACGACGCGGATCGGCTCGGTGAACCGGCCGTGAAGGTCTCGGCGATCGTCCCGACGCTGGACAACGAGCGGACGCTCGGGCGGATGCTCGACTCGCTCGCGGCGCAGGTCTGGGACGGCGAGGTCGAGACGATCTGCGTCGACGGCGGCTCGCGCGACGGCACGCTGCGCGTCGCGGCGGAGCACGGCGCGCGCGTCGTCGAGAACCCGCTGCGGAACGAGGAGTCGGCGCGCGCGATCGGCGTCGAGGCGGCGACCGGCGAGCTCGTGCTCCTGCTCGACGCGGACAACGTGCTGCCGGCGGACGACTGGCTCCGCCGCCTCGTCGACGCGCTCGCGCTCGCGCCGGACGTCGTCGCCGCGGACTCGCTCTTCCACGAGTGGCGGCGCGGCGACACGCCGGTCGTCCGGCTCTGCGCGCTGATGGGCGGGACGGATCCGCTCGCGGTCGAGCTCGGCTGGGCCGACCGGTGGGCGTGGCATCTCGACCGCTGGACGGGGATGCCGGTCGAGGTGGAGGACGCGGGCGACGCGCTGCTCGTTCGCGTCGACCCGGACCGGCCGCCGCCGCTCGGGTCGAACGGGTTCCTCGTGCGGCGCGACGCGCTGCTCGCGACGCAGTACCGCCCGTTCGTCCACTCCGACGTCGCCGGCGACCTCGCGGCCGCGGGCTACCGGTTCGCGCGCGTGAAGCAGGGGATCGTGCACGACTACGCACCGGATCTCTCGACGTACTTCGCGAAGGCGCGGCGGCGAGCGCGGCGGACGGCGGCGCGCGTTCCCGCGCAGCGGCGCGGCTACCGCCCGACGCGCGCGCGGCTCGTCCCGGCCGTCGCGGCGGCGGCGACGCAGGTGATCCCGCTCGCGCACGCTGCGCACGGATTCCGGCGGCGGCCCGACCCGGCGTGGGCGCTCTATCCGCTCCTGTTCGACCTGACGCTCGCGGCGTACGCGCTCGAGTTCGCCCGCGCACGGAGGGCGCGATGAGCCTCGACGTCGTCCTCGCGGCGAACTCCCTCGGGCTCGGTGGCACCGAGAAGGGCCTCGCGACGCACGCGCTCGCGTTCGACCCGGAGGCGGTGCGCGTCCGCGTCGTCGAGGTGCAGGAGCCGGGCGTGCGCGGCGGCGAGCTGCGCGCGGCCGGGATCGACGTCGCGTGCGCATTCGGCGACGAGCACCGGCTCGCGCGGCTGTTCGACGGCGCCGACGTCGTCCACGTGTTCCGGAGCGGCGGCTGCGAGCCGCTCGTTCCCGCGGCGGCGCGCGCCGCGCGCGTGCCGCGGCTCGTCGAGACGAACGTCTTCGGGCAGATCGACGGCTCGGCCGACGAGCGCGCGTTCGACATGCACCTCTTCGTGAGCCGGTTCTGCGCGATGCGCTACCGGCGTCGGCTCGGGCTCGAGGGCCCGTCGTTCCACGACCGGCATCGCGTGTCGACGTGGCCGCTCGACCTCGAGCGTGCGCTGCCGGCGCGGGAGGAGGCGCGCGCCGCGCTCGGGCTCGACCCCGCGCGTCCCGTCGTCGTCCGCGTCGGCCGTCCGGACGAGCGGAAGTGGCGCGACCTGCTCGCCGAGATGGTGCCGCCGCTCCTCGCGGCCGCACCGGAGACGCAGGTCGTGCTCGTCGGCCCGCCACCGCGCGCGGTGCGCCGGCTCGCGGAGCTCGGCGTCCTCGACCGCGTGCGGCTCGTCCCCGCGTCGCCCGACGCCGAGCTCGTCCTCACCGCGCACGCGGCCGCGGACGTCGTCGTCAGCGCGGCGTCGATCGGCGAGTCGTGCAGCGTCGCGATCGCGGAGGCGATGGCCGCCGCGCGCCCCGTCGTCACGTCGTCGACGCCGTGGGTCGACAACGCGCAGATCGAGCAGGTCGACGAGGGCGTCACCGGACACATCGCCGACCACCCCGTCCCGTTCGCCGAGGCGGTCGCGTCGCTCCTCGCCGACGCGGCGCGCGCGGCGTCATTCGGCGCCGCCGCACGCGCGAAGGCCGAGGCGCAGCACGACGCGCCCACCCTCACGCGGCAACTCGAACGGCTCTACGCCGGCTCGACGGACGGCTGGTCGCCGTCGCCGGACGAGGTCGATGCCTTCGACACGGAGTACGCGCGCCGGCTCGGCCGCAGCTTCCGCCCGCTCACCGCCGACGAGGCCGCGGATGCGCGCCGCGCACGGCGCACCGAGCGGCTGCGCTGGATCGTCGGCGCCGCGCGCCGCATCGACCCGGCGACCGTGCGGCTCGCCGCGTCCTCTCTTACGGCGAGGGCTCGCCCGTGAGCGCCCAGCCCTGCGGCGCGGGCCCCGCGGTCGAGTGGAGCACCGACCGGTTGCCGCCGAGCGCGACCGCCCGGTCGAGCGCGAGCCGCGCCGCGCGGACGATCTCGTCGCCCGTCGTCCCGTCGTCCGGGAACGACGCGATCCCGATCGACACGGAGAGATCCATGAGCTCGCCCGGAGCGAACTCGATCCGCTCCGCGCCGATCGCGAGCCGCACGCGCTCCGCCGCGACGCGCGCGTCGAGCGGCGCCGCCTGCGGGAGGATCACCTGGTGGCCGGCACGCCCGTCGCGCATCGGCACGTCGGTCGCGCGGAGCGAGCGCGACAGGAGCTCGGAGATCCGCGCGAGGACGGTGCGGAGGCCGTCGTCGCCGTACCGCACCTCGACGTCGTCCGCGTCGTCGGCGCGCAGCACGAGCAGCGAGAGGTGCTGGTTGTGACGCCGCGCGCGCTCCAGCTCGAACTCGAGCGGCGGCAGCCCGCGGGCGCCGAGCCCGCCGTCGGCGGCGTCGCGCGCCTCGAGCGCCGCGCGCGCGTCGAGCAGCCCGACGCGGCGTTCCTCGCTCGTCAGCCGGATGTGCACCGCGGCGAGCACGGCGAGCCCGATCGCGGCAGAGAAGACCGCCTGCTGCCAGTAGTGGCCGCCGTCGAGCCGGCCGTAGTGCCACTCGAGCACGACGAAGGCCGCGATGCCCGCGATCGCGACCGGCAGCCCGGCGCGGCGGCTCGCGAGGTAGCCGACCGCGACGAACGCGAGCGCGACGACGAGCTCGACCGCGCGACCGGCGCCGCCCGCGACGAGGAATCCCGCACCGAGCACGGCGACGAGGACGAGCAGCGCGACGAACGCATCGCCGAGCGAGCCCGGGCGCGGCAGCAGCGCCGCCTGCTCGCTCGTCGCGAGGCGATCGGGCTCCGCGTGCGGTGTGGGCTCAGGAATCGGATCGCTCATTGCGTAGTTCACCCCGAGGGCACGGGCCGAGGTCGAGATCAAAGCTTGACGCACGAGGAGGAACACGTCCACCGATGACCGACGAGTCGCAGTACTACAAGCCCGGCTTCCGCCTCCGGCCTCTCGGCTACTCGCGCCGCGACGTCGAGGTTGCGTTCGCGGAGGGCCGGATGGCGCTGCACCAGCTGCGCGAGCAGTCGCGCGAGCAGCGCGAGTGGATCGAGAAGCTCGACGCCGAGCTCGAGCGCTCGCGCGGCGAGCTCGAGGCGACGCGCGCACGCGAGCACGAGATCCAGCGTCTGACGATCGCCGCCGAGCAGCAGGCGGCGGAGATCGAGGAGGCGGCGCGTGATCGCGCGCGCGCGATCACGGCGGCCGCCGAAGAGCGCGCGACGTCGATGCGGACCGAGTCCGCACTCCGCGCCGAGGAGGTCAGCCGCCAGATCGACGAGCTCCTGCGCGTGCGCGAGCAGCTCGTGCGCGCGGCGCGCGGCGCTGCGCAGCGGCTCGACGAGGCGGTGACCGGGATCGAGCGCGGCGACTATCCGCTCCCGGCCGACCCGCCGCGGGCGCCGCTCGAGGACATCGCCGACGGCGAGCGCGGCGACGGCGACGGGCGGCTCTTCGATCCCGTCGTCGAGGTCGACGCCGGGCCGTTCGGCGACTTCGCCGAGCTGTCGACGTTCGAGCGCGCGCTCGGCCGCATGCCGAAGGTGCAGGACGTCTACATCCGGCGGTTCGCCGACGAGCGCGCGACGATCGAGCTCACGCTCGTCGAGGCCGCGCCCGTCGTCGACCTCCTCCACGACGTGCTGCCGAACGAGTTCGACGTCGTCGCGGCGACGGCGGGGACGCTGAAGATCACCGTCGCGCAACCGGTGCGGTAGGACGGCCATGGGCATCGTCCGCCGCTACCGTCCCGTTGCGCTCACGCTCGCGATCCTCCTCGCGCTCGCGGTGTTCCTCGCGTTCTTCTTCGTGTTCGTCCTCGTCCCGGTCCTCGCGATCGGGCTGTTCTACATCCTGTACGTCGTCGCCGAGGAGCTGCGCGACGGACGGCGGCACCACGCCCGCGACGCGGAGGCGAGGCACGCACTGCTCGCGCGGAGACGGTGACGGAGCGGCTGCCGGCCGAGCTGGTCGCGCTGCAGCGCGAGCTCGAGGGCGAGGCGCTGCGCGCGGCGCTCGCGGAGCGCGCGCGCCCGGGCGAGCGTCCGGAGGAGGCGCTGTTCGATCTCGGGCTGCTGTCCTCCCGCGACTTCGCGCTCGAGCTCGCGGCGAGAAGCGGCCTGCCGTTCCTCGGGCTGCGCGGGTTCCTCGTCGACGAGCGTCTCCTGCTCTATGTGCCGTACGTGCTCGCGCTCGCCGAGCGCGTCTGCCCGATCGTCATGATCGGCGACTCGCTGAAGGTCGCGACGGCGTATCTCGAGCCGGACCTCGACTCCGTGCGCACCCGCTTCCCGCGGCTCGACATCGAGCTCGTGGTGGCGCCGCGCGACGAGATCCTCGAGGCGCTTCGCGACGCCGCGACCGCGGTGCGATGAGCGCATTCTTCGAGCGCGCGGCAGCGCACGCCGGCCTGCCGTTCGTGGAGCTCGACGACGTCGACGCGGAGGCCGCGCACGAGCTGAGCCCGTGGGCGGCGCGCACGCTCGGCGCACTCCCGCTCCGGCTCGAGGGCAGAGAGCTCGTCGTCGCGTTCGTCGATCCGACGGACGACGTGCTCGCGACGACGCGCTCGCTCGTTCGCCGCCCGGTGCGGGCGATGCTCGCCGCGCCCGACGCGATGGCGCGCGCACACGCGCGCGTGTACGGCCCGCAACTCGCCCCCGAGCCCGCCGAGCCCGCGCCGCCGCGCGAGCGCGCGAACCTCCGCGACGTCGCGCGGCGCGCCGCGCTTCCGTTCGTCGAGCTCGACCGCGTCGACGTCGACGCGGCGCGGGAGCTCCCGGCGCGCCTCTCGCGGCAGCTCGGTGTGATCGCGCTCGAGCGACGCGGCGAGACGCTGCGCGTCGCGACGAGCGACGCGTTCAACGGCGTGACGCTCCGCGTCCTCCGCATCGTCGCCGGCGACGTCGAGCTCGTCGTCGCGGAGCCGGAGCGGATCGACGCCGCGCTCGACCGCGCGTTCGGCACGGCCCCCGACGCGCTCCCCGCGGAGCTCGCGCCGGACGAGCACACGCAGCTCCTCCTCGGCGAGCTGCTCGTCGCGACGGGGCTCGTCACGCGGAACGAGCTCGTCTCCGCGCTGCGCGTGCAGGAGCGCACCGGCGACCGGCTCGGCACGATCCTCGTCTTCGCCGGCGCGCTCTCGGAGCAGGAGCTCGCGGGCGCGCTCGCCGACCAGCTCAGCGCGCCGCTGCTCGACGTCGGCCGCTACACGCCGGACCCGTCGGCGCTCGCGCTCGTCCCCGAGCACATCGCGCGGCGCCACCGCTTCGTGCCGCTCGCGGTCTCGGGCCACACGCTCTACGTCGCGACGACCGCCGCGCTCGGCACGGAGGCGCTGCGCGACCTCCGCCGCTCGACCGACCTCCCGGTGCGGATCGTCGTCACGCCTCAGCGCCAGCTCGACCGCCTGCTGCAGCGCACGTACTCCGGCCGCTACGTCCGGATCGCGACCGCCGACCTCCTGAACCGCCTCCCGGACGAGTCGGCGTACCGCGTCCTCTCGTTCGCGCAGAAGGCCGTGTTCGCGCTGATCGCGGTGCTGGTCGCCCTTGCCCTCGTGACCGATCCGGTCACCACCCTGATCGTCCTGAACGTCGCCTCGATCCTCTTCTACACGTCGTTCTCGCTCTACAAGTTCAAGCTGATCTACGACGCGCTCGGCCACTCGCTCGAGCTGCCGGTGACGCCGGCCGACCTCGCCGCGCTCGACGAGACGACGCTGCCCGTCTTCACGATCCTCGTCCCGCTCTACCGCGAGGCAGCGGTCGTGCCCCGGCTCACGACGGCGCTGAACCGGCTCGACTACCCGCGGACGCGGCTCGACGTGAAGCTCATCGTCGAGGAGGACGACGAGGAGACGATCGAGGCGCTGCGCGAGGAGGAGCTGCCGCCCCACTTCAAGCTCGTCGTCGTCCCCGACGCGTCGCCGAAGACGAAGCCGAAGGCGTGCAACTACGGGTTGATCCAGGCGGAGGGCAAATACGTCGTGATCTACGACGCGGAGGACCGCCCCGAGCCCGACCAGCTGAAGAAGGTCGTCGTCGCGTACGCGAAGGCGGAGGATCGCATCGTCTGCATCCAGTGCAAGCTCAACTACTACAACCGCGGCCAGAACATCCTCACACGCTGGTTCACGACCGAGTACTCGAACTGGTTCGACCTCCTCATGCCGGGCCTCGACGCGGCCGACGCGCCGATCCCGCTCGGCGGCACGTCGAACCACTTCGTGCGCGAGAAGCTGATCGAGATCGGCGCGTGGGACCCGTTCAACGTCACCGAGGACGCCGACCTCGGGATCCGCCTGCACAAGGCCGGCTACAAGACCGCGATCATCGACTCGACGACGTTCGAGGAGGCGAACTCCGAGCTCTACAACTGGATCCGTCAGCGGTCGCGCTGGGTGAAGGGCTACATCCAGACGTGGCTCGTGCAGATGCGCCATCCGGTCGGGCTCTGGCGGAAGCTCGGCTGGCGCTCCTTCTTCTCGTTCCAGTTCATCGTCGCCGGGACGTTCTTCGCGTTCCTGCTGAACCCGTTCTACTGGCTCCTGACGACGCTCTGGGTGCTGACCGAGGCGGGCTGGATCCGGCAGCTCTTCCCCGGCATCGTCTACTACTGCGCCGCGTTCGGGCTCTACATCGGGAACTTCACGTTCACGTACATCAACGTCGCCGGCGCAATGCGCCGCGGCTACTACGACCTCGTCAAGTACGCGCTCCTGTCGCCGCTCTACTGGGCGCTGATGTCGATCGGCGCGTGGAAGGGGCTCGCGCAGCTCGTCTTCCGTCCCCACTACTGGGAGAAGACCGAGCACGGACTCGACCTCGTGCCGGGTGAGGAGGCCGGGCCGTGAGCGTCGCCGCGCCCGCACCGGTCGTCTTCGAGAAGCGGCGGCGGAACGCGTGGCGGCTGTCGCGGACGTTCGTCGGCGAGCTCGGGCTCTTCGGCGTCTCGTTCGCGGCGTACTTCGCGCTCGGCTACCGCGTCGTCGTCCGGCAGCACGTGATCCCGTTCGACGGGCTCGCGCGGCTCTCGCACGCGTACTTCGTCTGGTGGAACGCGCCGCCGAAGCTCGCGGCGATCGGGTTCGTGTGGCCGCCGCTCTCGACGCTCGTGTTCCTGCCGGCGGCGGGGATCCGCCCGCTCGCGACGTCGCTCGTCGCGTTGCCGGTGACGACCGCGTTCTTCGCGGCGCTCCTGCTCGTGCTCCTCGACCGCGTGCTCGCGCTCGCGCGGCTCGGTTGGAAGCTGCGGCTGCCGATCGTCGTGCTCTTCGCGGTCAACCCGATGATCGTCTTCTACGCCGTCAACGGGATGAGCGAGATCGTGTACCTCACGTTCCTCGTCGCCGGCGTCTACTTCTTCCTGCGCTGGTTCCTCTCCCGCGAGTCGCGCTTCATCGTGCTGACCGCGGTCGCGTTCTCGTTCGGCGTGCTGTCGCGCTACGAGGTGATCACGTGGGTCGTGCTGATGACGATCGCGCTCGTCGCGGCGATGATCCGCCAGCACGTCGCCCGCGTCGAGATCGAGGGGAGCGTCGTCGCGTACCTCGCGCCCGTCGTCTACGCGATCGGCCTGTGGCTGTTCGTGAACTGGCTGATCCTCGGGAACGCGCTCTACTTCCTCACGCAGCAGGCGCCGGGGTTCGCGCAGTCGACGCCGACCAACGCACCGCCGCCGCCGGCGGTCGGCGTCGGTCACATCCCGCCGGCGACGATCGCGCGCGAGCTCGTCACGCTGAACTGGCACCTGTTCCTGCCGACGATCCTCGTGTCGGTCGCGCTGCTCGTCCAGTTCGCGATGCGGCGCGACCTGATGGCCGCGATGATCGCCGGCTTCATCGCGCTGAACGCGTTCTTCACCGGGATCCTGATCTGGACGTCCGGGAACCTCGGCCTGCTGCAGCTCCGCTACAACATGCGCGCGATGCCGCTCGCGATCGCCGGGATCGCATGGCTCCTGCTCAGCGCGCGGAGCCCGCGGCAGCGAGCGGCGATCTGGCTCGCGTCGGTCGCGCTGCTCGTGGCCGCGCTGCCGATGACGTGGCACACGATGCAGACGTACCGCTTCCAGTTCCTCGAGCAGGCGTTCACGCGCGCCGTCTCGACGGGCGGCGACCAGGAGGGCACGAGCTCGATCGGCGGCTACGTCGTCGGGATCGGCCCCGAGCGGCAGATGGCCGGCTGGATCACGAGGAACGTGCACCGGCGCGACTCGATCCTCACCGACGACGCGCAGTCGTTCTCCGTGATGCTGCTCACGGGACGGCCGGACTGGTTCGTCGACCGCATCGACCACGGCGACACGCAGTGGCTTGCGACGCTGGACGATCCGTTCGGCAAGGTCGACTACCTGCTCGTCTCGAGCGCGGCGGGGAACGACCTCGCGCGCTACCGGTACCCGCACCTGTTCACGACCGGCGAGCCCGGGTTCACGCCGGTCTACTCGACTGCGCATTTCACGTTGTTCCGCGTCGCTCCGAAAGCACCGTCCGCGCATCGCCATGACGCGGGCTGACGTCGCGGGAGGCGCGCGCCTGCTGCGTCACGCGCGGTCGGCGGACGTCGTCGCGTACGCGGCGCGGCAGGCGTGGCAGCGTGCGCGCGGCCGCTACGTCGAGAGCCTCCGGAGCTACCGCGTCGTCGACGGTGCGCTCGCGGCGATCGACACGCCGGACGGCGTCGTCTTCGTCCCGCGCTCGCTCGCACACGACGCGCTCGCCGCGTTGCTGCGCGACACGTACGACCCGCGTGCGTGGCACCGATACGACGGGCCGTGGGCGCCGATCGCGCGCGGCGCGGTCGTCGTCGACTGCGGCGCGTCCGTCGGGCTGTGGGCGCGCCATGCGCTCGCGGCCGGCGCGTCGCGCGTCGTCCTCGTCGAGCCCCAGGACGAGTACAGCGAGGCGCTCGCGCGCACGTTCGCCTCCGAGCTCGAGGACGGGACCGCCGAGCTGCACCGCTGCGCGCTCGGCGCCGCGGACGGCACGACGCGGCTCGCCGGCGCCGGGCTCACCGCGCGCGTCGCCGCAACGGGACACGATGTTCCGCTGCGCCGGCTCGACTCGCTCCTCGACGGCGGCCGCGCCGACTTCGTGAAGGCCGACGTCGAGGGCGCGGAGCAGGAGCTCGTCGAGGGCGCACTCGGGACGATCCGGGAGCATCGCCCCACGCTCGCGCTGACCGTCTACCACGCGGAGAACGACTGGCGCGCGATCCGTGCGCTCGTCCCGGACTACCGCGCCGAGACGCGCGGGACGACCGCGGACGGCAAGCCGGTGCTCGTGATCCTCACCCCTGGCGAAATCCCGAACATCGACTAGAGTCCGTACAGAAGCGTGCGACGACGGGTTCGCCGGGGGGCGGCCCGACATACGAGGGAACGAGGGTGACGGGGTGACTGCGGTAGAAGCCTCAACCTACGGCGGTGCTGTGCGGCGGCTGCTTGCGCTCGGCGCTGCGGCGATCGCGGTCGCGGCGTTCGGGCTCGCGCACGCGACGAACGCGTCCGCTGCGACGACGTGCACCCTCGACTGCCCCACGATCTTCGGTCTCGCGCCGGCGTCCCCGGGCGACATCACCGACACGACCGCGACGCTCACGTTCTTCGCGATCGGCGCGAGCACGCCCGGCAGCGACTACACGTGGCAGTTCGTGTACGGCCTGCACGGCGGCGCGCTCGACCACTCGCAGCCCGGCCCGGACGCGATCGCGGCGGGCTCGTTCGTCTCGCACAGCGCGACGCTCACCGGCCTGCAGCCGAGCACGCAGTACGACGTGCAGGTGATCGCGACCGGTCCGCTCGGCCAGGAGGTCGACGGTCCGCTGCAGACGTTCTCGACGGTCGACGCGTGCTCCCAGGGACACTGCCCGACGGTGACCGACGCCTCGGTCGCCGCGGTCGGCCCGAACTCTGCGACGGTCTTCGGCACCGTCTCGACCGGCACGTTCGACACGACGTGGACGATCTCCGTCTGGACCGGCGCGCAGCCGCCGCAGGTCGTCGGCTCGGGCGTCGTGCCCGGCGCGTCGGGCCCGACCGTCGTGTCGGCGCAGGCGCTCGGCCTCACCGGCAACTCGGCCTACAACTGGCAGCTCAGCGCGACGAACGTGAACGGCACCGCGAGCGCGACCGGGACGTTCACGACGCAGGATCCGTGCGCGCAGAACCTCTGCGCCGACCCGCGGCAGCCGACGGTGACCAACGTGACCGACTCGAGCGCGTACGTGATCGGCCATGTCGGCACGCGCGGGCAGCCGACGACGTGGACGCTCGAGCTCTCGTCCGACAACGGCGCGACGTGGTCGCCCGCCGCGACGGGCAGCATGCCGGGCGACAACACGCAGGCGACCGAGCTCGACGTGACGCTCAACGGCCTCACGCAGCTCACGCAATACCAGGTGCGCATCGTCGCCGACAACGGCCAGGGGCCGGTGACCGGTCCCGCAACGTCGTTCACGACCGGGAACGCGTGCGCGTTCGGCAAGTGCCCGACCGCGACGATCGCACCGACGCTCGTGCGCGCGTCGCGCGCAGTGCTCGGCGGGACGATCGACACGAAGGGCTCGAACACGACGTGGGTCGTGAACTGGGGAACGACGACCGCGTACACCGGCGGCACCGTCACGGGCGATCCGCTGCCGGGCGCGACCGGCGGCTCGAGCACGGTCGACCCGGTGACGATCTCCGGGCTCCTCCCGCTCACGACGTACCACTTCCAGATCGTCGCGACGAACGGCTACGGCACGACGACGGGCGCCGACCAGACGTTCACGACGACCGGGCCGTTCGTGAACACGGACTCGATCCAGTGGCAGTACGGGCCGAACCTCCCGAAGCCGTGGAGCGGGTTCACCGCCGCGGACTTCAACGGGTCGATGTACGTGACCGGCAACGACCTCAACGGGTCGATCTACGCGTTCGACCCGTACCACGGCCAGGACGAGTTCACGCTGCAGGCGGGCCACGCGCCGTTCGCGACGATGGAGGAGGGCAGCGCGTTCCTCAACGGCCGCTTCTGGATCATGTCGGTCGGCCTGCCGGTCGGCGTGAACAACCAGCCGCCGCAGCGCACGACCGAGATCTACGACCCGGGCACGAGCACGTGGACGACCGGTCCCGTCGTCGTGAACGAGGACACGCTGTCGCTGATCCATCCCTCGTTCGTGAACGCCGCCGGCACGTTGTACGCGTTCAACGGGCGCGGCGTCCCCGGCCCCGGCCGCTCGCACATCTACGACGAGGCGTGGAAGCTCAGCGCCGACGAGACGAAGTGGCTGCCGATCACGCCGCCTCCGACTCCGGTCGCCGACCCGGGCGTCGCGACGGGTAACGACGGGCGCATCTATCTCTTCGGCGGCGTCGCGTGCGTCCGTGGCGGCTTCGACGGCGTTCCGTGGTTCGCCGACTGCCTCGACGGCTCGGTGACGAACATCACGCAGATCTACGACCCGGCGACCGACTCGTGGTCGCTCGGCGCGCCGATGCCGACGGGCCGCTACTCGCTCACGGCGATCCACGCCGGTTGCGCGCTGTACGCGATCGGCGGCCTGCTGCAGAAGCCGCTCGAGCCGAACACGCCGGGCAACCCGACGAACGACGTCGCGTTCGGCCCGTCGACGAGCGTCGTCGAGGTCTACGACCCGGTCGACAACCGCTGGATCCCCGGGCCGCCGCTCCTCCAGCCGCGCGCCGACTTCGCCGCCGCGTTCGTCGGCCACCAGGTCTGGGTCGCGGGCGGCGGGCCACAGACCCAGCTCTCGTCGACCGAGTACGTCACGCCGGCGGTCGTCGCGAGCACGGTCGCGGCGCCGCTGCAGCCCGACGGGCTCCACGGCTGGTACGTCACGCATCCGACTGTCTCCGTCAACGCGTGCAACGGCATCGGCGGGCCGGCGACGCTCATCTACGGCTTCGACGGATCGACGACGGGGCATCCGTACACGGGCTCGCCGCAGACGGTGACCGTGCCCGAGGGCCAGCACACGTTCACGTACGGCGCGTTCGACACGCAGCACAACGCGGCGACGAACGTGACGCGGAGCTTCAAGGTCGACACGATCGCGCCGGTCGTCTCCTTCGCCGGCTTCACGAGCGGCGCCTACAGGTTCACGGCCACCGACGGCGGCTCTGGGATCGACCACGTCTCGTTCACCGCGACGACGCCGTCGGGGACGGTCGCGCTCGGTTCGCAGACGAGCGGCTTCTCGATCCCGGCCTCGTCGCTCCCGGCGGGCACGACCGCGATCACCGCGACGGCATACGACGTCGCGGGGAACCACTCGTCGGTGACGCAGGCGACCGGGACGGCGACGACGATCACACTGACCGGCGCGACGAAGGGAACCTACGGCCACACGGTGACGCTGTCCGCGACGCTGAAGGCCGGGTCGTCCCCGCTCTCGGGCCAGACCGTCGTGCTGAAGGTCGGGACGCAGAGCTGCACCGCGACGACGAACTCGTCCGGCTCGGCGAGCTGCCAGGTGAAGCTGAACCAGACGCCGGGCTCCGTGCCGCTCACGGCGACCTTCGCGGGGACGTCGACGTACCTGCCGGCGAGCGCGAGCGGGACGTTCACGATCCAGAAGGCGTCGTCGGAGATCGAGATCACGACGGGCTCCTGTAACGCGAAGACGCCGCAGGTGAGCGCGAAGCTCGTCGGCGACGACGACAAGCCGCTCGCCGGCAGGACGGTCACGTTCACCGTCGGCTCGATCACGACGACCGCGACGACGAACTCGCAGGGGGTCGCGACGACCGGCAAGCTCGCGCTCTCGCCCGGGAAGTACAAGGCCACCGCCTCGTGGCCGGGCGACGCGTACTACACCGGGGACTCGGACTCCGGGTACGTCACGATCCCGCGCTAGCGGAACGCGTACGTGGAGGCGCGGTAGCCGAGCACGGGCTCGACCTGCGCGCCCGCGTGGAGCGCGACCGTGTCGAAGTGGGCGGATCCGGGGAAGTCGCGTGCGTCGCGCCGGTACGCGAGGAGCAGGTGGCGCGCACCGAAGAAGCCGCCGGCGGCGACGGCGTCCTGGAGCTCCGGCGGCGACTCGCTCAGCGCCCAGGTCGAGACGAAGACGTCGGCTGAGACGGGCGCAGAGGGGTCGGCCGGCATGAGGTTCACGAGGCCGAGTACGGGCTCGCCCGGCGCGTCGTGGAGCACGACCGCGTCCTCGCCGAGGACCGACGCGAGGAAGAGCCACTGGAGGCACGACGCGATCGGCAGGTCGAGGATCGTGTAGGTCGCGCCGCCGAGGAGTCGCCACGCGCGGCAGAGCGCCCCGTAGCCGCCGCCCCATTCGACGACCGACGCGACGGACGCCGGCTCGACGCGTGTCGCCTCCGCGAAGCGCTCGACGTGCGCGAGCACGTGCACCCGGTTCGCGGACGTCGGGTACGGGCGCACGAGGACCGGATCGCCGACCGCGTCCTCGCGCAGGAGCCGCGCGAGCTCACCGCCGGCGCGCCGGCCGCGGAGGTACTCGAGCTGGAGCCGGCGTGCGCGCGTCGAGTGCGGCAGCATCGTCGCCGCGACGACCGGCAGACGCAAGAAGTCCGACGGCGGGACCGGGAGCAGCGCGCGCTCGAGCTCGGCGGCGTAGCCGGACCACGGCGCGGTGGCCGCGGGCGCCGCTCCGGCGAGCGCGCGGTGGCGTTCCGCGAGCTCCGGCGCGAGCCGCGCGAAGCGCGCGAGGCGGTCGCGATCCTCGCGCGCGAGCGCTCGGCGCGCGCGCGTCGAGGCGGCGTCCGAGACGGCGGCAGCGAGGCGCCGACGCAGGCTCAGAACTGCTCTTTTCGCCAACCCTCGACCTCCAGTCGAGCCTCAGTTCTGCCCCGTTTGCCCTTCTCCGGGGCACCCCCCGTTGGGGGGATCTTTTCGAGCAGGGCGAAACGTTTGCAGGGAAAACCGGATCGGAAGCCGATGTGGTTATCGAACTTCGAGGCGGAAACGACGATCTAAGCAGCGAACCACAACGAATAAGGATCGCGCGCACGCGCGCGCGAAGAGTCTAGGGAGCAGGCTTGGCGAGCGAAAGACGAGGGCGAGTTCCGCTGTTACCCTCCCCGACGGTCGGGGGCGGTCCGTTTGCGGGCAGATTCCGCGTGCGCCGATCCCGACTCGTTCCCGTGTTCGCTGCGCTCGCCGCGCTCCTCGGAGCGGGGGCGCTGCTGCTCGCCCTCCACCACGGCGGACGGGTCGACCGCACCGCGGTCCCGTCGTTCGTGCAAAGAGCGCTCGGCCCGCGCACGCCCGGCGCGCGGCTGAAGACGAACGTCGCGCCGGGGACGACGGCGCGGATCCTCCCGTCGGGCTTCGAGGTGTCGAGCGCGGCCGGACGCGTCCGGCTGACGCAGACGCAGCGGGGCGCGAAGGGGTGGCGGCGCTTCGAGAACGGAACCTCGCGCGCACGCCCGTTCGGCCACGAAGCGATCGTCCTCGGCGGCGCGGTCGACGGCGGCGAGCAGTACCTCGTCGTCGACAGACATCTCGGCACGCGGACCTGGCGGTGGCGGCTCGACACCGGGAAGCTCACTCCGACGCTCCGGCCCGACGGAAGCGTGCTCGTCTCGCCGCCGCACGTCGTCGCCGGCTTCCGGATCGCGCCGCTCGCGATCTACGACGCGCACGGCCGGAACGTCACGCCGGCGGGGCTCGGCTGGGGTCTCGAGAGGCGCCGCGGCTCCTGGTGGCTGACGCTCGGCGTCGACGACGCGACGCTCCCCCTCCCCTACGTCGTCGACCCGTCGACCGCGTCGTTCCGTAGCGCCCAGAGCGCGAACTCCGGCGGGGGCGCGACGACGATCACGATCACGAAGCCGGCCGGGCTCGCGCTGAACGACCTGATGATCGCGACGATCGCAGTTCGCGGCGGCACGAACGTCGCGATCTGTCCGCCCACCGTAACCGGCACGTGGACCAGCTTCATCTCGAACAACAGCACCACGGTGCTCCACCAGGAGACGTTCTGGAAGGTCGCGACCGCGTCCGACGTGTCGGCGACGAACTACGTCTTCACGTTCGGCACGACGGCAGGCTGTGCGACGACGAGCTCGCAAAAAGCGGCAGGCGGGATCGCGGCCTTCTTCGGCGTGAACGACGCGTCGCCGATCGACGCGAGCAACGGACAGAACAACGCGTCGAGCACGACCGTGACCGCGCCGTCGATCACGAACGGGACGATCGGCAACCTCCTCGTCGGTTCCTTCGGCTCGGCCAACGGCGCGGCGAACTTCTGGACGCCGCCGGGCGGTACGCCCACCTTCACGGAGCGGTGGGACAACGCGGCCACGGGCGGCGCCGCCAACACGCGAGCGACCTCCGAGCTCGCGACCGCGACGACCACCGCAACCGGGGCGACGGGTACGAAGGCGGCCACCGGGACGGCGGCAGCGGTGAACATCGGCCAGCTGATGACACTGGCACTCGACACCGTGAACCCGACGAACACGATCACGATCGCGTCCGTCGGTGCCGGCAACGCGTTCCTCTCCGGCACGAACCTCTACTACCGCGGCGTCGCCGCCGGGAACTTCCAGCTCCAGGACGCCGTGTCGGACTCCGGGTCGGGACCGGCATCGGCCCAGTTCCCGGCGCTCGGCGGGACGACGACGGGCTGGACGCACACGACGCAGACCGTCACGACTCCTGCGGGCGGGCCGTACGTCACGACGAACAACTTCTCGTGGACGGCCGGGACGACAAGCGGGCCGACCGAAGGCGTGGTCGGCTCCGACAACGCGACGAACAGCGCGACGACGACGCTCACGTTCGTGAACGACTCGACCGCGCCGACCGCCGCGGTCACGTTCCCGAGTGCGGCGGCGTACAACGCCGCAGGCTGGACCGGGTCGCTGACCGGCACGGCGTCCGACGGCGGCTCCGGCGTCAACGCGGTGAAGGTCTCGATCCAGGACACGACGGTCGGCGGCTCGAGCTGCTGGAACGGCTCGAGCTTCACCGCCGCCTGCCCGAACTACGTGACCGCGACGGGCACGACGAGCTGGAGCTACTCGCTGGCCGGGAGCAATCTCACCGACGGCCACAGCTACACCGCGACCGTTCAGACGATCGACAACCTCACGAACACCGACAACGCGGCAACCACGGCCACGTGGAAGTACGACACCACGAACCCGACGAACGCGCTCACCATCGCGTCGGTCGGCGCCGGCAACGCCTTCCTCTCGGGGACGAACCTCTACTACCGCGGCATCGCGGCGGGCAACTTCCAGCTTCAGGACGCGGTCTCGGACAGCTTCAGCGGCGCGGCGCAGGCGTCGTTCCCCGCGCTCGGCGGGACGACGACGGGCTGGACGCACACGGCGCAGACCGTCACGACTCCTGCCGGCGGGCCGTACGTCACGACGAACAACTTCTCCTGGACCGCGGGGACGACGAGCGGGCCGACCGAAGGCGTCGTCGGGTCGGACGCCGCCGGCAACACGGCGACGACGACGCTCACGTTCGTGAACGACAACACCGCGCCGACGGCGGCGGTCACGTTCCCGTCCGCTGCGTACTACAACAGCTCCGGCTGGACCGGGTCGCTCACCGGTACGTCGTCCGACAGCGACTCGGGCGTCAACGCGGTGAAGCTCTCGATCCAGGACACGACCGTCGGCGGCTCCAGCTGCTGGAACGGCTCGAGCTTCACCGCCGCCTGCCCCAACTACGTCACCGCGACCGGCACGACGAGCTGGAGCTACTCGCTCGCCGGGAGCAACCTCACCGACGGCCACAACTACACCGCGACCGTCGAGACGATCGACAACCTGACGAACACCGCCACCTCGGCGGCGACCGCGAGCTGGATGTACGACACGACGAACCCG